>NZ_CP041166.1:1200000-1558121 GCF_009258045.1 Sulfurimonas xiamenensis
CAATCTCAAGCTCTTCAATATTTAATACAACAGGCTCTTATATTAAATTTAGCAAAATCTTATGATTTGCAAATAAACGACACTGAGCTTCTAAATGAGATAAAAACAAAAGAATTTTTCTTTAAAGAGGGCGTTTTTGATTCAGAAACATATAAAGAGATTCTTTTAAGAAACAATTTGAGTGTTAAAGAGTATGAAAATGATATAAGAAAAGAGCTCTTAATCAAAAAAACACTTAGCCTTTTTCCTGTTGAAGTTAAAGAGAGTGAGCTAAATATATTAAATACCGCGACGGGTATCTCTGATAAAATAGAGTACAAAATTTTAAATGCAGATCAAATAAAAATTGATACTTCAGACAGCTTGATAAAACCTTTTTGGGAAAAAATGCAAAACGATTTTATGACTGAGATAAGTTATGATATCAAGTTTATAAAACAACCTAAAATTTCAAAAGAGTATGATGATGCAACACTTAGCCAGTACTACAATGAAAACAAACTTCACTTTAAAGATAAAGATGGAAAAATACTCTCTTTAGATGCTGCTAAAGATAAAATCAAAGAAGAGTTAAATGCAAAAGAGACTAAGAAAGAGGCTTTAAGAACATATATAGCTTATAAAAAAGGTGAACTAAAAGATGTTACTATAGAGAGTTCTACCATCTCAGCTTCAAACAATCCATTTAACAAAGATGCTTTTGATATAGTGTCAAATTTAACATCGTCATCTCCATTTTCAAAGCCTGTTATGGTTGGAGAAGACTATATAACTTTTGAACTTATAAATGTAAACCCATCAAAAACAAAAAGTTATGAAGATGCAAAAAGCGAGGTTATGTCTCTCTATGTTGATCAACAAAAAAGAGAAAAATTGCTAGAGATGGCGAAAAAATCATTCTCTACATTTAAAGGCAAAACAACAGATTTTATAACAGGAAATGATTATAGTAAATTTACAGAGTTAAGCACAGAAGAGGCAGTTGAATTTTTAAACACACTTTTTGGCGCAAAAGAAAAAAGAGGATTTGTTCCTATAAAAAGCGGAAAAATTGTTATGTATAACATACTTGAACAAAAACTTCTCAACAATACTTTAAGTGAAAAAAACAATCCGATTGCCAAATTAAAAGCTACAATGTTTAATGAAGGTTTGATTAAAAACTTACAAAACAAATACAAAACCGAGATTTTTATCGAAGGATTATAAATTGAGCAGAACTGTTTTAGCCATAGATATAGGTTCAACGAAGATATGTGCAATTATCGCTGAAATTGCTAATGACAACTCCATAGCTATAACAGGAGCCGGAACCTGCAAAGCACAGGGTCTTAAAAAGGGAAGTATTACAAATATAGAACTTGCTTCAAGATCTATAAAAACTGCATTAAATGATGCCAAAAGGGTTTCAGGCAGCGAAGTAAAAACTGCTATAGTCTCTATCTCAGGCGCTTACACAAAAAGTTTAAACTCCAGCGGTATCGTAAATATTCAAAACAAAGAGGTTAGTTTTAAAGAGATAGAAAGAGTTATGCAAACCTCTCTTTATAACGCAAATATTCCAAATGAGTATGAAGTACTCCACGCTCTTCCTTATAACTTTAAAGCTGATGATCAGGACTACATTGAAGATCCTCTTGGAATGAATGCTTCAAGACTTGAAGTTAACACACATATTATAACAACACAAAAATCAAATCTAAACAATCTAAAAAAAGCAGTTCGTGGAGCCGGTGTCGAAGTTGAAAATATTGTTTTAAACGGTTATGCTTCTTCAATCGCTACACTTAATGATGATGAAAAAGAGTTGGGTGTTGCTGTTATTGATATGGGAGGAAATACCAGCAATATTATTATTCACTCTGGCAACTCTGTGCGATATAATGATTTTTTAGGAGTTGGTTCCAATCATGTAACAAGTGATCTCTCTATGGCACTTCATACACCACTTAATATTGCTGAAAGTGTAAAATTAAAATATGGTTCGCTTTTAACTCCCAGCAATGATTTAATAGAACTTCCTATAATCGGTGATGAAAATACAACACATGAAGTCTCTCTTGAAGTAGTACATAATGTAATTTATGCTAGAGTTGAAGAGACCTTAATGATTTTAGCTCAGTTTATAGAAAACAGCGGGCTCAAAGATAAAATTGGTGCGGGTATAGTTTTGACAGGCGGATTTTCTCAAATGGATGGAATAAGAGAATTAGCAGTAGCAACTTTTGGATCTGTTCCTGTTCGTCTTGCAAAACCTAAAGAGATGGATGGTCTTTTTGACAATCTCCGTTCTCCGGAATATTCAAGTGCCATAGGTCTTATTATGTATGCAGCATCTCCATATACACAGTATGAAATAGATGTAAACAAAAGAGTTAGACACTCAAATGAGATGCTGACGCATGAAAGCAGAATCAATCTTGCTGATGAGCCTGATATTCCGATTCCTCATTCACAAAATGATGAAAAAGAAGAAGGAATAGTGACGCTTTCACTGAAAAAAAGCAAAAAAGAAGATGAAGCCGGTGTATTTAGTAAATTTTGGAACTGGGCAACCCAGTTATTTTAAGGAGAGATTATGGAACCATTTTTGATTGAAGAAGCTAGTAGTTTAAATGGAGCAAGAATCGTAGCTGTTGGTGTCGGCGGCGGCGGCGGCAACATGATTGGTCATATGATCAAAGAGGGTGTAACTGGCATAGAGATGATTATGATAAATACCGATGCACAAGCTTTAAATGATACAAATGGTGCAAGTAAAATCCAAATCGGGGCAAAGCTGACAAAAGGTCTCGGTGCAGGAATGAAACCAGAAATTGGGAAAGAATCTGCACTAGAAAATTATGATGAAATTAAAAAAGCTTTAGAGGGTGCTGATATTGTATTTATCTCTGCCGGTCTTGGCGGCGGAACAGGAACAGGTGCTGCTCCTGTTATTGCAAAAATTGCTAAAGAGGTAGATGCTTTAACAATTTCAATTGTCACAAAACCTTTTATGTTTGAAGCGCCAAAGAGACTAAAGCTTGCTATAGCCGGATTAGAAGAGCTAAAAAAAGAGAGTGACTCTATTGTAGTTATTCCTAATGACAAACTACTCTCCATTATTGATAGAAGACTTGGAATCAAAGATAGTTTTAAAATAGTTGACAGTGTTTTGGCACAAGCTGTCAGCGGAACAGCCGGAGTTATTCTCTCAAGCGGTGACAATGATATAAATCTTGACTTTGCCGATTTAAAAACAGTAATGAGTCATAAAGGCATGGCGCTTATGGGTGTAGGAGAGCATGAGGGTGAAAACGCAGCTTATGAAGCTATCAAAGCTGCTATAGAGTCCCCTCTTCTTGACAATATCTCAATAAATGGCGCAATGGGTGTTTTAGTACATTTTCATATGCATCCGAATTTTCCGATGATAGAAACATCTGAAGCTATGATAGTAGTTCAAGAGAGTGCTCATGAAGAAGCTGATGTAATATTTGGTACTTCAACTGATGATTCACTACCTGAAAATTATGTAAAAATAACTATTATTGCAACAGGCTTTGAAAAAGATTTAAACCCTAGTTCAAATAATGAAAATTTTGTAAGTGAAACTCCTTCACCGGCTGCAAAAATTCGTCCAAGATTAGTGGTTGGCGGGGATCTTGACAGTACTCACTTAGATATTCCATCATATATGAGACAACAGCAAGATTGAAATTTTACTATTTATATGTATAATACAATTAAAAAAGGAACTCAATGAAATTTTTATATATACTTTTAATCGCTCTATTGCCTATTTTTGGATTAGCTGCAGAAGATAAAAACAAAGGAATATCACTTGAAGCTATAAAAGCACAAAATAGAAATGTTGTTAAAATGGCAGCTGAAGAGATGTCAAAATCACTTCCTACAACAATTGACAAGCAGACAAAACTTATAGACATCAAAACAGATGATACAACACTTGTTTATATATTTGAAATAGATACGGCTCCTAAAAGTGATGAAACTGTAAAAAAAGAAGATCACAGCAGAATGCAAAAAGCTGTAACTGAGGGTGTATGCAGAAGTTCAGAGAGATTTTTAGAATCAGATATATCTATTAGATACATATATAAAAGTGCACTTACAAAAGCAGAACTTTTTACATTTGATATAAGTAAAGAAAATTGCCCTGACTTATTATAATTAATGAGTAAAAATACTTCCATAAAGAGCGTATTAAGTTCTTTAGATTTTTTTTCATCTCTCAACATAGAGCAGATAGATTTTTTAGCATCTATCTGCTCTGTTAATAGCTACTCAAAGAATTATATTGTTTATTATGAAAAACAAAAGAGTGACTCTCTTTTGTTTCTTCTTGAGGGATTGGCAAAAGCATACAAAATAGACAAACATAATAATGAAATATTTCTTCACTACATTTATCCAAACTCATTAATATCTGAAATATCAAATATCAAAGAAGATACAATAGTCTCTTTTTCAAATATAGAACTGCTTGAAGATTCTCAAATACTCAATATTGATTATAAGAAATTTAGAGAAAACTTTTTGGAAAAAGGTTTTTTATGTTCTGCATTTGCAAATGAGATTGTTTTAAAATCACAGCAACTTCGTTCACTGATTAACAGAGAGTTTATTTTCAACTCTGTTGTCAAAGTTGCAATGATGCTTCATGATGATTTAAATATATTTAATAATTTAAAGCGTTCTGAAATATCAC
Source organism: Sulfurimonas xiamenensis (assembly GCF_009258045.1). Taxonomy (NCBI): domain Bacteria; kingdom Pseudomonadati; phylum Campylobacterota; class Epsilonproteobacteria; order Campylobacterales; family Sulfurimonadaceae; genus Sulfurimonas; species Sulfurimonas xiamenensis. The sequence continues at coordinate 1,204,712 of NZ_CP041166.1, forward strand.
TTATACTTCATATACAGCCAGAAACTCTCTCAAGAGTTTTAAATAGGCTGAAAAGAGATAAAATAATCGATTCAAAAAGTGGAAAAATAGTAGTTTTAGACAAAGAGTCTCTACTATCTATTTGCGAGGAATAAAACATGAAAAAAATTAAACTAGTCGGCGCATTAATATTTATACTCTCTATTATATTAGTATCTCTTTTTTATCATGTAGCCAAAGAGAATCAATCACATAACAACCTTATAAATACAATGATTGAACAAAAAAATTTCACGCAGGAAGTTTCAAAAAATGTTTTTTATATTTATAAAAATTTAGATAGCACTACAAAAAGTATAGATGAAAGTATAAGACAGTTCTTAAATATTATGAGCAACAAAAAAGAAGGTTTGCAAAAAAGTAAAAAAATTTTAAAGTTATGGAATAAATTTTACCTTAAAGTACAGCATTTTAGAGATAAAACTAAAAACAGATCTTCTTATTCAAATATGCTTCTTGAAAAAGATGTAAAAGATATTTATAACATTAATTTAGAATTGATTATAGAAAGCAATAAATTTATACAAGCGCAAGAAACCGCTTTCAATAAAAAACAAAAAAAATATAAATTACTTTTATATATACTTTCTACCATATTAATATCACTATTGTTTTATATATTTACACAACTAAAAACAATGATAATATTTATGCAAAAATTTCTCTCTACATCAAAAGTAATTATTTCAAACTCTTCCATTAGAGAACTTAAACCGATTGAAATAGAAAATAAAAATTTGGAAATAAGTGAAGCAAGAAATAATTTCAATCTTCTTGTTGAAAAAATTAATAACTCCATTGAATATTCCAGCAACTCCATAAATCACTCATGTGAATCTTTAAAAGATGTAGAACATCATATAGAAGATTTGGTAGAACTTATTTATACAATGAATGAAGACACTAGAGACAAAGAGTTAAGAAAAAAAGAGGATGCAATCATACAATCATTGGAAGAGTTAAGTTCGGCAGAGATAAAACTCAAAAACCTCAAAAAAGACTTAGATAGTCTTATTTCGCACTATAAACTTAAAAATAATAATTAATTAAAAAATTTGACTAAGGTCAAATTTTTAACCTACTATTTTTATTACTATAATATTTATCGTTTGAGTAGTATTTTAAACTCAAAGGAATTTAAGGAGAATATTATGAAAAAACATTTCAACAAGTTTTCTTCCATTATCCTAAGTACTTCACTTGCTGCAACAGCTTTAACGGCTAGCAGTGGTGAATTAGCAGAGGTAATGAAGAAAAGGGGCCTAAGCGAAGTAGATGTAGTTCGTGCTGCAAAAACTTACAATCCTTCAGGGGTGAAGGATGAGTTTGTTGTATTTAGTTCAGGTGGTCAAGCTGGACAAATGCTTGTTTACGGTGTTCCTTCAATGAGACTTTTAAAATACATAGGTGTATTTACTCCTGAGCCTTGGCAAGGATACGGATTTGACGAAGAGTCAAAAAAGGTTTTAAGACAAGGTAACATCAGAGGCAGAGAGATCAACTGGGGAGACACTCACCACCCTGCGCTTTCTGAAAAAGATGGAAAATATGACGGTAAATGGTTAGTAATCAATGATAAAGCAAATCCAAGAGTTGCTGTTATCGACCTTGAAGATTTTGAAACAAAACAAATTGTAGTAAACCCTGTTTTAAAATCTGAGCACGGTGGAGCTTTCTTTACTCAAAACAGTGATTACATTATAGAAGCATCTCAATATGCTGCTCCTTTTGATAACAACTATCACCCAATTGAAGAGTACAAAGAGACATACCGTGGTGGTGTAACTTTATGGAAATTCAACCCTAAAATTGGTAGAATTGACGAGAAAAACTCATTTACTCTAGAACTGCCTCCATATATGCAAGATTTAAGTGATGCAGGTAAAGGTGTATCTGACGGATGGGGCTTTACTAACTCATTTAACTCTGAAATGTATACAGGTGGTATAGAAGTTGGTATGCCTCCATTTGAAGCTGGTTGTAGTAGAAATGACACTGACTTCTTGCATGTATATAACTGGAAAAAGTTAGCAGAACTTGCTAAAGATAAAAAAAATGTAGAAATCATAAATGGTCACAAAGTTATTATGATGGATGTGGCAGTTAAGAACAATGCACTCTTTTTAATTCCTGAGCCAAAATCTCCACACGGTGTTGATGTGTCTCCAGATGGTGAATACATTACTGTTTGTGGTAAGTTAGATACGCATGCTTCTGTTTATAAGTGGAGCAAAATCAAAAAACTAATCGACTCTAAAGATTTTGCAGGTAAAGATCCTTACGGTATTCCTATCTTGGATATGAAAAAATCACTTCACGGACAAGCGGAACTTGGTCTTGGGCCATTACATAACCAATACTCAAATGTTGATGGTGAAATCTATACTTCACTATATGTTGATAGCCAAATTGTAAAATGGAACTATAAAACTTTAAAAGTATTAGATAAAGTAAATGTTCACTACAATGTTGGTCACTTATGTGGTATGGAGGGTAAATCTGCTGATCCACAAGGAAAATATATCATTTCTCTAAACAAACTTGCGATTGATAGATTCCAAAATGTTGGACCTTTGCATCCTCAAAACCACCAGCTAATTGATATTAGCGGTAAAAAAATGGATCTTCTTGTTGATATGCCTATTCCATTAGGTGAACCTCACCAAGCGGTTGCTATCAGAGCTGAGAAACTTCATGGTCATGTAAGATATCCAATGGGTACAAACACAAGAACTAATGAAATTCATGAAGGTAAAACTTTAGCGGGTCAAGAGAGAATTGAGAGAGACGGAAACAAAGTAAAAGTTTATGCTACACTTGTTAGATCTCACATCAACCCTGAGAGAATCACTGTAAATAAAGGTGATGAAGTAACTATGTACTTAACAAACCTAGAGCGTGCTCAAGATGAGACTCACGGATTTACAATTGACCACTATGATGTTCACGCGTCACTTGAGCCAGGTAAAACTGCGAGTATTAAATTTACAGCTGATATTGAGGGTGTTTTCCCTTACTACTGTACAGAGTTCTGTTCTGCACTACACTTAGAGATGATGGGTTACTTAATGGTTAAAGACCCTAACAAAAAATATGTAAGTGCTCAAAAACTAAAAATGCAAACAATGTCTCCTGAGCAATTAAAAGCTGAGTATGACAAAACTGTTGCAACAAATGCTGCGACTGACGCTGTTATCCAATCAGTTGTAAAGTTCTTAAAAGAGAACAACTATGAAAAGCATGAAGTTGTTAAAAACTTAGTTGTTGATGCAATGGATCAATATGGTAAAATTGCTGAACAGAAAAAACTTTCAGACGAAGCTGTTAAAGCTGGCGATTTAGAAAAAGCTGTTCTTTTTGAAAATATGATCTGGCAATATATGGTTAAAACTGCCGATGTTGGTATTAGAGCAAAAGATGCACTTGTTAGACTTATTGCTACAAAACAATCTGCAGCAGCTGCAGCTGGTGAAAAAGCATTCGGTGAAGGCGGATGTGGCGGTTGTCATGTTATCGGTAAAGTTTCTTCTGGACCAGACTTAACTGGTGTACTTGAAAGACATGGTGAAGATGGCGAAAAATGGGTTAAAGACTTTATTATGGAACCTGAAAAAATGTATGATGATCCATATGTTAAAGGTATGATTGATTACTTTAATCTAAAAATGCCTAATCAGCATATGAATGAACAAGAGACTAAAAATATTATCGAATACCTAAAATGGGTAGATGAGAATGCAAACCTGTTCTAAAAACGGGTTTTAGTTAAAAACAAAAAGGAGGAGAATAAAATCTCCTCCTTTTTTTTAATTTATACTAAAATTTCATTATTTAAGCTTATAAAAAAAATTTTACTATATAATAATAGTTGATGTAAAATTTGAGGATTATTTTTATAATCTTCAATTTTTATTTTACTTAGAAAAGGAATTTTCACAATGAACAAAAGTTTAACCAAGGCAAGAGTTTTTGCCGCTTTGGCTTTAATTATTCTAACTCTCTCTTTTACATTTCCAATGATTGGATTTCATGGAACTTTAAACAAAATTGACGAGGGAAAAAGTGATGAGATATCATCTTTTAGCAAAAGTGTTTGGAATTTTTACAATCAAGGAAGATACAAAAGTGTAACTACACCTAAAGATGCTCATAATGATTTAGACAAGATGATTGAAGCTACAGCAGAAATCGGTCCTGCATCATTGCCAATCTGGGCAGTTTCACTTGAAGCGCCAAACTATCCTAAAGATGCTTTTCCAGAAGGCATCCCTGTATTTTTCCATTTTGACGGTTATAGTGGAGAAGTTCATGAAATGAACACTATTAACCACTATGTTGGAATGGACCCAATGTGGGTTGGAGGTACTATTGAGAGAGAAATAGGTATCTATGCTCTTTTACTTTTATCTTTAGCAATAGTCTATTTTATGGCATACAATTCAAAAATATTAAACTATATTATGTTAGTTCCAGCGTCCCTTCCTCTACTGTTTATAGCTGATTATTCATTTTGGCTCTATTGGTTCGGACACAATTTACATGATTGGGGAATGTTTAAAATTAAGCCTTTTATGCCTACTGTTTTTGGAGACGGGAAAATTGCTCAATTTACAACACACTCTTATCCAACAATTGGATTTTATATAATACTAGCGATTAGTTTATTGAGTCTGCTTGCTTTTTTTGCAAAACAAAAAGCTCTTAAAGAAACGAATGCATAAAAATGTTTAAAATTTATTTTGCTTTATTTACTCTATTTTTGCCACTGTTAAATGCAAATATATTGCAAGAAGCAATTGACAATGCTCCTGAAGGTTCTATTTTAAAATTACCTGCAGGAGTGTATAAAGGAAATATTGTTATAACCAAACCTTTAACAATTATTGGAAAAGAAGATGGTGTTATCATCGATGCTGAGGGCGAAGGAACTGTTATAACTGTTAAAAGTTCTTTTGTAACACTTAAAAATTTAAAAATAGTCGGTAGTGGTGCCAGACATGAAAATATAGATGCAGCCATCAAAATATCTGATGGAAAACAGTGTGAAATAAGTGACTGCGTTATAGATGACTGTCTCTTTGGTATAGATATGCAGATGGTAAGCAACTCTATAGTATCAAATAACACTATAACATCTAAAGACTTTGATCTTGGATTAAAGGGAGATGGCTTAAGACTTTGGTATAGTAATGATAATATTATCAAAAAAAATTCTCTTATTCACTCAAGAGACATGGTTGTTTGGTATAGTCATGGAAATATAATTGAAGAGAATTTTGGCGAATATTGCAGATACTCTCTTCATTTTATGTATGCAGGTAAAAACTATGTAAGAAACAATAGTTATAGATATAATTCTGTAGGAATATTTTTTATGTACTCAAATGATACGATTGCAACAGGAAATATTGTAAAAAGTTCTCTGGGAGCAACGGGTATGGGCATAGGTCTTAAAGAGTGTACGAACTTTACCATAAAAGACAATACCGTTCTTTACTGTGCTCAAGGAATGTATATTGATAGATCTCCTTTTGAACCAGATACTAATAACTGGATTGAAGACAATAAAATACTGTATAACTCAGAAGCACTCCATTTTCACTCCCTTAGCGAAGATAATATTATTAAAAACAATATTATTATGGGAAATATAGAAGATGTTGTAAATGATGGCGGATCAAGTAAAACTTACAATAACGATATTAGCGAAAATTATTGGGATAACTATGAAGGGTTTGATAAAAACGGTGATAATATAGGTGACACGCCACATAAAGTTTATAGATATGCGGATCAGCTTTGGATTTACAATCCTGATGTAAAATTCTTTTACGGATCACCGGCTATGTCTTTACTAAATTTTTTATCGAAACTGGCACCTTTTTCAAAACCGCTCTTTTTGTTTGAAGATAAAAAGCCAATAGTTAAAATAGAAGGATAAATATGGAAACAGTTAAAACAGATAAAAGAGAATTTATTAAATATTCTACACTTGGAGTACTTGGACTTGTTTTAGGTGGGGGAATGATATTTAGCCCATATACCTTACGAGCAGAAAACAGATTAAGACCGCCAGGTGCGGTAGATGAAAAAAGATTTTTGGCACTATGTATAAAATGTGGCCAATGTCTTCAAGTTTGTCCTTATCACTCAATAAAACTCGCTGACTTTGGCAGAGGTCATGGTGTCGGTACGCCATATATAGATGCTAATGAGAGAGGCTGCTGGGCTTGTAGTGCTGTTCCATGTGTTCTTGCATGTCCGAGTGGAGCATTGGATCATCACTGTGAAAAACCAGAAGATATCAAAATGGGAATTGCTGTGTTGGAGTTTCCTGATACCTGTCTTGCAATGACAAATACACCTGTCCCTAAGGGATACAATGAGAAAATGCATAAATTTACTAATTCTGTAGTAAATAAGCATGAACTAGAGGAACAATTACTAGAAAAATTTGATCAATATGAAGGTAAACAGTGTACGCTATGTGCTGATATGTGTCCTATACCCAACCCACTAAGCGCTATTGCTATGGTGCCTGATAGTGGCGGCGGAAATAAACCCGAGATATATGACGGATGTATTGGCTGCGGAGCATGTCAAGAAGTTTGTCCAACAACTATTCCATCTATTGTTATTAAACCAAGAATGACATATGAAGAATATTATGCGAATAAAAGTTAAGGGTATAAAATGAAAACTTACCATTTAAAATCAAAGTATAAAAATCTACTTTGTGTTTCTAGTGTTTTACTGTTTACTATTTTTACTGGATGCAGTGACAATAGCCAAAAAGATGAGAAAGCAAAAGCAGGAACTGCCTCTTTGTCTTCAAATGAAGCATCTGTGCAAAAAATAGAAATTTCTAAAAATGAAAATGCACGAGTAATAAAAGTTGCAGAAAAAGAGTACGACAAAAATCAAAGTAAATCTTACTATTATGATTACAATATAAAAAGTGAGTATGACCCAAATTCAAAGCCTGCCAATGAGGATGCTTCAGTTAGAAGCAAACCAAGAACAGCAGTTGATGCGAATTTATATGTAAGAAGTCCTTATGAAAAGATACAAATTTCAATGCTTGTTAAAAAACTAAGCAAAAAATTTATAGTCAAATGTTCTGCTTGTCATAATGATTATGCAAATGGAGTTATAGGACCTTCTCTGCTTGGAAAAGATTCTGATTATATTTACAATAAAATTGCGGAATTCAAAAGTGGTAAAGCTAAAAATGTGCTAATGACTGATCTAATTAACCAGATGGATGATAAAGAAATAAGAGAATTAGCTAATGAAATACATCAATTTAATAAATCTATAGAAGAAATGAGGAAATAAAATATGAAAAATACAATCGTAGGAATAATAACAATCTTAACATTTGCTCTTATGGCATGGGTGGCTTCAAAGGGTGGTGCATATCATGGTGGTGATCATGCAAAAGGTATTGGAAGTTTTGCGGATGCAACTACTACAACACAAGCAGCACCAGCAGAAAAAAGTGATGAAGAGAAAGAAGCAGAACAGATAAAAGCGCTTAAAGAAAAAGCTGGGAATATTGGAAACTTCAAAGTAAGTGATGCATACAAAAGTAAATGTGCTGCATGTCACGGAGCAAATGGTTCAGGAGAACAAGATGGCAGAAAACTTATGGGTCCAAAACTTTATGGACAAAATGCTGATAAATTGTACCAAGACTTAATTGATTTTAAAGCAAATAGAAAAGAGAATGTAATCATGAGAGGGTTGTTAATCAACACTAGCGAAGAAGAGTTAAGAAAATTTGCGGATGAAATCGGAGAGTTCCCTGCTCGCGCTGCTGAAGTTAATAAGTAATATTGTGTTAATAGCAAAAACAATGGAGCATTAAATGGATAAGTATAATAATAGAGAAACGATAAAAAACACCACTTTTTGGTCAACTTTTTTTGACAGAACAAAAGATGGGAAAAAAGTTTTTAGTTATAGAATGAAGAGATGGATATTGGTTATAGCCATACATCTACTCTTTTTTCTATCTTTTCATATCGATATTCAGACACTTGAGGGAACGCTTAATGGTTCAAGGTTTTTAGGTTTTCATCTTATTGACATATTTACTACTATGGAGTTGTTTTTAGCTACTTTTGAGCTGCCTATAAACATGATTATTGGTACAGTAACTATACTTATTTTCTACCTTTTAGTTGGTGGTAGAAGCTACTGTTCATGGGTTTGCCCTTATGGGATTTTAAGCGAAATCGGCGAAAAAATTCACAATACTCTTGTTAATAAAAAAATTATAAAAGAGAGAAAATTTGATCATAGAGTCAGACATATATTTTGGGCAATATTTTTAGTGCTCTCTTTTACAACAGGTTATCTTGTTTTTGAAACATTAAATGTTGTTGGAATCCTAAGCAGAATGATCGCGTACGGTTGGAGTTTGGCTATACTTTGGGTTGTTGTTGTTTTTGCTTTTGAAGTTTTTTACTCCAGAAGAGCATGGTGTACTTATATTTGTCCTATTGGAACAACATACGGTTATATAGGTAAAGTATCAGCTCTTAGAGTTGAGTGGAACGATAACTGTGACCATTGTATGGTTTGTCATGATGTATGTTTTGAAAATCAAGTACTTGAGATTACAAAAGCAAAATATGATAAACAAAGAGAAGAAAAAGGAATCACAAGAGAGTATATAACAGGAGCTGATTGTACACTTTGCGGAAGATGTATAGATGTATGTCATGTTGATGCTCTTAAATTTGATTTCAGATTAAAAAACTTGGTGTAAAACATGATTACTATTTCAAATCTTACAAAAAAATTCGGTTCAAATGTTTCTTTAGACAATGTAAGTTGTCAATTTAAGAAAAATGAATCAATAGCTTTAATGGGTGCAAACGGTGCTGGAAAAACGACTCTTATTAGATCAATTCTTGGATATTATCATCCAAATTCAGGAGAAGTTTTAATCAATGGTCTCTGTCCCGTTAAAAACAGAACTGAAGTGCTTCAAAATATCAGTTTTGTGCCGCAGCTTCCTCCGCCGATAAAATTAAATATTGATGAACTTATGCAGTATATCAGCATAAGTTCAGATGTAGACAAAGAGCTTATAGAGCACTATTCAAATGAAATGAAACTTGACATAAAAGCTAATTTATATAAATCTTTTTTTAAATTGAGCGGTGGTATGAAACAAAAACTACTTATTGCAATCAGCTTAGCTAAAAAAAGCAATATTATTATTTATGATGAACCAACAGCCAATCTTGATCCTAAAGCACGAGATGACTTTTATAGACTTTTAAAGCAAAATGAAGATGAAAAAGTTCTTCTATTTGTTACACACAGACTTGAAGAAGTAAAAGAGCTTATAAATAGACAAATATATATGGATATGGGAAAAGTGGTATCAGATGAGAGGCTTTAAGTTTTCATTTTTTATTTTAAATTTTTTATTTTTATCTCTTATAACAGGTTGTAGCTCATCAGAAAACGGCTCGTCTAATACATCACAAAGTACTCAAAGAATATGCCCTCAGTGCAACATGCCGGTACCTGAATCAAACATTTATTCATGTAAACTTGAAAATAATGGTAAAATATCCTATTTTGACGATATAGGATGTTTAATTTTATGGACAAAAAATCAAAAAATTGATATAAATGCAGCTAAGGCAGAAGTGTTTACAAATGATACACATAAATATATAAATATAAAAGATGCGTATTATACAATAAATGAAAAAACACCTATGAATTATGGATTTGCTGCTTATGAGCATAAAAAAGAGGACACTTTTTATATTAAAATAGATGAAGTAAAACTCAAAATGCTTAGAGGTGAGCATTTAGCAAATCCAAAAATCAGAAAACAGATACTTGGATATTAAAGGATTATCTTGAAAAATTTATATTTAATTGCTTATTTAGACTTAAAAGAGTCTATCAGAGCCAAATGGTTTTTAGTTTATTCGCTTGTATTTGGGGGGCTTATAGCTCTTTTTTTTATTGCAGGCGTAACAGAATCACAAGTTATGGGTTTTAGTGGATTAAGCAGATTATTACTAATGTATATACAAATTACTATAGTAATTTTACCTATATTTATACTTATTACAACTGTTCGTTCAATTTCCGGCGATAGAGACAACCACATATTAGAGTACATGCTTTCATTCCCTATCTCACTTAAACAATACTACTGGGGAAAAATTATAGGTAGATTTATTACTGTATACCTTCCGGTTATTTTTGCAATGATACTTGCTGTACTTTATGGTCTTTTTAAAGGAGCAGATATTCCTTGGAATATTTTCTTTTTATACACAGGATTGCTTTTTGCACTATCAAGTACTTTTCTGGGAATTGCTTTTTTCATATCTTCTTTTGTAAAATCTTCTGAAGTTGCACTTGGAATTGCATTTTTTATATGGATATTTTTACTTGCTTTTATAGATATAGGTTTAATCTCATTAATGATGCAGCAAAGAATCAATGAAGAGGTAATAATTTTTATAGCTATGATAAACCCTATGGAACTCTTTAGAGTAGCTGCCATTTCATTGTTTGATCCTGAATTGACGGTAATGGGACCTGTTGCTTTCTATATACTTGATTTAATGAGTCAAAAAACATTTGTTTTATTATCAGTTGGATATCCTATATTTATAGGTTTATTTTTTGCCTTTATAGGTTTTAAAATTTTTGAGAAAAAAGATTTAGTTTAATAAAAGGGGTTTTTATGTATAAAAAAATATTAATGGTTCTAGCACTAGTTTGTGTTTTAACTGCCAATGATTCATATAACATGAATTTTGACAGAGAAACAACATGTACTGTAAGAAATTTCAAGGTTTATGAAGCTCCGCAATGGGTTTGTAAAATAGAACTTAACAGTGGCAAAGAACTCTTCTTTTGCAGTCCAAAATCAATGTTGGAGTTTTACCTTGTTCCTGGAAGATGGTATCATGTAGGGGTTAAAAGCGAAAGTGATTTTAAAAATATAGTTGTAACAGATTATGAAACGCTTAAACCTATTAATGCAAGAGGTGCATTTTATGTATATGGAAGCAATACAATTTCACCTGCTGGTGATGATTTAATTCCCTTTGCAACTTATGACGCCGCTAAAAAATTTGCATCCGAGCATAACGGCAAAAGAATTTTGTCTTTTACTGAAATATCAGTAGGTTTAATTGATTGGTTAAACGGTTAAACAAAAATTATATTCAAGGAAATTAAAATGAAAAAGCCAGCACCAATAAATGAAGAAATTGTGTTAGATCCAAAAAGATATATAGTTAGTGAAACAGATGAGCATGGTAAACTGACATTTTGTAATGACTATTTTATAGAAATCTGCGGTTATTCAAAAGAAGAACTTTTAGGTAATCCACATAGTATTATTAGACATCCTGATATGCCAAAAATTGTTTTTAAACTTCTATGGGAAACAATCTCTCAAGGAAAAAACATCAATGCAGTTATAAAAAACTTAGCAAAAGATGGAAGATACTACTGGGTATTTACAGAATTCGAATCTAGACGCGACACTGATACAGGCAAAATTATCGGTTATACTGCTTCAAGAAAAACAATTTCAAAACATGTAACCGAAATCATATCAGATCTTTACGCAAAACTGCTGGAGATAGAAAAAGCCGAAGGTATTGAAGCAAGCGAAGCGTATCTCAATGCTTATCTAAAAGATAAAGGTGAAGATATAACTTTTCAAAATTTTATGGAAAATATTCATAAATTTTATTGATTAGCCTTTTATTGAAAAAAGTTAATTAAAAGTTTTTTATCAATATATTTATTTTTAATATTAATAATATTATTGTCTTTAAAAAACTTTAAAATTCTAGAAAGTGTCTCTGGAGAGACACCTAGAACCTCTGCTATTTCTACATTTTTTGTTTGAAAAAAATCATCTGCGTGATTATAAATATATTTTGCAACTCTCTCTTTTGAGTCTAAAACCAAATTTGTAGATATAATGTTTTCAAGGTTTTTAATCTTTCTAATCAGAGATGTTTGAATATTAAATGCCATATTTGGATTTGAGAAAACAATCTCTTTTAATTTTTCAAAATCTATTTTTAGAACTTCTACATCACTGTATGCTTTAGCAGTTGCAGGATAAGGAATACCCTCAAAATTTGCAACTTCGCCAATTAATTCATTATTGTGAAAATATTTTAACACTATCTCTTTATGATTAGAAGATGTTTTGTATAGTTTTATAACACCTTTAGTAAGAAGATATAAGTATTTTGGCTTATCCCCTTCATAAAAAACAATATTATTTTTAAAAACTTTCTCTTCTGTTGTAAAAGTTTCTATTTTTTTTATTGTCTCCTCATCTATATTTTTAAAAAGAATTGTGTTTTGAATATAATTTTTCATATTTTTAAATTAATATCCTTCAATTTTCAACACTCTTTTTACTGCTTCATCATAACTAACAATTTCTTCACCCTCTTTAATGGACTCTTTTGATTTATATCCGCTAAAACCATAACCCATTGGTGTGATATTGTTTGTGGTATAAAATGCATTTCTTGCATCTATCCACTCTCCTGTTTTCGCATCAGTAATCCAGATTTTAACACTGTCTTTATAATCTATATTTTCTTCTTCAAACCAAAGAATCATACATCCGATATCGTCAAATTTAAATACTCTTCCAGTATTTGGATCTTTAAGCTGCAATGTGTTTTTTCTATCACTTAAAACCATAACACATCTAGTGCACATATCTCTGTCCCAATGAATTTTTGCAGGACCCTTTTCAATTTTTTTTTCACAACCTAATAAAAAAAGCACCATTAACGAAAGTAAAAACAACTTAAATTTAAACATATATAATATCCTTATAAAAATACACCATTTTTGATATAGTATACTAACACATATAGCGACAATAATATAACATATAAAGAATTAAACAAAAGTGACAAATTATAGTTTTTATTTGACTCTTTTACAAAACTCACAATAAACCCATAAAATGTACCCATAAAGAGTAAAAAATAGATAAAATACCCTACATAATAATACTCACTTTGCAGAAAACAAAATGGGCAATGATGAGATGGCAGCTCATAGATATATGTACCAAAAAAGAGTATAAGAGATATAAGTGCCACAGGTATAAAAATAATGTTTAATATGCTAAAGAGATATTTATTTTTTAAAAAATAAAAAAGAGTTATCAATATAAAATTGCTATAAAATATAGTTAATAAAAGCGATGTATCTAAAGTAAAAAGTGTTGAGATTGCAGAAGTTGAAGAACTAGAATAGATACTCCCGCAGCAACTTACCATTTTATCAATATCTATACTTGAAAACATTATAGTTTCCATAACTACTTCAACCATGAAAAAGAAAAAAAGTGCAATAAAGAGTCCGAATTTCAACTTTGTATATGGTTGATTTTTATTTACCATATCTTCTGAATGAAGTTTAAGCCAATGCGCAAAAAGATATAGATTTATAATCTTTAAAATAAATAGATATGTTCCTACATCTGTGGCATCAACTACACCAGCAGCGCACATAGCACCTGTTAAAACATTAGATATTTTATCTAACGCAAAAACAAAAAAGAAAAACAAAGGTACTTTTATGCTAAATATATATTTTATAATTGTTGAAGCCAAGAAACTTTGTTTCTCTAACTTATACTGCATTTGAGATGTTGAATGAATATCCCAGTACAAAAATATTCTTACACTTAAAAAAAATGCCACTGTTGCAAAAAGTGTAAATATAGCATTTAAAATAAGAATTGTTAAAATTTCAGGAGTAAGCAACATTAAACAATAGCTCCTTGATATATCTCTATCTCTCTGTCAACAATCTCAAGTCCGAAAAAAAGCGGATCATGTGTTGCTATAACTATAGTTTTACCTTGAGCTTTTAACTCTTTTACTATATCTATAAAATGCAAAGAGAGCTTCTCGTCTAAATTTGCGGTCGGCTCATCTGCTATGATAATTTTAGGATTATTTATATTTGCTCTGGCTATTGCAACTCTCTGTTGTTCTCCGCCTGAGAGGTTTTTAACAAGTTGATTTTTTTTATGCTCTATATGAAACATTTTTAAAACTCTTGAGAGCTTCTCTTCAATCTCTTTTTCATCCAAATTCATGGGAACAAGAGGTAAAATTATATTATCTTTAACACTAAGAGAAGAGATAAGGTTATATTTTTGAAAAACAAATCCAATGCTATGGCGTCTAAAATCAGAAGCAAAATTATCCGGAAGCTTGGAAATTCTATCTCCATCTACTATGATTTCTCCGCTTGTTGGTTTGCTAAGTGCAGCTATAAGTGAGAGAATAGTACTTTTTCCACTTCCGCTTGATCCTTTTAAAACAACTAGTTCTCCCTCTTTTATATGCAGGTTTATACCTTTCAGTGCAGTTACAATATTTTGGTTGTTTACCTCATACTCTTTTATTATCTCTTTTAACTCAATCATTATCTTATAACCTCATCTGCTTCAAGAGTTGCACTTCTCCAAGAAGGTATTATAGTTGCCGCTATATAAATTGGAACACTTAGAAAAAATATAAGCACAAGTGTTTGAAAATCAAATGCAAAAGGAAGATTAAAAGATGTTTTCAACTGCGAATACCCTGTAAAGATATTTTGCAAAAGAGGTGCTTTAAGTATATATACAAATCCTAAAGCCAAAATTATTCCTAGTGCATAAGAGAAAAATGAGACGATAAATCCCTCATAAAACTTCTCTTTTAAAACATCATCTACTCTCCACCCTATTGCTTTAAGTATTCCTATCTCTCTCTTTTGTTCACTGCTTAAACCGCTTGATTTATCATATACAATAATAAAAAATGTAAAAAGTGAAATAACAAAAAGAGCTAAAAAAACTCCGCTTTTATAATCAAAAATATTTTGATAACTTATCTTCAAATCATCTTTTGTAATTACTCTGGTATCAGGATACATAAGTTTTATCTTTGAAGCTATTGTAGCTATTTCATTAACATTTGCAACTTTTAAAACTATATCTGTAGCTTTTCGTTCTTCTATATCAAATATCTCTCTTACGCTCTCTTTACTCATAACTATTACATCATTCGATTCTAACTCTGTATCACCCTTAAACACACCGGCAATATCTACCTTTTTAAGTGTTCCATCAGGTTTTATAAAATTAAAATACTCTTTGTAATAGTTTTCATTCATAGTTTTTTTAACGCCCTCTCCGACTATCATGGATGTTTCATTATCAAAATCTAAATGCTCAGCTACCTGCTTTAAACTATCTTTATACTGTTTTTCAAATTCATCAATACCGACAATGCTAAAATTTACACCGGCATTTTCAAAATAGTAATATCCCCAAACTCTGGCAACAGCACTTTGAACTCCCGTAATTTGTAAAACTTCATCAGCCACGCTGGTATCTATATCGTAATGTCGTCCGGCTTTGATTTTTTGGATAGTAATTTCAGGAAGAGAATCTACCGTAGATTGAAGTTCATATTTTATGGAATTTGTTATAAAAAAAAGTGAACTTAGTAAAAAAACAAGAGCGCTTAAGACAAGTGCGATAAAAAAAGTTTTATACTTTTGGCGAAGCAGTGAATTTACAGCATACTCAATTATATAAAAATTTATTTTACTTTTCATCTCTACTCTTATCATTGCTTGAAAAAACAAAGGTGGAGGCAAAATACTCTCGTAATGCCCCATCATCTCTGTAAATTGAAAAAAAATCACTTAAACTTCTGTGTCTGACATAAGATGCTTCTGTAGAAATTGCAAGATCAGGAAGTTTTAACAATTCAACAAACTCTCTTTTCGTATCTAAAGCGTTTTTGTCTATACCTTTTGTAGTATAGAGATAACCTACTTCAATAAAAAAGAGAGCTATTACTATAAAAAAAGAATAAAATAAAAATTCACTTTTTTTATTCATCTAACTTATATACTTCTTCTGAAGTTATCTCTTCAAATTTAAGTATTTTAGTACCTTTGTGATCCATACTGAAAGTTTTTGCTTCACTTTCATTTTTAAAAGGTATGAGTTCATGTCCCATCGGTCCATATACATCACTTCCAATTACATAATAAGCTTTTGAAGCGTCTATTGCTTTTTGAGAATAGTAATCACTCACTAACATTTTTGAAATGTTCTCTTTATGATCAAAATAGTATTTCATCATATCTTTTACACCATCAAATGAGTAATGTTTTTCGCCATAAAATATTTGTGCAGCCCATTTTGGATATTTGTAGACAAACATACCGCAAATTGGACACTTCTCATCTTTGCTTACTTTTATATACTCATTACTGTTTTTTACATCACCAAATCTTTTAACTTCCCAAAGATAGAGTGAAAGTGCTTGAAGTTCAGGTTCTTTTAACTCTCCACAAAAATTTTGCTCTTTGATTGCAGCTTTTAGCTCATTAATCTCTAAATAAGCATTTATATCTATATCTTGTTTACACTTTTTCTCAAATATTTTTTTACCCATTGGGTACATTTTTTTCTCTTTTTTATTTTGAACCATTGCAATATCAGAGCTGAGTGAGTCTTGAGCCATTTTTAGAGCAGTTTTAAAATCAACAATCTTTCCACCATGCTCATCACTAAAATCCTCTGCAGCTTTTTTGTCTGCAAAAGCCAATTTACTAACCTTTGTCATAGTTCCGGGAACATCTGAGCCGACTACATAAAATGCACTACTAGCATCAATAAGTTTTTGAGATTTTACATCTACAACTTTTACATCATCAAGATTGATATCATACTCTTGCATATCTACAACTAGACATCTTATAGAGCAATACTGTCTATCTTTATTGTTTTGAATTTTTGAGGCATGAGATGTTTTATAGAACATTCCAAGCTTCATTCCGCACACCGGACACCAATCTTTTTGTGCCCCTTTTTGAACTAACTCAGGCTTAACTGTTGCAGTTTTTGTAAAATCCTCTGCACCAAGATTCGACAAACTCAAAAATAGAGTTATTATAAACATTAAAGCAAATTTCATAGCAAACTACCTCTTTTATTTTTATATCTTTTTTATTATCTATATATAAAGAAATACTTTTAAATAAAAGAGTCAAAATCACAATGATTTAAACATCTCTTTTATAAAAACATATTCGATACATTATTAGATATCTAAAAAGTGCATTATTGTATCTTAAAAAAGATTAATCTTCTTATAAATAATATAAGCAGAGCTATTGCTAAAATTTTAAAGTCAAGTTCGCTTGCTATATGAATATTTTTAAAGGTATCACTTTGTGTTGCTTCTACTCCTAATCTTTGCATAGATATAATTTTTGGTGAATAAACTGCACTAAACATAAGCGCAGAAAAAACCACTGTAACAGAACTGGCAAAAATTATAAAATCTCTTTGTCCCTTTTTGTACATAATTAATTCATAAACTATAACAAAAAGTGCAGTAAAATAGACCCAGTAGCTAAAAAGGCGAAAAATTTCACCCATAATAATTCCGGCATTGTATTGATTAACTATTATCTCACTTAAAAGTTTATCTGTATTGAAAATAACGGGTGCTACGAAAGCTCCCAGCACTATCACCGCGCCAAAAGTAGAAGCCAATATAAAAAGATAGGCAAAATCAATATAGATTTTTGTTTTCATAAACTATAACCTTAGTGTAAAACCTCTATCAAAACTACTAAAATCTTTGTAAAATCTTAATTTTGTTAATGGTTTTTGATTTAAATAATTTTGTATTTTATCTTTTTGGTCATAACCCATCTCACAACTAAAAAAGTTAATCTTTCTTTTTAAGACTTCATCAAGAAGTTTTTTTATTATTTCATCGCCGATTTCCCCGCCAAATAGAGCGTTTTGAGGTTCATAAGAAAGATTTGATTCCAGCTTAGCACTATTTGCAATATATGGAGGATTTGAGACTAAATAGTCTATATTTTCACTTATCGGTTCTAAAAGCGATCCGAGCCTAAGCTCTATTCTCTCTTGAAGTCCAAATTTTTTTATATTTATCTTTGCTATCTCTATAGCAGCTTCAGATATATCAACTGCTATAAATTTTGCATTTGGCAGAAATTTTGCAAGCATTATAGAGATAATTCCGCTCCCTGCTCCAACTTCAACAATAGTTATATCTGCATTTTTACTCGATATGTTTTTTAAAACTTCATCAATTAAAAGTTCTGTTTCAGGACGAGGAATAAGTGCGCCTTGTGTTATAAAAAACTCTTCGCTGTAAAAACTCACTCTCTGCGTAATATACTCCAGCGGTTCATTTTTGGCTCTTCTCTTTGCCAGCTCTAAAAGTTTATCAACATCTTTTACATCTGAATTTTGGTTTGTTAGCAGCCAAAGCTCATCAACATCTAGATGGTACATCAAAAGAAGCTGTGCCTCTCTTGATGCTCTTTGGATACATGGAGCAAGCATTGTTGTAATTTGCTTTAAAATATCTTTAACTAGATATCCGCTTGACATGTTTCTCCCAAAGCTCTCTTCTCTATTTTCTGCACATCAACACCAAGCTCTTTTAATCGTTCTAAAACAGGAGGATGAGTATAATGAAAAAAGATATAAAGCGGATGAGAAAGCGGAAAACTTTTGTTTTCATTTACAAGTTTTTTAAGAGCATTTGCCAGCTCCAGAGCTCCACCGCTTCCTCCAAGTTCACTTCCTGTTTTATCCGCTTCATACTCATTGTGTCTGCTTACTATTCCCATAATAGGCATCATTAAAAATCCTAAAATCGGCATAAAAAGAAGCAAAAGAATCATAACTGAATAAGGAGCTTGATTGATTCCCAACTCCGCATAAAGAGAAGGCGGTAGATTTCCAAAAAGAGCAAACATCCCAAAAAGCATTCCACCCACAAGAGCTATGTTTTTATAGATATCTCCATGTGCAAAATGACCCAGTTCATGCCCCAATACAGCCAACAGCTCTTTTGTAGTCAGTTTTTCTATAAGCGTGTCAAAAAGAACAACTCTTTTTGCTTTTCCAAAACCGCCAAAATAGGCGTTAAGTCTGGCATCTCTTTTGCTTGCATCGCTTACAAATACGCCAGAACTAACAAAACCCGTCTTTTGCATCAATCTTTTTATCTCATCATCAAGTGCTTCATCTTGAAGCGGAGTCAGCTTGTCAAAAAACATAGCTCTAAAAGTAGGATAAAGCATATTTATCAAAATTACAACAGCAAATATAAAAAGAAAGCTCCATAGCCACCAAAGAGTAAAACTTGAAATAATCTCATATATTCCCCACACTACAAGCGAACCAAAGATAAGAGTAGCTGCAAATGAGATAAGAGTATCTTTTATCCACTGGGTCAAGCTTGATTTGTTAAAACCAAACTTCTCATCCAAAACAAATTTTTCATAATATCCAAACGGCAAAGAGATAATAGAGTTTATAACCAAAAAACCCATAACAATAACGATATTTAAAAGCGCTTCATTTTCAAAGTTGATATTTTGCTCTAAAAGCTTCACTCCAAAACCTATCCAAAAAATAAAGATAATATAATCTATAAACATACTTACAATGCTCATCTTCTCTTTTGCAACACTATAATTTCCTGCTTTTATAAAGTCACTCTCCAAAAGAAGAACTGCTTCGCCTCTTTTTGCTTGATTTATATAACCTATCTGCATAACACTTGTATAGATTGAGACAAGAGCAAAAATAGTATAAATTGCTATAATAGTCATTAACATGTAACTGCCTTAATTTTTTTGAAATTTTAACATTAGAGTACCTCTAAAAAGCTTTAATATTTTTTTTGCTACAATCTTTTAAATCTTATACCAAATTATAAAGAGGAATTTATGAAAACCTTTCTAAACGGACTTGGTCTTATACTCCCAACAGCCTTGGTGTTATATATACTTATCTGGATATTAAAAACTACAGAGAATTTTTTTGGAGAAGTGATTTTATTTGTACTTCCAAAGCAGTACTATATAACAGGTTTAGGGTTAATAGCCGGAATTATGATAGTTTTTCTTGTAGGCTTATTGTTGAAATTTTGGATTGTACAAAAGATTAGAGACTTTTTTGAAACACTTATAGACAAAATGCCGCTTGTAAACACTCTATACGGTGCGATAAAAGATTTTTTCAACTTCTTTTCAAACCTAAAAAACAAAGAGAACGACATTGTTGTTCTTGTTTCTCTTGGAGCACTTGATGCAAAAATCATGGGCTTTATCACCTCAAGAGATTTAGAGAGATTTAAATTTTTAGATATGGAAGAACCGGTAGTCGTCTATTTTCAAATGAGTTATCAGGTGGGCGGTTACTCCCTTTTTATTCCAAAAAAAAATATAACTTTTATTGATATAAAAACAGAAGATGCCCTTGGATTTATAATGACGGCCGGAATATCAAGCAGTAGAAAATATGATAAAAAAGAAAATAAAAATGAACAATCTTAAAGATAAAAAAGTAGGTTTGGCTTTAGGCGGAGGAGCTGTTTTGGGTGCTGTGCATGTAGGTGTATTAAAAGCATTTGAAGAGTTTGAAGTTGATATAAAAGCCATAAGCGGCACAAGCGCAGGTGCTATTGTTGCAGCACTCTATGCATTTGGAAAGAGTGCTGAGGAGATAGAAAAGATTGTTATTGAATTTGAGTGGAAAAAATTATCATCTCTTACACTCTCAAAATATGGACTGCTCTCAAATGAAAAAATAGGTGAAATTATAAAACATAACATTGGTGATAAAGAATTTAAAGATGCAAATATTCCATTAGAAATGATAGCTACGGATATTACAACAGGAGATAAGATTATCTTAAACAAGGGGCGTGTAGCAGATGCTGTGATTGCGAGTACATGTATTCCAGGAATTTTTATACCTGTTGAGATTGAGGGTAGATTCTTGGTTGATGGAGGAGTTGTAGAAAATGTTCCGCTAAGCTGTCTAAAAAACAAAGATATTGATTTTACTATTGGTGTAGATCTTGTTCCGGAGCGTTCATACAAAAAGCCGGAAAATGTAATTGAAGTTTTATATAACAGTTTTAACTTTTTGGTAAAAGCAAACAAAAAAAATCAAATCAAAGATGCAGATATTATCATAAAACCGGATCTCTCTGCTTTTAATGCCGTTGATATGTCTCAAATCAAAGATTTAATCCAAATAGGATATGATGAGACAAAAAAAATCATAAAAAATCTCTAAACAAAAGATTAATTTAGGAGTCAAATATGATAGTAAACCAAAATGTAAGCAAAGTTTACAAAATGGGAGAGATTGATCTAAGGGTTATAAAAAATCTTAATCTTACCATAGAGTATGGCGAATTTGTTGCCATAGTGGGTCCAAGCGGAAGCGGTAAAAGTACTGTTTTAAACCTTATAGGATGTTTGGACAAGCCCACGGAGGGCAAAATCTTTATAGATGAGACTGACATAACCAAGCTTGACACAACGGCTCTGGCAAACTTTAGAGGCGAAAATATAGGTTTCATTTTTCAAAGTTTTAACCTTATCCCCGTTCTTTCAGTCTATGAAAACATTGAGTATCCGCTTATCATGATTCAAAATCTGCCACAAGATGAGCGGCATAAAAGAATCATGAAGCTTTTAGAAGATGTGGATATGCTTGACCAAAAGGAGAAGTTTCCAGACCAGCTATCAGGCGGGCAGCGCCAGCGCGTCGCCATTGCAAGAGCGCTTGTCACAAACCCAAAAATTGTTTTTGCCGATGAGCCTACTGCAAATCTCGATACCAAAACATCAAACCAGATAATCACACTTATGAGAAATATTCAGCGCGAGTTTAACACCACTTTTATCTTTGCAACCCACGATGAGAAGATTGTCAACGAAGTAGACAGGATCATAACTCTTGTAGATGGCGAGATCGTAGGCGACAAAAAGGTTGCATCATGAAAAATATTATAAAAATATCATTTAGAAATCTTACAAGAAGCTCAAGAAGAACCATTCTTACCGCCAGCCTCATCACAATTGGCGTTATCTTTGTTTTAGTATATGCGGCACTCTCTGGTAGTTTCAAATCTTACATGGTCGCTCAGATTACCGACTCCATGATGGGGCACATCCAGATACATAAAAAGGGATATGTAGAGTCAATAGACAATCTCCCGCTTGATAAAAACCTAAACAAAAAGCAGTTGGAACAGATAACAAAACTTTTAGATGAAAACCCCTATGTTCAGGACTATACATTTCGCCTAAAACTCGGCGCCATGTTCTCCAACTACATCTCATCTACCAGTATAAGACTAAACGCGATCGAGCCAAAAAGAGAGACAAGCACACTTCCTCTTTTTACTTCGCGTGTCACGGGAGAAGATCCAGCAAATTTAAAAGAAAGTTCGCTCATAGTTCCTGATATCTTGGCAAAAGGGATGGATGTCAAAGTCGGTGACACAGTTGTTTTAGTGGCGACGAATGAGAAAGGCTCGGTCAACGGGCTTAATTTCAGAGTATCGGCGACACTTGAGTCTATCAGCGGTCCTGGTGGGCGTGATGGCTACATTCATATAAATGACGCAAAAAAACTGCTCAGAATTGGGGAGATGCAGATAAGCGAGATTGTTATCCGCCTAAAGAATGTAGATAACCTGCAAAAAGCACTAAAACTCTTAGAGCCGCTAAAACTTATAAAAAACCAAAAAGATAAACCCGTTTTTGAGATTCACAGTTGGGAGAAACTAAGCCCATTTTACAACATAGTAAAGATGCTTGATATCATGGATATATCCATCAAAATTATTCTTATCTCAATTGTTCTTATCTCCATTTTAAATGTAATGGTTATGAGTGTTTATGAGCGCATAAAAGAGATAGGCACGATTGCAGCGATGGGAACGACTCCTTCGACTATTACCAAGCTCTTTTTAGCCGAAGGTCTGATGCTTGGAATTTTTGGAACCACAATCGGTGCCGTGTTCTCTTACATTATTATTTTTATTATAAACGGCATCGGCATAACATTTTCGTTTGGACGCCAAGACGGGCTGCTTCTTACCCCTACTTTGGAAATTGGCGAAGTAGCTCTTGTTAGCCTTATAGTTATTATAATTTCACTTATTGCATCCATCTCACCCGCAAGAAAAGCTGCAAAGCTAAACCCGGTAGATGCTCTAAGACAAAACTAGGAAGATAAAATGAAAATAACCGCTCTTTTACTCACGCTCTCTCTTATGTTAAGTGCAGAGAATATTCTTGAAGATATTGACAGAAAACTAACCCCCGTTTCGGCGCAGATGTACAAAAAGCTTATAAATATAGAGCCTGACGGTTCAAAAAAGGAATTTTTGCTTTTTCAGGCGAAAAAAGACAAGGACAAGATGATCTCGCTATTTTTGGAACCTGAGAGCGACAAAGGGCGTGCAACGCTTCGTCTGGGAGATAATATGTGGCTCTACATCCCAAATGTCGGCAAGCCTCTTCGCATAACATCAATGCAGTCGGTAGTTGGCGGAGTATTTAACAATGCAGACATTATGAGGCTGGATTTTAGCACGGAGTATGATGTTACTTCTTCAAAGGACATGAAAGAGTATCTAGAACTTGAGCTAAAAGCAAAAAATGACACGGTCTCTTACGACAAGCTCATTATGCAAGTGGATAAAAAACACCTGACACCTATCCAGATCGAGTGTTACACCTCAACGGGTATGCTTATCAAAACACTCTACTATAAAGAGCCAAAAGATTTTGGAGACAACATTATCCGCCCTGCTGTGGTAGAGACCGAGTCGCCGATGTATAAAGGTTACAAGTCGGTTATGATCTATGGAAAGATATCGCCAAAAGAGTTTGCTGATGAAGCCTTCACGCTTGATAACCTCTCAAAAGCATCAGATCTTAGACGATAAAACAGCATGTTTAAAGCGCTTCTGCTCATCTCTCTTGCCGCAACAATAGCAATAGCAGATGAGTACAGTTTTGATATGGACAACATTGAACCAAAGTCCTATGAGTATGGCGGTTATCTAAGAGCAGATAACAAAACACAAAGGTTAAGAGAGCAAGAAGATAGGTATCAAGACCTGCTCAGAGTGGAGGGATTGCTTGATTTTAGCTACTTCTACGACATCTTTACCTTTAAAGCTAACGGAGTCGCGACTTACGAGTATATCCACAACAAGATTGCCCAAACAGAGTCTCATTTTAATGAGCTATATGTCGATGCAAAATTAAATGTCAATCACTCTTTTTTAGTTGGCAAAAAATCTCTTATGTGGGGCAAAGGGTACTTTTTTAACCCTGTCGCTTTTCTTGATAGAAAAAAAGACCCGACAGACCCGACGGTTGCCAGAGAGGGGTTTATTCTCACAAAATATGGCTATAACAAAAGCTTTAGCAGCTCTTTAAAGAACCTAACGCTTGATCTTGTCTACTTAAAAGCCGATGAAAATATTAATAATGACTACTCCCTTCTAAATACAAATGAAAAAGCATCAGACAACTTTGCCGCAAAGTTATATCTGCTTTGGTATGACACCGATATTGACTTCATCTATAACTACTCCGATAAAGCAAAGGAAAAAATCGGAGTTGATTTCTCCAAAAACATAGATATCAATTTCGAGGTTCACGGCGAGTATGCAAAGGTGTTAAACGATGGATATTCTTACCTCTTGGGAGTTAGATATCTGACTGATTTTGAACTCACAATCATCAGCGAATATCTATACCAATCAGAGGGATTGACAAAAGCCGAAATAGAGACTGCAGACTATATAGCTCCATTTATCGCAAAAGATTATGCCATCACCTCATTTACCCAAAAAGAGCCCTTTGATCTGCTCTACTTCTCGATTTACTATAAAAATATGACAAATCTTCAAGACTGCTCACAACAAAATAAAATTGGAGCAAACTATGCTTTTAAAAATAACACAGAAGTTGATCTATCTTACAATATAAACAGCGGAGGAAGTCTAAGTGAGTTTGGAAAAAAGCAGGCAAAGGATTTTGTCTGGCTTAGAATAACGCTAAACTATTAAAAATTATGATACAATATTTGTAATACTAAAAAAGGAGTGTTTTATTATGAGAAAGTTTACAAAAAAAATAGGATTTAGTTTTGTAGTTGCAACTGCCTTATCTCTCGTTCCTGTCAGTTTAATAGCAGAAGATGTACCTTCAACAGGTCCAATGTCTTTTTCTGCTTTTGATAAAGATAAAGACGGATTTATCAGTGAAGCCGAACACAACAGCGTTAGAGAAGCCAGACAAGAACAAAGAGCCAGTCAAAACAGAGCTATGAGAAATGTACAAAATGCGCCGAACTTTGGAGAGATAGACAGTGATAAAGACGGCAAAATAAGCAAAATGGAGTTTCTTGAAAATCAAAACAAACAGATGCAAGAAAACAGATCCAATAAAGGCTCAAAAAACAGATAGCTACAAAATATAGTCAACCACTTTTGACTCCAGTGTCATAGATTTTATAAGCTCTACTACTTTTAAATGCTCTGGATGGATAGCGTAAGAAGCTAAGTCTTCTTTTGTCTCAAAGGTGGAGTAGAGCGAAAGGTCAAACGCACGATCGGAGTCGGTAAAATTCACACCTACTTCTATCGATTTCAACTCAGGAATCAACTTAGAGAGAGAATTAAGTTTCTCTGCTACCTCTTTTATATTTGACTTCTTGTTTTCTTCTTTAAATTTAAACATAACTATATGAATTATCATTATAAACCTTTTAATTAAATAAATAGAATTTTAACTAAAAATAAAATATATTAATAAATATTCTTATTTTTATTTTTTAAATATTTATTATATTGTATATTAAAAAATTTAGCATCATAATAATGCATTATTTACATATATGAAAACAGCTGTTTTTAATAAATATATGTTATGATTCTGATTATCATGATTTATCAAAGGAGATAACTGTGAAAAAAATAGTAAGTTTATTTTTATTTCTTGCCTCTCTCACAATGCTATTTGCTTCCAACGAAGCGGAAGAATTAGCTGTTGAAAAATGTGGTGGATGCCATTTAATGGGAGTTGTATCAAAAGAGAAACTAAAAAACATGAAAGCACCCCCTTACTGGGCAATTGCTAAAAAAGCTAAAGAAGCATACGCTAACAAAGAGGATAAAATAAACTATATAGTTGATTATACACTCAATCCAACGGAAGAAAAAATGCTTTTTCCTGTAGAAACAAAAAAATTGTTTGGCGTTATGCCTTCACAAGAAGGCAAAGTTACAGAAGATGAGATTAAACTAATCGCCGAATATATCCTAGAAAACAAAACCTTTTAACAGTCATTTTTTGACTGTTAACTTGCCAAAAAATTACTTAAGCTGACATGAGGGTCTGTACCTTCTAACATATTGTAAACTTCCTTTGCAATAGGAAGATAAAGATCTTTTTTCTTTGCTATTTCATAAAGCGCATAAGTAGTTCCGATTCCCTCAGCGACTTCTCCAAGCTCTTTTACTATCTCTTCTTTAGATTTGCCTTCTGCTATGCCGAGTCCTACGCGAAAATTTCTACTCATTATGGACGATGCTGTTAAAAAAAGATCCCCTGCTCCGCTAAGTCCTATAAAGGTTTCATCCTTTGCGCCATACTCTTTTGCAAATCTATGCATCTCAACCAAACCTCTGGATATAAGAGATGCTGAAGCATTTTTGCCAAGATTTAAGCCTTCACATATACCAGCAGCTATAGCTATTACATTTTTATATGCTCCTGCAATTTCGGCACCAACTACATCTGTAGATGTATATGTCTTTATAAAAGATGGAAAAAAGGAAGCAAATGCAGCACTAAGCTTTTCATTTTTAGAGTTAATCACAAGAGCAGTCGGTAAAGATTTTATAACTTCTGCTGCAAATGAGGGACCTGAAAGAAAAGCTATATTTTCATTTGGAACATATTTTGCATATATTTCATTTAAAAATCTTCCTGTTGTTGCCTCTATACCTTTGGATGCAACCAATATTTTTTGATTGTTATATTTAAAATTTTCTTCCAGCCAAGATGATATCTGTTGTGCAGGAATAGCAATAACAAGATACTCTAATTTTAAAATCTCTTCAAGCGAAATAAAATTTTTAATATCCCTGGGTGTTCTTGAAGTGATATAGACTTCGCATTTTTCACTTAAAGCAAATGCAAGCGCACTCCCCCATTTTCCGGCTCCGATAACCCCTATTTTAGTCATATCTGCCCTCCTATTATATTTTCAAAATTTTTGATATCCTGTTCATACCCTACTACTACAAAAATATCACCTTCTTTGATCTGATGATGCTTCGCTTTTGAGGAGTAAATAAATTCCATAGCCATCTCCTCGCTTAAAACAGATAAAACAATAACTCCATACTCTTTGCCCCAATCAATATCCGCAGGATATTCTTTGTTAAAAAACTCACTATTATCAACTCTGATTTGAGCAATTTTAAGATCACTTTTTTCATATAAAATATTATGAAGCACTTCACTGACTATAGGTTTTTCCAGCATTTCAACAATGATATTTGCAGTAGTTTGAATAGTCGGAAGGATTCTTGAAGCTCCTGCTAAAAGAAGCTTCTCTTCACTCTCTTTATCTTTAGCTAATGCGACTATCGTTAAATCTTTGAAAGTATCTCTAAGTGAAATAGTTAAAAATATATTTTCTGCCATATTTTCCAAAATACAAAATGCAACGCACCTCTTTATATCTACACTCTCTCTTAGGTCATCCCAATTGTCACTTAAATCAAACTGGGATATTTTATATTTGCTGTTTTGAATAATTTTTTCATTTTCATCCAATTTAAAAATTTGTATATTTTCATAATGCAGCGATATATTTTTAACTATCTCAAAGGTGTAATCGTTATATCCAAATATCAATGCTGTTTTTTCTGTCATACATCACTCTTTTTATGCAGGAAATTGCTAAATTCTTTTATAAACTGTATATTTCCTATAATTAAAAGATAATCACCAAGTTCCAAAGTTGTTGTATCAGGCGGATTAAAACAAAACTCTTTTTGACTTTTTTTATAAATTCCCAAAAGCAGAATTTTATATTTTTTATACTTTAAATTTCCAACTATTGTGAAACTATCTAGTATTCTCTCACTTACAACTATCTCTTGCATATCAACACCATTATAACTTGAACGCAAAGCGTGAATAAGTTCAAAAGCAACCGGCTGTCCTATAAATCCTTTGGCAATCATGCCTATAAGCTCTTTTTCATAAAAAAGTTCATTTACTCCTGCAAAAAGCAGCTTATTTTTGTTGATTTTATTTTTTAAAATAGATAAGATAAAAACATCTTTATTAAAAGAGCGAATTGTAAGAGCGGTATATACATTTTCCACATCACTGTGGCTTAGACATAAAATGGCTTTTACCTGCTCTTGTATATTAATTTTTAGTTTTTGATAACTCTCTATACTTCCAGGGTCATAATTTAGTACAAAAAAACCATCTTTTTTTGCCTGAGAAGCTTTCTCATGATTCTCTTCTAAAATAATAACTTTATTGCTTTGTATAAGCTTTTTTGAAATCTCTTTTGATATATCTTCATAACCGCAAATTAGATAAAATTTTTTCATATTCGCAATATCATCAAGAAGTTTTTTATCTTTTATTTCATCTAACTTTTCTGTAAATCCGGTGACAATTAATGATGTTGTAAATGAAAAAACCGCAATACCTGCTATTATGACAAACATTGATACAATTCTGCCCTCTTGGGTTATAGGAGTTATATCTCCATAGCCGACAGTTGAAATTGTAACAATTGACCAATAGATAGCTTCAAAAAAAGTATTTACCGCAGACGCAGGATTATTGGCTTCCATTACATAGACAAGAACTGATGAAACAAAAATAACAATAGATGCAAAGGTAAAAAGAGTAAAAAACTCAAATTTTTTTGTAGCGATGATAGAGGCAAATGTTTGTATACTTTTTGCATATCTAAAGAGTTTAAAAACACGAAAAAGTATAAAAAGTTTAAGCTGATGAAAAAACGGAATTATTGCTAAAAGATCTATAATAGCTTTGACTGAAAAAACATATTTAAGTTTAATTAGAGCTATTTTTTTTAAAGCTTTAGCTGCTTTAAACTCATCTCCGAGCATAAGATCATGCTCGCTCTGTTTTATAATCACTTCAGTAATACTGCTGCTTATCCAAAATCTAAGCATATACTCAATAAAAAATATAATTGAAATTACATAATTGTTAAAAAAGAGCAAACCGTCATTAATAGGAGATTTTACCTCTCTGATTAGAATGACAACACTTGAAAAAATAAGCACTATCATAAAAAGATCAAACACTCTTTTGTATTTATAATTACTGTTTTCAAGCAGATTATAAAAAAAATGTTTTATTTTTGCATACTTTTTTGATGTATTTATATAATATGCACTATTTACCAATAAAGGTTTAAACAAAACTACTATCCCAGTTTTGTTTTTAAAATTTCATTTACAGTTTGAGGATTTGCACTTCCTTTTGACTCTTTCATAACCTGCCCTACAAAAAAGCCAAATAATTTATCTTTGCCGTTTTTATATTGCTCAGCTTTATCGCCGTTTGCAGCAATGATGGCATCACAAATAGCTTCAATTGCACCCGTATCGCTAACCTGCTTAAGACCAAGCGTATCAATTGCACTATCCACATCAACACTGTTTTGCATAAGATAATCAAGAACCTCTTTAGCTGCTTTTCCGCTTATAGTGCCATCTTCTATTCTTTTGACTAAAAATCCAAGCTTTTTAGCATCAATAGGAGAATTGGTAATATTTACATCGCCCTTAAGTCTAGCCTGGAGCTCAACAGTTAACCATGTAATAGCATTTTTTGCACTAATGCCCTCTTCCATCATCGCCTCAAAAAAGTGCGCCATCTCAACTGAAGATGTTACAACAATCGCATTATACTCACTCATGCCGTAGTCTCTTACAAAACGCTCCATCTTCTCATCAGGAAGTTCAGGAATTTTGCTAAACTCTTCCATCATCTCATCAGTTACTACAGCTTTTAAGAGATCCGGCTCAGGAAAATAACGATAATCAGCCGCTTCTTCTTTGCCGCGCATTGAGCGAGTTTCTTGTTTTACCTGATCAAAAAGTCTTGTCTCTTGAACTATCTCTTTATCATAAACGCCATCTTCCCAAGCTTCTGTCTGACGAGCAACTTCAAGTTCTATAGCTTTCTGGATAAATCTAAAGCTGTTGATATTTTTTATCTCTACACGCGTATAAAGTTTCTCATCCCCTTTTGGACGAATAGACACATTTACATCAACACGAAATGACCCCTCTTGCATGTTTGCGTCACCTATATCAAGATAGCGGATAATTGAGTGGAGTTTTTTTAGATAAAGGATTGCCTCTTCGGCACTTCTCATATCAGGTTCGCTCACTATCTCTAAAAGAGGAGTTCCTGCGCGATTTAAATCAACTTTTGAGATATCACCTTCATGGATATTTTTTCCTGCATCTGCTTCAATGTGTGCACGGTTTATACGAATCGTTTTATGCGAACCGCTCTTTTGATGCTGTGCACCCTCTTCGAGAAAATCGATGCGAAGTTTTCCATGCTCTATTACTGGAGTATAAAGTTGCGTGATTTGATAAGCCGATGGGCTATCTGGATAAAAATAGCTTTTTCTGTCAAAATATGATGTTTGATTTATAGTCGCATCGATAGCCTCTCCAAGCATTACTGATTTATGAAGTACTTCTTTATTCAAAACAGGCAGTGCTCCGGGAAGTGCCAGGCAGGTTGGACATGTATTTGTATTTTGTTTGTGATTAAAACTTGTCGGACACGAGCAAAAAAGTTTTGATTTTGTATTTAGTTGAACATGGACTTCTAATCCAATAACTGTTTCAAACATAATGTTCCTTGATAAAAGTATAAAATTAGAGTAGATTTTATCCAATTATGCTTTTAACTTTCATAAACATCTTTAGAAATAATACAAGAGTTATCTTTTATTGTATAATGTTAGATAATGAAAATACAAAATTTACCGACTAAACTTATATTGTTATCACTGTTGACTTTTTCTGCACATTCAAATGAATTTGATTTTCAAGCTTTTGGCACCATTGGCAGTGTATATAATGACAATAGCAACTATATATACAGAAAAGATATTTTCCAAAAAGATGGCTCCTCTGGTGATTTAAGTTTTGAAACAGACACCATAATCGGGCTGCAAAGTACTTTTACGATAAATGAAAATTACTCAATACTTCTTCAAGGCATAGCAAAGAATGATTACGATGATAAAGTAAGAGCAAAATTTGATCAAGGATACTTAAAATTTGACTCAAATGAAAATTTTATCCTCAAACTAGGCAGAATCAGAACGCCTTATTACAGAAACTCAGAAAATTTAAACATAGGCTATTCGACCCTTATGATAAGAGAGAGTGTTGAAGTTTATGGGCAAGTCCCGTTTTCATCTTACAACGGAGCACAAATAATCTACTCAAACCTTATAGATAAATACTTTTATACTATTCAGGCTGGCTACGGCAAAGAAGAGCTGACTGTTCCTATCCATTCACTGAATCAAAAAGTAGATGTTGAAATTGATAACTTATATACGCTAAATTTGACTTTTGGGACAACTGCTTTACAAGCAAGAGTCACATATCTAAACGCCGATATAACTGCATCAAATCAAGACTTAAATCAACTCTTTAAAAACCTGAGAATATCCGGATTAAGTGCGTTGGCAGATCAGTATGAATATAAAGATAAAAGATCTGAGTATTTAAGTTTTGGACTATTTTTGGATTATAAAAACTTTTTATTTTCTACTGAGTATGGACAAAGAAAAATTTCTAGTTTTTTTGCAGATACTCATGGATACTCTATTACACTTGCATATAGCTTTAACAAACTAATCCCCTTTATAACTTATGCACAAAGTGAGATGGATGAAGCCACCTATGATGCAAATACAGCTTCAGATGATTTAAACACTCTGCTTCGCGCTCAAAACTTGGCACAAACATCAAAAACAGTGGGCATAAAATACTATATAAACAACAATCTTGACATAAAATTTCAGTATGAATATGTTACTCCAAAGGGAGATTTTGGAAGTTATCATTTAAGCTCTTTAGAAAAACCGCAAAATTTAAATGTATTTTCATTTGCTATGGATTTTATATTTTGAAAGAGATTACTACATGAAAACTTTTTTGTTACTTCTGTTTAGTATCTACTCTTTAAATGCGCAAATAGTAGTTGTAACAAATAAAAATTCTCAAATAGACACTATTTCAAAAGAGATAATCCAATATATATATTTAGCAAAAACAGATACAATAGATGGTGTAAAAGTTAAGCCGATTCTCTCAAATAATGAAAATTTACACAATGAATTCTGTAATACAGTTTTGTGCAAGAGTGAATTTCAGTATAATAGTTATTGGGCTAGATTAGTTTTTACGGGAAGGGAACCTATCTCAAAAAGACTTGAGTGGGAAGATATTGTAAACAAACTTAAAGAAGTAAATACTATTGTTTATATCAATAAAAAAAATATAAGGGATGAATGGAAAATTATTTATGAAGAAAATTAAGAAACTGCTCTTTTATTACAATTCTCTTTCAATTCTTAAAAAATTTCTACTAGCTCCTATATTTGGTCTACTTTTAGTTATACCATTTTATTTCTTTATATTTTTTATTATGTTAGAGATGAAACAGTCTGTAAATATCGCCAACAGTGCGTTAATACCGTTAAATGAAGCTTCACAAAATAATATTTTACTGTTAGAAAAAATTACAAATGATATAAATAGCGCAGTATCAGCAAAAGAGATAGAGTGGATATCTGCCTCTGACAAAAATGCTGATAAAATAAGAGAAAATTTAAATAAATATATAAACAGCAACTATAAAAAAGAGATTACACAAAGTATAACCGCTTTTGAAAACTACTATAAAAGAGCCAAAGATGTCTCTATAAAAATAATACAAAATAGTTATCACTATCAAAATATCGAAAATGATACAAAAATTTTAGTTCAAAATTACAATAAAGTTGATAAATTATTTAATGATTTAAAATTTTTAACAAAAGAAAATATTGAAAAAAATATCAACTCACTTTATAACGAAGCAAATATTATTTTATTGTATGGAAGTTTTATATTTTTTATATGGTTTTTTATCTCCTCTATAATTATATTCTTGGTTTATAAAGATTTAAAATATAAAATACAAAGAATTATTGACGACTCAAACGAAATAGCATATGGAGATGTTAATTTTGAAAAAAGGCTCAAGATAGTCTCTTATGATGAACTCGGTCAAATTGTAAGATCTATAAATATTTTTATAAATAAACTTCATAAAAGTCATGAGAAACTAACAAAAGCTAAAGAGAAGCTCGATAAACTATACATTATAGACAGGCTTACAAATGTATACAATAGAGTTAAAATTGATGAGATAATTGAGATAGAACTAAAAAGAAAAAGAAGATATGATCATACATTTTCTGTTATTTTAATAGATATAGATTACTTTAAACTTGTAAATGACACACATGGGCATCTTATAGGTGATTTAATTTTAAAAGAGTTTTCGCAAATTTTAAAAGACAATATTAGAGATACTGATTTTTTAGGCAGATGGGGTGGTGAAGAGTTTATAATCATCTGTACACAAACTGATCAAAAAGGAACATTTGCTTTGGCAGAAAACTTAAGAAGAGAGATAGAGAAGTTTGATTTTACAACAGTAGGTAAAATAACAGCCAGTTTTGGTATTTATGAATGCAGAGATGAGGACAATGAAAATTCAGTAATTGAAAATGCTGATAAAGCTCTTTATCAAGCAAAAAGAGACGGCCGCAACAAAGTTGTATGCTACAATCAATAATCTAGTTTTCTTCTATAATATCTTTAGAGTATATTTTTTTTAGAAGTTCTGTCTGTTTTTTGATCTCTTCTAATTTTTCTCTATTTACCGAGAAAGCATCAAGCATTAAAATTAAAAAAAACGAAACAACTATAAAAGCTATTGTAATAAAAAAAGCAAATGAAAATCCCAAAAAGGAGAAGAGCTGAAAGGTTATAAAAGCACCAAAGATAACTATTGCCCATGATGCTCCAAGCAAAAAGCTAATAATTCTGTCGAATTTATCTTTTTGCATGTTCTTTAACTGTTAGTGTTCTTCAACAGCTATTGCACCGCCGAGGTAAACAAAAGTAAGCATCATAAAGATGAATGCTTGAAGGAATGCCATAAATGTAAGAAGAGCAAAAGGGATCAAAGGAAGAACCCATGGAGCAAGCATAAGGATTACCATCAAAAACATATCGTCACCTTTAACATTTCCAAAAAGACGGAAGCTAAGAGATACTAAACGAGAGAAGTGAGAAACTATTTCAATCGGGAACATCAACCAGTATAACCACCAAACAGGACCCATAAAGTGTTTAAAATATTTGATAACACCTTGACGGCGGATACCTTCATAGTTGTAGTAGATAAATACTGAAAGAGCAAGTGTAAAAGCAAACTCTAAAAATGCAGTAGGAGCTTCAAAACCAGGAATAACGCCGATTAAGTTTGCAATACCTACAAAAAGACCGATAGTCGCAACAAGCGGAAGATAACGGCGAGCATTCTCTTCACCCATAACATCTGTTCCCATTTTTAGAACACCTGAAATATATGCTTCCATTACATTTTGAGTTCCTGTCGGAACCATTTTTAAGTTTGACATAGCCATCTTTACTAGTATCAAAGCGATACCTGCTGATAGCAGCATGTGCGTCATGTAG
Organism: Sulfurimonas xiamenensis; assembly: GCF_009258045.1. Classification (NCBI taxonomy): domain Bacteria; kingdom Pseudomonadati; phylum Campylobacterota; class Epsilonproteobacteria; order Campylobacterales; family Sulfurimonadaceae; genus Sulfurimonas; species Sulfurimonas xiamenensis. The sequence continues at coordinate 1,239,550 of NZ_CP041166.1, forward strand.
ATAAAAGTCTTATCGTGAGAAATTAGACCGAAAAATGTGAACAATTCACCCATAGGTGTACTCCCTGTCTTGTAATAATTGTGTGATTATAGTAAAAATTTAATTAAACTTTTATAATACGAGAAAAAATTTATCTCTTTTTTTTGCTTTTATCTCTTTTTACATCTTTTGCACTATAGTTTTTCCCCGCAATACTCTCTAAAAACACAGTTGCATAAGAGCCTTTTGGCATCGTAAAAGAGATATTTAACATTGTCTCTTTTTTAACATATTTACAGTCAATATCGGTAGGATAAACTAGAGCTTCGCGTCTCTGCCCTTTTTCTTGCAAAAACTCATCATCATACTTTTTTTCTATCTCCGCTGCTTCATATTTGGCGCGAAATACATCTCTGCCGCATAAAAGTCCAGTTGGGACGATCTTCTTTGCCGCAAACTCTTTTGAGGGTATCAGCTTTGGAGTTGAGAGTTTGCCATCTTTTGAGACAAACACATCACCGCTAAGAAGTACAAACTCCAAAGAGCCACTCTCTTTGCTTAACATCACCCTCTCTCTTAGCCACTCGTTAAAGTAGTAACTCTGATAAACCGAGATCAAAAAACTCTTAAGCTTCGCATCCTCTATGAATAGCTCACCTTTTATCATCTCTCTAGCCTGCTCAATGCTATCTGCATCGCGCCCGAATCTTTGGTATCCGAAGTAGTTTGGAAGTCCGCTTTTAGCTATTTTTCTGGCAACTTTTTCTATCTTGCCCGCATCTATCGCATCAACATCGTAAAGATTTATGCTAAATCTGTTTCCTGCCAAATCTCCCATTCTTATGGAGTGAGAGTGTCTTGTCATGCTTAATATCTTAATCTGCTTGTGCTGAAATTTTTTAAGCGCATACTCATGTTTTGTCTCTAGCGATATATACTGCGTAGTCGTTGCATGCTTGTCTTTAAGTCCTGCGTAACCTATCTTTTGAGCGGGAATCATAAGATGCTCTGCGAAGATGGCAATCATATCCCAAGTGGTGAGTTCAACTTTTTGCACCTTTAGTATGAGGTAATTTCCTCTGCCTAAAAACTCTTCCATAGGAATCTCATCAACTACGAAATCCTTCTCATTTTGGTAAAATTTTAAATCGATATCCTGTATGCTGTGTAGATACTCTCTATCTAACTCTTTTATAATTGTAGAAATTTTAGCTCCTTTGAAGCGGTTGCTATATCTTTTTTTATAGCTTTTCTTAACTCGTCTAACGAGTCAAATTTTTTGTTCTCTCTGATAAAGTTAATAAAACTGATACTTGCGCGCTCTTTACATAACACTTCGCTATCAAGTATGTGGCTCTCTAACGCGAAACTTCCATCCGTTGTTACTCTATGCCCGACAAACGAGACCGATGGATGAAAATGTTCCTCGTCATCAATGCGTGTAAGTGTTGCATAAACACCCTCTTTTGGCATTAAAAACTCTTTCGCTTCTACATTTATAGTAGCGACTAGCTCTTTTTTGCCTATGCCCTGACCTGCTACCACTTTGCCTTTGATGGTGTAATTATGCCCTAAAAAAGCGTTGGCTCCCTCAATATCTCCGATTTGAAGCTTTGCTCTTATCTTGTGAGAGTGAACCGAATCGCCGTGCAGAGTCACCTCTTCAATCACATCTACCTCTCCATCAAATAGAGTTTTGAGGTCATTAAAAGAGTATTTTCTATTTTTTCCAAAGTGAAAATCATACCCGACTACTATCTTTTGGAGTTTTGGAAACTTCTCTTTTAAAAAAGCTATAAACTCCTCTCCGCTGAAGTGGCGGATATCCTCTAGTTCAAGATAAAGAAAAGGAAAGTGCGAAAAGTGCTCACGCTCTTTTTTTGGAGTAAGGTTTGCATAACCCGTCTCGATAACAACTATAGTACTCTTCTCATCAAGTGCCGAAAAAAGCTGTTGATGTCCGATATGCATCCCGTCAAAGCCGCCTATAGCTATGGATGTGCTGTTTTTCAAATCTTTTTCCTCTCTAGCAAAATAGCTTCTCTCTTTTTTATGCAAAATTTTATCAAAAAGGTCTATATTTTATCATTAAAAGCATTTTGCTTTTTGTTTTTATACCACTTATAAAGCCCATACACGCTTATCAATATCCAAAAAAATTCTATGATAAAAGAGGCGAAATTCCAGTTATACAAGAGTGAATAGACAATAAGAAGTGCACCTAAAAAGTTAAAAAACGAGTAGAAAAAGCCTTTGGCATCTATTTTTTCACTCTGCAACAAAAAATATGTTGCCAAAACCATTGCTACACCTACAATACCAACAACATCTACTGCAAAACTACTCATTTTATTATCTCCATGGTTTATTTGTTAAATCTAGTATATTTTAAACCGACTGCTAGATTTAAATTAATTTTTTATCTTTATTCTTTTTATTATGGCATAAAATTTTAATAGTACTAACATTGTCTGACTGTTTAATATATTGAGTGTCTTATAAATGTAATCATGGTTGGTAAAAGGGAGATAAGTAAGTGACTGCAAAAAAGTTTGAAAAAATCTCAGGTAAAATAACAACGACACTCTATGCTTATATAAATAAAGCTGTTATATGAAATATTTTTAATTAGTAAGATTTAATATAAATTAAGAAGCTATTAAATTTATATGATTATACTTAGAGTCAATAATAGTGCTAATTGAGGGGTTGTATGTCTAAAAAAAACATCTTATTTATTAACGGTATACCGGATGACAGAAAAATGCTTATTCAAAAAATAAACAAAAATGGTCTAATTAAATGGCGGGGAAAGGGTGGTGCAAATCTAAGTTATTTTCTTAAAAATGATCTATTTGATCAATACGATATAGTCTTTGATCTAAAAGGTACACAGGAACTTCCTCGACAAATGATTCATGCGGTCTTTAATCAAATATCAGATGCAGATACGCATAAAAATGTACTTAAGAAAGCAGATAGTTTTTATAAAACTGTCTCAAAGCATGTCCCTTTTTTCAATCCTCCTGCAAATGTTATGAATACTACTCGTGATAATATTTATCGCTTACTGCAAGGAGTTGATAAACTGCATATTCCAAAAACAGTAAAAATCCAACCTAAATCACCATCTGATATTTATGATACGATTGAAAAAGAACATTTTGAGTTTCCGGTTATTTTTAGACAAGCAGGAGATCACGGTGGTATAAGTACAGTAAAAATTGATGATAAAACAGAACAATTTTATGCATTTCCTCTAGATGGAAGAGATTATTATTTGACACAATTTGTTGATTATGCAGATACTATGGGGATTTATACTAAATATCGTCTTGTTGTAGTTGATGGTGAAGTGTATATACGACATGTGATTTTTAGCGATAGCTGGGTTATTCATAGCAAAAGCAGAGAGTATATGGAAAAAAACAAAAAGTATCAGAGTCAAGAAGCAAAGATTTTAAAATCTTTTGATATTGAAATAAAACCAAAAATAAAAGATGTGATTAATCAAATCTATCAAAAATTAAAGCTCGATTATTTTGGTATTGACTGCTATATTGATAAAGACATGAACATACTGGTCTTTGAAATAAATGCCAATATGAATGTTCTTATTAATAATGCAAAAGACAAAATTAACATATGGACTAAACAGATCGATATAATTAAAAATGCAGTTATCGTAATGATAGAAAAAGTTAAAACATGAATTTTATTATTGAATCTGCTAAGCAGAGTGAATTTAAAGAAATTATTGCTGTATTAAGACCATGGAATATGCACCATATTCCTTCTAGTGAAATGGAAATGATAGATTTTGATACTTTTTTTGTAGCAAAACTTGATGATAAAATTGTAGGTGTATCTGGATATAAAATACTCTCTTACGGTATGGGGAAAACAACACTGTTGGCTGTTTACCCTGAATTTCAAGGTTCAGGCATTGGCAAAGCATTGCAAGATAGACGACTAAAAGAAATGTATAAAGCTGGAGTCAAAAAAGTAATTACCAATGCTGATCGCTCAGATATTATTTTGTGGTACAAAAAACATTATGGTTACCGTGAAATCGGAAAATTGGCAAAACTAATCTCTTTTGGTTTAGATGAAATAAAGTATTGGACAACGCTGGAACTGGATCTTGAGATGCATATGACACAAAAAAAGTTTAAAGATGCAAAAAAACAACAATATATATATGATAATGATCCTGTTCCACTTTCACCTTATTCTCCATTGATCATTAATGCATGTTTGACTGGAATGATACCTACAAAAACAAGTACAAGATATGTGCCTGTCAGTGTGGATGAAATTGTAAAAGACGCTATAGATGTTTATGATGCAGGAGCAAGGATCGTACATTTGCATGCCAGAGATGCCGATGGTATTCCAACTCATGAAGCCCGTTATTATGAAGAGATGATTATTGCTATACGCCGTGAAAGACCTGATCTTATTTGTTGTGTTTCTACTTCAGGAAGGAATGTTAAAGAGATAGAACAACGATCAGAGGTACTGTATCTTACAGGTAAAGCAAAACCTGATATGGCAAGTCTGACACTTGGCTCTCTTAATTTTGCTACAGGTCCTAGTATGAATTCCCTTGATATGATTCAGCAGTTGGCTATGATCATGAAAGAGAAAGGAATCAAGCCTGAAATGGAAGTATTTGATTCCGGCATGGTCAATGTAGCCAAATATCTCGAGCGTCATGAAATTGTCAGCGGTAACAAATACTTCAATATTTTATTGGGTAACATTAATACAGCTCCCGCAACAATAGGAGATCTAGCGCATCTTTTAAATGCATTGCCTAAAGATTCTATTTGGGCAGCTACTGGTCTTGGTGGATTTCAATTACCTATGAATACTGCAGCTATTATAGCTGGAGGACATGTGAGAGTAGGATTAGAAGATTCAATTTATTATGACTATAAACAAAATACATTGGCAACAAATACAAATTTAATCAAGCGCATTGTCCGTATAGCCAATGAATTACAAAGAGAAATTGCGACAGGAAGCGAAGTAAGAAATATATTGGGTTTATCAAAAGAAGTTTTATGATGAAAAAAAACATCTTATTTATCAACGGTATACCGGATGACAGAAAAATGCTTATTCAAAAAATAAACAAAAATGGTCTAATTAAATGGCGGGGAAAGGGTGGTGCAAATCTAAGTTATTTTCTTAAAAATGATCTATTTGATCAATACGATATAGTCTTTGATCTAAAAGGTACACAGGAACTTCCTCGACAAATGATTCATGCGGTCTTTAATCAAATATCAGATGCAGATACGCATAAAAATGTACTTAAGAAAGCAGATAGTTTTTATAAAACTGTCTCAAAGCATGTCCCTTTTTTCAATCCTCCTGCAAATGTTATGAATACTACTCGTGATAATATTTATCGCTTACTGCAAGGAGTTGATAAACTGCATATTCCAAAAACAGTAAAAATCCAACCTAAATCACCATCTGATATTTATAATACGGTTGAAAAAGAACATTTTGAGTTTCCGGTTATTTTTAGACAAGCAGGAGATCACGGTGGTATAAGTACAGTAAAAATTGATGATAAAACAGAACAATTTTATGCATTTCCTCTAGATGGAAGAGATTATTATTTGACACAGTTCGTAGAAACTGCCAAAAATAAAATATATGCTAAATACCGTTTAGTAGTAGTAAATGGTGAAGTATTTATACGACATGTGATTTATGGGCGGGAATGGATGGTACATGCCGGCAGCCAGATCGAGGAACAAGAAATCAGTAACTATAAAAAATCAGTTTCTAAACATTTTCTTACAGAAATCAAACCTTTAATCCAACCGACTATTGATCAAATATATTACCGTATTGGCTTGGATTATTTTGGCATTGATTGCCATATTGATAATAATATGAATTTATTGGTTTTTGAGATCAATGCAAATATGAATGTTTTTACTAAAAGTAAAAATAGTGTTTTTACAAAACACATTGAAATGGCTAGACAGGCATTAATAAATATGCTCATAAAAGGAAAAAAATAGTTATGATGAAAATGGGGGTTGAACATGAATTTGTATTTAAGGATGATCGCGGGACTTATTTAGATTTTGAAACGGCAGAATATTCTATTTTTCAAAAAATTATAAATGAATTCCCCTATTTTGAAAATGATGATACATTCTTTGATTGTAAATCATTAGAACAAAAGCCAAAACGATGCTATATAGAGGGCTTTGAGCGATATGATATAAATGGAAAACTTATTGAAACTGTTCCTAAAGGTCTTGAGATTAGAACTTTACCGCATACCAATATAGATACAGTTATTAAAGATTTTACAAACTCTTATACATGTCTCATGCATAGTGCAGAAAAATTTGGTTTCTCTCCACTTCTTACAAGTATACATCCTTTTAAAAGTTCTGTTCATTTCAAAAAACCATTAAACAGAGCAGAAATAGCTTTACGAACAGATGAAGAACTAACTATAGCAACAGATGCATTGCTTTGGCATGGGATTCATATTAATGTCTCTATAAGTAGTGCATCAAAAGAACAAATGACGGATCTTTTGCAAAAAGTTAATTATTATGCTCCTTATATTATTCCTTTTAGCTTTTCATCTCCTTTTCATGATGGAAAAGTATTTGACGGTTTGTCGTATAGAACATACCGTAAAGCCAAAACAAGAAAAGTGATTCAATTACAAAATAGAAAAGGAGTTTATGTGCTTGAATTTAGAGGATTTGATTCTTGTGGGGATGTAAAATTACTTAAATCCCTGCTTCTTCTTTATAAAGGGCTTCTACTTGATAAAAGTTTGAAACAAAGAGCTTCATTTCAGAATCCAGAGCTTCTGGAACATTCTGCTCTTAAAGGGTTTGAAGATGAAACCATAAGAAAAGAAGGCTTAAATGTCTTAAAGGCTGTAAGAGCTGTAATTCAAGATGAGAAAGAAGCATTGCAAATGTTAGAAAACATGTTATATATAAATGATTCTTATGCATCAAAAATAAAACAAATATATCTCGAAACAGGTGATATTATGAAAAGTATTTCAAATAGATATCACTATGATTAATTTAATAGTATTTCATATTCTAAAAGGAGTTTTATGATGAAAAAAAATATTTTATTTATAAATGGTGTTCCAGATGATCAAAGAGCATTCGTTTATGAGATTGATAAAAATGGTGTTTATAAATGGCAAAGCATTGGTAGTTCGAATGTAAGTAACTTTCTTAAAAATGATCTGTTTAATCGATCTTCTATCCTTCTTGATACTACAGAAGATCAGGAACTTCCACGAATAGTGGTCTCTGCAATTTTCAATGAAATATCAGATGCAGATACACATAAGATCACACTTAAGAAAGCAGATGACTTCTATAAATCAATTTCAGACAAAGTCCCTTTTTTCAATCCTCCTGCAAATGTTATGAATACTACTCGTGATAATATTTATCGCTTACTGCAAGAAGTTGATAAACTGCATGTTCCAAAAACAGTAAAAATCCAACCTAAATCACCATCTGATATTTATGATACGATTGAAAAAGAACATTTTGAGTTTCCGGTTATTTTTAGACAAGCAGGAGATCACGGTGGTATAAGTACAGTAAAAATTGATGATAAAACAGAACAATTTTATGCATTTCCTCTAGATGGAAGAGATTATTATTTGACACAATTTGTTGATTATGCAGATACTATGGGGATTTATACTAAATATCGTCTTGTTGTAGTTGATGGTGAAGTGTATATACGACATGTGATTTTTAGCGATAGCTGGGTTATTCATAGCAAAAGCAGAGAGTATATGGAAAAAAACAAAAAGTATCAGAGTCAAGAAGCAAAGATTTTAAAATCTTTTGATATTGAAATAAAACCAAAAATAAAAGATGTGATTAATCAAATCTATCAAAAATTAAAGCTTGATTATTTTGGTATTGACTGCTATATTGATAAAGACATGAACATACTGGTCTTTGAAATAAATGCCAATATGGGCATTCTTCTTCAAACCAAAGGTTATATTTTTGAAGATCGTATTGAAACAATTCGACAAGCATTGATCAAAATGATATTAGAAAAAAACAGCCCTAAAGATTTCTCGCGCAATAATGTAATAGCTTAAATATCGCAAAAAAATATGAAGTTTTCATTCTATCAAGCCATATGGCTTGATAGAAATGGATTAGAATTTATAGCTTAAACCTATGTTTACTGTATCTATTGTAACATCAAGATCATAGGTATAAATACCATCGACATATGTGTCACCTTCATCTTTACATAATCTTACATAATCTATAAAAAACGAAGTGTTTTCTGTAATGCTATAAGATGCACCGATACCCCATTGGAAAACATTTTCATCTAGAAGACTTTGATCAAACCACCATTCATCATTAACAGAGACATTTCCATAACCCAGTAAAGCATAAACGCTAAAAGTCTCTGTTACCGGATACATCGGTTTAACATAGATACCCCATGCACTCCAGTCTCCATCACTATAGTCATTAGAATAGTCCAACTCTCCATTTGTATATCTTGAATAACTGTACTTTTCTGAATCCATCGCATTCCAATATCTTCCTTCTATCGCAATATATTGGTTGAACTGATAACCAGCTTGAAGCATATAAGCATTAGTGTCAACTTCATATGAATCATAGTAATCATAATCATTACCCCCTGACTCATAATTTTCATGTATACTCATTTCGCTATTTACAAGACTATATGCACCACCTATGTAAAAACCGCTCTTTGAACCAACTGCCGGTATATTTTCACTCGCTACTGCAAATGTACTCAAAGCCAAAACTGTTGCTATTGAAAGTGTAAAATTTTTCATTACTTTTCCTTTTTTTTAATATTTATATTTAACATTTTAAGATTATATGGCTTTATATAATCTTAATATATAATAAAGTTAAAAAATTATAATTTAATTTGAGGACATTGTAAATGAGTTAAATAAAAGAACTCCAGTATACATTTCTCATCGTCTACGATTGGAATGAAGAAGAAGAATAGCACTATTTCTTAGAGTGATTTGGTTTAGGAGAAAGTGTTCTAAATCAAAAATGTCAATTATAAAGTTTTCATTCTATCAAGCCATATGGCTTGATAGGAAGGGATTAGAATTTATAGCTTAAACCTATGTTTACTGTATCAATAGTGATGTCAAGATCATATGTATTGTAGTCATAACCACCATCAACATATGTGTCACCTTCATCTTTACATAATCTTACATAATCTATAAAAAACGAAGTGTTTTCTGTAATGCTATAAGATGCACCGATACCCCATTGGAAAACATTTTCATCTAGAAGACTTTTATCATCAGACCATTCGTCTTTTATAGAAACATTTCCATAACCCAGTAAAGCATAAACGCTAAAAGTCTCTGTTACCGGATACATCGGTTTGACATAGATACCCCATGCACTCCAGTCTCCATCACTATAGTCATTAGAATAGTCCAACTCTCCATTTGTATATCTTGAATAACTATTCTTTTCTGAATCCATCGCATTCCAATATCTTCCTTCTATCGCAATATATTGGTTGAACTGATAACCAGCTTGAAGCATATAAGCATTAGTGTCAACTTCATATGAATCATAGCGATCATAATCATTACCTTCTATATATCCATAATCACGATGTACACTCATTTCACTATTTACAAGACTATATGCACCACCTATGTAAAAACCGCTCTTTGAACCAACTGCCGGTATATCTTCACTCGCTACTGCAAATGTACTCAAAGCCAAAACTGTTGCTATTGAAAGTGTAAAATTTTTCATTACTTTTCCTTTTTTTTAATATTTAACATTTTAAATTTTAAGATTATATGGCTTTATATAATCTTAATATAGAATAAAGTTAAAAAATTATAATTTAATTTGAGGACATTGTAAAGGAGTTAAATAAAAGAACTTCCTATAAAATATTGGCTCGACTTAGAACTTGAAATATTTAAAATTTCACCTAATGAATTTTATGTTGCTCTTTTAAAAGAAGAGATATATTGTATTAGCTATATACTATGACAAATACTCTTTTGCTCTTCCCTCTGAGAAGTGTTGAAGGTATATCGTCATATATGTTTATTGATTTTAGATATGCGAAAGGCAGGTCTTAATCCAATTCTCGCGGTATATCGTCATATATGTTTATTGATTTTCACTGTAAACAGTAATCTTCTAGTATCTCTTTTAAGACAAATACTAAATTGTTAAAATGCATCATGCTTTATTTTGTTTTTCAAAAAAATAGCAATACTCAAGATTACCTTCTTTGCCTGTGAGTTTTGAAGGCGATTTTAAAATCAGTTTCCACCCTAGCAAAGCACAAGCATCTTCAAACTTTATCATGGCGTTAAGTATTGCTTTTTCATCGGTCACGACACCGTTTCTATCTCTTTTTGCCTCTCGCCCGACCTCAAACTGCGGTTTAAAAAGCAGAATGATTTTATCTTTTGCAAGTCTATCGACGACATCCAATATATAAAGCAGAGAGATAAAAGCGACATCGCTTACCACTATGTCAAACTCTTTGTCGCTCTTAAATTCTCTTATGTCACAACCTTCGTAAGAGCGGACTCTCTCATCATTTTTCAGACTTGTATGCAACTGATCTCGTCCCACATCAACAGCCGTAACTTCTGCAACTCCGCCCTCTAGCAATACCTGAGTAAATCCGCCCGTTGAAGAGCCGATATCTAGCGCGCTCATCCCTTTTACATCAAGCCCCAACTCATCCAAAAATGCACTCAGTTTAAAAGCTGCGCGGGAAACATACTCTTTATGCTCTTTTAGAGTTACTTTGTCGCTCTCTTTTAGTTTATATGATGTCTTTATAATCTGCTCGCCATTTACGCTTACAAGCCCCTTTTTTATAAGTGCTTGTGCCTTGTTTCTGCTCTCGCACAGATAGTTTTCTACCAGATAGTTATCAAGTCTGCTCAATTTTTTTCCTCATCTCTTGCTCACTAAGAACAGCAACGCCCAAGTTCACAGCTTTATCATATTTGCTTCCTGCATCTTCGCCATAGATAACAAAATCAGTTTTTTTGGAGACTGAACTTACCACTTTTGCACCCAAAGCTTCCAGCATCTCTTTTGTAGCGTCTCTTGACTCGCTCATGCTTCCCGTAAGCACTACACTTTTACCTTTAAACGGATTCTCTTTTGCCTCTTCTCTCTGCTTTGGTTCAAGCGGACGCAAAATCTCTTGGAGTTTTAATATAGTATCTCTGTTTACTCTGACAAACTCCAAAACCGACTCCGTCATCTCCTCTCCAAAACCCTCTAACGAGACTAGTTCCTCTTTTGTGGCATCTATAAAAGAACTTCCAAACCTGCTACTTAGAGTTTTAGACGCCACCTCTCCGATATGCTCAATCCCCAAAGAGTTTACAAACCGCCAGTAATCACACCCTTTTGCGGCTTCAAGCGAATTAAGCAAATTTTGTGCCTTTTTCTCTTTGAAACCCTCTAAAGTTAAGAGTTTATTTAAGGTTAAATCAAACAAATCAAGAACACTTTTAACAAGCCCTGAATTAAAAAGTGCCTCAACTATTTTAGAGCCCAAGCCGTCAATATTTAGACACGGTTTTGAGGCAAAATAGATGATGGAGTTGATAACTCTAGCTTCACATTTTAGATTTTGACACTTTAGAAGCACACCCTCATCCAAAAGCTCACTGCCACAAACCGGGCAAGTTGTCGGTCGCTCATATTTAATTTCACTTCCATCTCTCTCATGAGTTAAAACTTTTATGATTTTTGGTATAACATCACCACTTCTAAGGATGATGACCTTGTCATTTATGCGGATATCTTTTCTATCAATCTCATCAAAATTGTGCAGTGTCGCACGCTCAACTACAACGCCATCAATATTTGTCGGCTCTACAATAGCAACCGGAGTAACCACACCCGTTCGTCCCACTTGAAGAGCTATCTCTTTTAGCGTGGTTATCTTCTCAACTGCAGGAAATTTGTAAGCAACTGAAAAACGGGGGTTTTTAACGGTGTAACCCATATCTATCTGCGCAGCTATTTCATTTACTTTTATAACCATGCCATCAAGCATCATCGCGTAGCTGTCGCGATTTTTGTTCATCTCTTCATATACAGCTTCTATCTCATCAAAATTTTTACATGTAGCTCGAAGCGGCGGTTTTTTAAAACCAAGAGAGTAGATATAATCCATTCTTTGACTTAAAAGTTTATGCTCCAGAGTGTTCTCTCCGACACCGTAAGGCAAAAAGACAAGATTTCTTGAAGCGGTAATGCTTGAGTCAAGCTGTCTTAGACTTCCTGCCGCGGCATTTCTGGGGTTTGCAAAAACCGCTTCGCCTTTTGCTGCTCTCTCTTGATTTATTCTAAAAAATTCATCTTTATAGAGTACAACTTCACCTCTAATCTCAATTCTATCTTTATGATTTATAACCAATGGAATCGAGCGGATTGTTTTCACATTTTGCGTTATCAGTTCGCCTACACTTCCGTCTCCGCGGGTTATACCTTGAGTAAGTTTCCCATCTTCATAGATAAGATTCAAGCTTGCTCCGTCATACTTCGGTTCGCAGTAAAATGTTATGTTTTTATCTAACTTGTATGTTTTTATAAGCCACTTTTGCAAACCCTCAGAATCAAAAACATCCTCTAAACTCCACATACGGCTAAGATGATGAGCTTTTGAAAATCCTTCAGAGACTACATCACCTATTCTTTGTGTAGGTGAAGAGGGCAAAATATCCTCTTTGTGATGCTCTTCGTATTCCAAGACCTCATGATAGAGTTTATCGTACACCTCATCAGTCGTAATCGGATCATCAAGAACATAATAGTGGTATGCGTATAGATTTAGCTTCTCTACAGCTTTTTTATAATCATTTAAATTCATAAATATGATTTTATCCAAAACTTTTTTAAAAGAGTCCTAAAGAAAGATAATTTTTTGATAATGAATATCAATTTTATATTTAATTAAGGGAAACTACTATAAAGTTCTACTTGAGAATGAATATCAATATAAAAAGGGTACACAGTGAAAAAAATATTTATAAAATCTCTTCTTTTGATTCCGTTTATTTTAAGTGCAGATGTTATACCTGCTATTAACTCAAATGGCGGAGGATTAGTTTTGCCTGAGGGAAAATTAAAAATGGGGATAAAACATATTAACTTTGAGAGAACTAGCATGTTTGATGGTACAAATGAAGTCCAAAACAGAGAAAAACTAGATGCAACTGCCAATATAACTATTGTTGGTTTACATTATGGACTAAACAAGAAAACAACAATCAGTGTAATTGTTCCATATAAAAACATAAAAGCAAAAGCCAGCTTAGGAGCAAGTGATGTTGCTATTGACAACAGAGGGTTAGGCGATATAATCTTAGCCGCGCGTCATGTTCTTTTGCCTATAAACGAATATGGATATCAACTATCTATTGATGGCGGACTTAAGATTCCAACAGGAGCAACAAACGGCTCGTTTGTTAAAGCACCAGCTGTTGCAAATGGTGTAAACACACCTATGCCTACACAAATGGGTACCGGAGAGTTCGAATACAAACTTGGACTTGGTATTACAAAAATAATAGATGAAAACTGGGAGTTTGATGCACATACAATGTATACATATCGACCAAAAGCACATAATGATTATGATTATGGAGATGAGATATGTTTAAATCTCTCAACAACAAAGGCAGTAACAAAGCAGATAAATATTGGAGTTGAGTACAATTTCGCTTATAATACCAAAACTGACATGGGTGATGACACAAACGCACCGCTTAGATCTATGCTTCCTTTTAAAGCATTTAGCGGAAATGCGGGTTATATAACACCGCAAATCGAGTTTATACCTTTTGGCAAGCCAAAAATTCATCTAGGAGCAGGAATCTCGTTTTTAACACACTATAATCTAAGAGAGTATCAACCTCTTGAAAAAAAGAGATTTATTATTAGAATGGGATATTTATTTTAATCTTGATTAAAATCAATGATAATTAATATCAAAATTGTTATTATATTATCAGTATAAATTTAAAAAAATAAGGAAAACATAAATATGAAAAATATTATTTATAGCCTTTTTACACTGTTACTGTTTTCAACTATTCTAAGTGCTGAAGCAAAATTAAAAAAGATAGTGATATCTGGTCCGTTTGCTTCATCTTCACATCCTATTTTACATATGATTGAAACAAATGCTCTAAGCGATATAGCGGAAGAGGTAGAGTTTAAAATTTGGAAAAATCCGGATGAACTTCGCGCTATGACAATCAGAGGCAATGTTGATTTTGTGGCTGTTCCGACAAACACTGCAGCAATTTTATACAACAAAGGCGTAGACATAAAACTTATAAATGTCTCTGTTTGGGGAATTTTAGGAATGATTAGTCGTGATGATTCACTAAAAACCCTTAAAGATTTTAAAGGTAAAAAAATAGCAGTTCCATTTCGCGCAGATATGCCTGATATCGTCTTTAAACAACTTCTAAAAAAAGAGGGTTTAGATCCGCAAAAGGATTTTGATCTTGTATATGTAGCTAATCCTATGGATGCTATGCAGATGCTTATTATGAGAAGAATAGATCATGCACTTTTAGCCGAGCCTGCCATCTCTATTGCACTTCGCAAAACCAAATCTTTTCCTGTTAGCCTTGTAGCACCTGATCTTTTTAGAAGTGTTGATCTTCAAAAAGAGTGGGGAAATATTTTTGGCACAAACGGTGATATTCCCGAAGCTGGAATTGCAGTTATGGGACATATAAAAGATGAGCATGTTATCAAAAGATTTCAAGAAGAGTATGAAAAGTCCATTGAGTGGTACAAAACAAATCCTGAAAAAGCAGCTGCTCTTGTTGTAAAAACATTTGATATGCTCCAAGAAGATGGTGTAAAAGACTCTATATCACATGTTAGACTTAAAAGCATAAATGCAGCTCAAGCAAAAAAAGATTTAGAATTTTTCTTTAATGTTTTAAAAGAAGAAGATCCAAAAAGCATAGGCGGCAAACTCCCAGATGATACCTTTTACTATGGATTTTAAATATGAAATTTGCACTTAAAATTATAAAAGACTTTCCTGCATATTTATGGAGCGGATGGGGAGCTATCGCTTCCATACTTCTTTTTATTGCGCTTTGGGATGTTGGCAATCAAATGTATGGTAATTTAGTTCTTCCTTCACCTCTAGAGACTTTTAAAACATTAAATGCAATGCTGCATGATGAGAGCGTTATTAATGAGATAAATACTACACTTTATCGCGCTTCCATCGGTTTTGGTATTTCACTTATATTTGGAACTGCTCTTGGTCTATTGGCAGGATTTTTTGCTACAGCTTCTATGATGAGTCGACCTATTGTAACCATTTTTGTAGGTATGCCTCCGATTGCATGGATCGTTCTTGCAATGATTTGGTTTGGTATGGGTGATGAAACCGTTATATTTACAGTTATCGTTGCTTCTTTTCCTATAGTTTTTGTCGGAGCGCTTCAAGGAACACGAACACTTGACGGAGATCTTAAAGAGATGGCTGAGAGCTTTCATTTTCCTTGGCACATGCGCTTTTTCGATGTCTATTTTCCGCATATTTTTTCATATGTTTTTCCTGCTTGGGTCAGCGGTCTTGGTATGGCATGGAAAATAGTTGTAATGGCAGAGCTTCTTGCTACAAGCAACGGCATCGGAGCTTCTCTGGCTGTTGCAAGAAGCCAGCTAGACACACCTACAGCACTTTCTATAGTGGTTATTATGATAGGTTCTCTTATGTTTATAGAGTATATTGTTTTAGAGCCGATTAAAAGAGAGGTTGAGTTATGGAGAGATTAGAGGTTAAAAAATTAAATCACCATTTTGGTTTTACGGAAATTTTAAGAGATATCAACTTTACTCTAAATAAAGGTGAGGTTCTCTCTATCGTTGGTCCTAGCGGCGGTGGAAAAACAACGCTTCTGCACCTTTGCGCAAATCTGCTTGATGTTGAGGATGGAAGCGTTACAAATACCTTTGAAAGCAGTGCGTATGCTTTTCAGGAAGCAAGACTGCTCCCATGGAAAAATGTTATAGACAATATCGCTTTAGCACTTATTGCAAAAGGTGAGAAAAAAGATACGGCTATCAAAAAATCACAAGAGATAGCACTTCGATTTGGACTTGATGAAGAGGATTTTGAAAAATTTCCAAAAGATTTAAGCGGAGGAATGAAGCAGAGAGTGAGTTTTGCAAGAGCACTTGTCGTCAAACCATCCCTCCTCTTTTTGGATGAGCCATTTTCTGCTCTTGATATCGGACTCAAAAAAGAGCTACAAAGCGTTTTGATAGATATGATAAGCAAAAAAGAGATAAGCATCCTCTTTATCACCCATGACCTTATGGAAGCGATTCGCCTGAGTGATGAGATGCTTCTTCTTAAAGCAGATCCGGGGCATATTGTAAAAAAATTCAAATTTGATTTGATTCAAAATCAAAGAGATGATAAATATGTTTACAGTAAAAGTGCAGAGATACTGCAAGATGAAAAAATTATTGATACATTTGAACTGGAATTAAAGTAATGAGTAATAAAAAAGAACAGACACAAACTTTACATGCTACAAATCACTATCTTTACTATCCTGATGAGAAGGATGTACCTACATATTTAGCATATGGATTTAGACCTGCATTTTTACTTCTTGCTCCTTACCTCGTTATCTCTATGCTTTTGTGGGGACTGATTTGGAGCGGAATTATCAATATTCCGTTTATGGATAATATTTTAATCTGGCATGTTTATGAAATGCTATTTGGTATTTTAACTGCAGGAATATTGGCTTTTTTAACCACAGGGCTGCCTGAACTTTTTCCAGGAATGGTTCCTCTTATAGGCAAAAAACTCAAATATGTTGTGTTTTTATGGTTAGCCGGACGCATAAGCTTTTGGTTTATTGATATAACAGGTGTTTACATAGCCGCTTTTTTTAATCTTGCAATGCTTGGATGGCTGATCTGGTTTGCCAAAGATGCTGTTTTGGATAAACTTCAAAGACATGCATCTTTAGGGTATGCGATGGTAGCTCTTTTTATACTTGAAGCATGGTTTTTTGCGTCAATGGCAGGATTTGCCCAAACTGATGCAATGGATATACTTAAAACTGCTCTTGGCGGACATGTAGTTTTAATACTGCTTGCTATGAGAAGAGTAAATATGGAAGCTGTCAATGAACTTATGGAAGACAAAGGAATTGATGATATTTATATTGCTCGCCCTCCATTGACAAATCTTGCTATTTTTACCGTTATAACATTTACTATAGTAGAATTTTTCTACCCTTACAATTCTGCTTTAGGGTGGCTTGGACTTGCAGCGGGAGCTGCTATTTTGGCAATTACAAGTGATTATAATCTAAAAGACAAATTCATACTAAATCAGCCTTATGTAATTTATCTTAGTTTGGTTTTTATTATGATCGCTGTTGGCTACGCATTTATGGGTTGGGATATTTTAAGCAATAAAGGTGCAAATATAAACCACTTTAGACACTTTATAACAAGCGGTGGTTACGGACTTGCTTATTTGATGGTTATGATAATCATAGGATGGATTCATACAGGAAGACATCTTACTTCAAATATCTATACACACCTTATGGTGTTTTTTATGCTCCTGGCTTCTATTATGAGAGGGTCTATTCCATTTTTTGAGGAGTATGCAAATGAACTTTATCTCTACTCATCGATTATTTGGACTCTGCCTTTTGCAATATACATAAAACTATTTTTTAAATTTTTACTCTCACCTCGTGCGGATGGAATCAAAGGGTAAAAAACTTATCAAATAAATCAACTATTTTAGAGCTTCACAATAATTTCACACTCCTTTGATATAGTTTTAAAAGCTAGAAAACAAAGGAGATCTATAAATGAAAAAGATAGCAATATTATCACTGCTGAGTATAAGTTTATGTTTTGCAACCGATTACTCTCTTATGAGTACAGAAGAGCTGCAAAGTATGCGCGGTTCTGTCCCCGCCGAAGATCGTGACGCTTTTAAAGCTGAAATGCAAAGCCGTGTTCAAAACATGAGTCAAGAGGAGAGAGACTCCTTTAAAGAAAACAATTCTCAAAGCGGCACAAAGCAAGGCTCTCAAGATGGATCAGGCAATATGTATAAAGGTTCAAGAGGCGGCGGTAAATACAGATGAGAAAATTATACGCTGCAGGCATTAATTACAATCAAAGCGGCATAAGAGATATTTTAAAAAATCTCTCTACAGAAGATAAAAACAGCATAATAGTGCGGCTTAGTTCTATGAATCAAACAGACAGATCAGCGGTAATCACCCAAATAAAAAAGATTGATCCAGATACTCTAAGCTTGCAAGATTATGTCAATGCGCTTAATAGTATGTTGAACAAATCAAATCTAAATAAAATAAAAATTGAAAACTTTTCAGTTTCTATATAATTAAGATATAATTTTTTATGAAAATTTTATATCTTGAAGATGACATAAATTTATCGCAAACTGTTGAAGAGTTTCTTAAAGATGAGGGTTTTGATGTCGTTTGTGTATATGATGGAGAGGAGGCATTAGAGTCTATTTATACTGCAAGATTTGATCTGTTTCTTTTGGATGTAAGTGTTCCGCAAATCGACGGATTTGAACTTTTAAAAGAGTTAAGGGAGGCAAATATTTTAACTCCTGCAATCTTTATAACCTCGTTAAACAGCATAAAAGATCTCTCTTCTGGCTATGAGTGTGGCGCAGATGACTATGTTAAAAAACCATTTGCACTAAAAGAACTGCTTCTTAGAATCAATGCTCTGCTAAAAAGAGTATATAAAACACAGGAGCGGCTTATTAAGGTAACAGATGAGATAGATTTTAATATTTACTCAAATGAACTAATAAAAGAGGGTGAAAAAATAGCACTTAATCAAAAAGAGCTGTTACTCTTAAAATTGCTTTTAAGATATAAAAACGAATGTGTTAATTTTGAAAATATATATCAAAATGTTTGGCAGTATAACGAAAGCCACAGCTATATGAGTCTTAGAACCTATATTAAAAATTTGCGAAAACATATAGGAAAAGAACACATACTAAGTATAAAAAACATTGGATACAAACTTGTATAGTGGTGAAAAAAAAAGTATTCTTTATGTTTTGGGACTCTATCTAAGCTCCACACTTCTGCTTATTGCGACTCTTTTTACAAGTTACTATTTCTATGAAAAAGATCAACTTATGCATGACGAAAAAGAAACTTTAAAAAAATATGCACTTAAGATTGAAGATAAGCTCTCCGCTCTTCATGAAGTAAACAATCATGACTATAAATATCCAAGATTTGATGATTTTAAAAGTGCAATTTACGATATTGATAAAAATCTTATCTTTAGCACTTTTGATGATGATATTGAGGAGTTAGAGAATAAGTTTTTTATAAAAGACTCTAAATCTTATCTTATCACATCCCTGTCACCCTACTATATGGGGGCTGCATATATCGTTGTACAAAAAGAGACAAAAAACCTAGATATTTTAAACGCTTTAATTTATCTCGCAATTATTGTTGTTTTGATTACCATAATTACATCCTTTTTTCTTGTAAATTTGGTTTTAAAACCCATAAGAGAAAACATAAAACTTCTTGATAACTTTATAAAAGATACAACACATGAGCTAAATACGCCCATAACAGCAATTTTAACAAATATAGAAACACTTGATTCGACAAATTGTGATGAAAAAACACTTCGAAAATTAGATCGGATAAAGATTGCGTCTATGGGCATCTCAAATATATATCAAGATTTGGTCTATCTGCTTTTAAATCATAAAACATCAACTCAAAATATAGATTTAAATCTCTCTCAAATATTAGTTCAAAGAGTAAACTACTTTGCAAATATGGCAAATATGAAAAAAATCAAGTTTGTTTTGGAGATAAAAGAGAATGTTCATTTTATCGCCGATAAACAAAAAATGGAGCGTTTAATCGACAATATTCTCTCAAATGCAATCAAATACACAAGAAAGTCAACAGCAATAACTGTCACACTTAATGAATCAATGCTAAGTATTGAGGATGAGGGAAAAGGCATGAGCAAGGAAGAGATAGAGAAAATTTTCACAAGATATCTGAGGTTTGACAAATCTCAGGGCGGATTTGGAATAGGATACAGTATTATAAAATCAATTATTGATGAGTATAATATAAAAATAGACATTAAGTCCAAACAGAACAAAGGAACAAAGGTGACTCTGACATGGTAAAAAAAATAGTTTTTTTTCTTCTCTTTTGCACTCTGTTAAACGCTTCCGAATTTGAGCAAAACTGTTTAAGCTGCCATGGGGAAGACTTTAAATTTAATATTATTATGAAAAAATATACTCTTAAATACAGCAGTGAAGAAAGAATCAAAAAAGCTATTTTTGAGTATCTTAAAGATCCCACTTACGATAAATCTATCCTGCCTCTTGAATATCTAAAAAAATTTGGTATAAAAAAGAAGAGTGAGCTTGATGATAAGACGCTAAAAAAAATGATAGATATATATTATAATAAATTTAATCTCTCCTCTAAACTATACTAAACTTTGGTATCAAGCCAGGCTCTCTTTTTGTAAAGATAAACATAAATAAGCCCTTTTAAAAGAGTCTCTATATTCATAATTACAAAAATTGCAATGATTCCATAACCCATTTTATAGGCTATATAAGATGGAATAACCCTAAAAACCCATAAAGAGAAAACATTGACTTTGAGCGTTGTTTTTGTGGCTCCTGCTCCTCTTAATGCTCCAGAGTAGACAAACATAATAGCAAGAGGAATCTGTGCAAGTCCCACTAATACAAGATAGTAGGAAGCCACTGCAATTGTCGCACTGTCTTTTGTAAAAAAACCAACCAAAAACTCCGGAAAAAGAATGAGAAAAACGCCTACACTTCCCATAAAGACATAAGCGATTCGTCCGCTTATAACTCCCATATTGTAAGCTCGCTCTTTGTCATTTGCTCCTAAATTTTGTCCTACAAGAGCCATTGCAGCTATTGCAAAACCAAAACCGGGCATAAAAGCAATTCCCTCTATTCTAAGTCCTACCTGGTATCCCGCAAGTTCTGCTGTTCCATAAGCGGCGATAATTGCTACAAAAACCAAAAACGACATGCTTGAGATCCCGCGATCAAGTGCTGCACTCCACCCTATATGCCAAACCCTGATAAGATCTTTTACTCTGATAATCGGAACGATATTTAACTTTGAGTGCGGATTTTTTATCAATATGTAATAAGCTGCTACATTAAAACAGTAGGAGATGATTGTTGCATATGCAGCTCCCTCTATTCCCATCGCATCAAAACCATAATGACCAAAGATAAAAACATAATTTAAAAAAGCGTTGATCGCTGTAGAGATAAGTTTGATATAGAGCGAATTTTTCGTATCTCCTGCAGCTGAGAGCGCATTGTAGAGAAGCGTATCTATAAAAATAACCACGATACCCAGTGATATTATCTTAAAATAGAGCG
Source organism: Sulfurimonas xiamenensis (assembly GCF_009258045.1). NCBI lineage: Bacteria > Pseudomonadati > Campylobacterota > Epsilonproteobacteria > Campylobacterales > Sulfurimonadaceae > Sulfurimonas > Sulfurimonas xiamenensis. The sequence goes on from NZ_CP041166.1 coordinate 1,261,105, forward strand.
CACCCTGCTCTACGACATCCTCTTTTGCACCCATGAGTACATAGATATATTCGCTTCCCATATAACCGCCGATGGTTACAAAAATAGATAAAACAACGGCAAAAATCGCAAGCGAATACAAAAGCGCCGAAGCTCTTCTTTTTCTTCCCTGCCCGATAAAACGCGATATTAGTGCATTTCCTCCTACAACATATAGAGTCATAAGCACATTTATCACCATCATAAACTGCATACTCATCCCAACAGCGGCAAGTGCAGAAACACTTACCATACCTATCATAAGCATATCTACAAGGATTTGAAGAATATCTACGAGATGTTTGAGTGCTGCGGGAATTGCAATAGAAAATACCTTCCGCGTATCGCGAGAAATTAGTTTTGAAATAATTGTGATACCTCTTGCATAACTGACATCAGCTCATCTTTTGTCTCAAACTCCAAAGTCATTCTATCTTTCACCTCTTTATGTACAGGTGTAAAATCAAAAACCAAAACAAAAGATTTTATTTTTACTTTATCGCCGTAGAGCTCCACCCACTCCAGACTCATTTCAGCAATTTCGCCATTTAAATCAACAACAACTGCAGGATAAAGCCGCGTAATCCTGCCAAGATCTATATCACCTATTTTTGACTTATATATCATATTTTTCATACAAAAACTTTTTAACTCTTATTTTTTCGTATATTAGCTAATGATGGTTGATATTTGGCTTTTTAACTGCTTCTTATTTTATTCTTAAGAATGTGAAATATTTTCACAACAAACAAAACAACAACCCCTATAATTAAACCGATAAAAAGATCATTGGTTAAAGCAGGAAGTGCTTCTATATAGTAGTCGTGAAAAAACTCTATCTTATGAGAAAGTATTCCACCGCCTACCAAAATCATCGCAAAAGTTCCGACAAATGCGAGAGTTTTTATAAGCTTTGGCATAGCGCCAATTAGAAAATTGCCGCTTTGAATACGCTTTTTTTCTATTAACCAAAAGCCGACATTGTCCATTCTCACAATCATTGCAACTAATCCGTAAACTCCAAAAGTAGCTATTAACGCCACAATAACGGTTGAGGAGACTTGAACCAAAAACGGTTTGTCGGATACCGCAGCAAGAGCAATAACCACAATCTCTATTGAGAGTATAAAATCCGTAAGCACAGCTGACTTTATCTTCTCCTTTTCTATCTCCAAGATGTTCTCTTCTGTTGAGTTTAAAAGCTCCTCATTTTTAACTTCCTCTTCTTTATGAAACAGATATTCTTCTATTTTCTCAACTCCTTCATAAAGAAGAAAAAGCGCTCCAAAAACAAGAATAATCGTGATTAAAAAAGGGGCAAAAGCGGTTAAAGCAAAGGCTACAGGCAAGATGATGGCCTTGTTTTTCAAAGAGCCTTTTGTAATCGCCCAGATAACTTTTAACTCTCTTGATTGATCAAACCCAGTAGCCTTTTGTGCATTGACCGCCAAATCATCCCCGAGAATTGCAGCCGTCTTTTGCGTAGCCATTTTACTTGCAACTGCCACATCATCCGCAAGCATCGCGATATCGTCTAAAAGTAAAAAAATTCCTGATGCCATCTCTCTATCCTACCTCTTTAATATTTTGAGTACTAAGCACCCATTTAAAATAAATTGCACCGACAACAAATCCAAATCCTATAAGGAGTGTTATAAACTCCAAAGAGAAACCCTTTGTTGCCAAAAAACCTATCATAAAAGATGTAATTGTAGCCGATGTTAAAAACAACATATCGTTATATGCTACGATTCGTCCGTAATATTTCTTCTCTATATTTTTTTGCAAAAGCGTGTATGTGTAGGACCACAGAGTTGTGGTAAAAAAACCCACGATGACACTTGCAAAGAGCGACATGTAAAAATCCTTCATAAGATATGCCCAGAGCCAAATTGCAAATGCTTGAAAAATAAAAACATTTACCAACCTTTTGTTGTTTATCCAGTTTCCAAGAATAACGGGCCCAATAACAAGACCGACTGCTCTTGAAGCGTGCAAAAGCCCAAGAGCAAGTGATGTTGCGATGATGGAGGCATAATATTTATCTACCATAAGCGCCACCAACGCATCAAAAGCGGTAAGTCCCACAAAAGAGTGCATCAGCATCAAATGGACGGCGTGTGGATTTCTCTTAAAGTATCTGAAACTATCACGCATCATCTCTTTTAAACTCTCTTTGCTCTTTATAAACTCCACTTCAATGCGGAGCTTGTAAAGCAGGAAAAAAGCAACGACAAACATCATAGCATCAAGGATAAAAGCCACCTTTACACCAAGCCAAAAAACAACAAAACCGCTGATTGCCATGCCCAAAGTGTAAGAGAGCGACCAGATAATAGAGTGAAGCTCGTTTGCTTTTTGAAGCTTCTCTCCTCCGAGCAGTTTTGGCAGAAGCGACATCTCTGTTGTGAAGTAAAAACTAGCCGCCGCCATCTTTAAAAACACAAGAGTATAAAGAAGCCACAGATCAGAGAGTTCATTTACAAAAACCAAAAAAAGAGTAGCAAAAATCTCAACTGCTATCAATATCAGCATAAGCTTTTTTGGTTTCATACTGTCAATTATTGAACCTGAAAATGGTGCTTGTATGATTCCAGAGAGAAAATGCAGCATTGCCGTAAACGCTACAACTTCAGGGGAAACCTGCATATGCAAAAGAAGCGTATAGATAGCAACATTGCTAAACCAAGCCCCAAAATAGGCGATAAGCTGTATGGCAGAGAGTCTTCTAAGTGTGGGTTCTGACTTAAGTAATTGGATGTATTGATTCATAAATGCAAGATTATCATAAATTTTTTACTTCTAAACTTAACGCTTCAGTCATATTTGTTTTTTTTATTTTCAATAATTCCACTAACCGTTCTTTAATATTTTTTATAGTAAACTCGCGGTAATTATTTTGCTCACGGGGGTTTTTTAAATGAAAAAAGAAGTTAAAAAAGTAGTCTTAGCATATTCCGGCGGACTTGATACAAGTGTTATTTTAAAATGGTTACAAGATGAATATAATTGTGAGGTTGTTACTTTCACTGCTGATATAGGACAAGGCGAAGAGGTTGAACCTGCACGCGCAAAAGCCCTCTCACTAGGTATTAAACCTGAAAATATTTTCATTGAAGATTTAAGAGAAGAGTTTGTAAAAGATTATGTTTTTCCTATGTTTAGAGCAAATGCTATTTATGAAGGCGAATATCTTTTAGGAACTTCTATTGCAAGACCTCTTATCGCAAAAAGACAAGTAGAGATTGCTCATCTTACGGGAGCTGACGGTGTTAGCCACGGAGCTACTGGAAAAGGAAACGATCAGGTAAGATTTGAAATGGGCTATCTTGGAAAAGACTCCACTTTGACTATTATAGCTCCATGGAGAGAGTGGGATCTGAACTCAAGAGAGAAACTTTTAGCATATGCTGAAACTCACGGTATAAAAATAGAGAAAAAAGGTAAAAAATCTCCTTACTCTATGGATGCAAATCTGCTTCACATCTCTTATGAAGGCGGTATTTTAGAAGACCCGAATGCAGAGCCAGAAGATAGCATGTGGCTGTGGACGACAAAACCCGAAGATGCTCCCGATACTCCTGAATATATAGAAATCGGCTACAAAAACGGCGACCCTGTTTCGTTGAACGGTGAAGAGTTAAGTCCTGCGACAATGCTCGCTACTTTAAACAAACTAGCAGGTAAACACGGTATCGGTCGTGTAGATATCGTTGAAAACAGATTTGTAGGTATGAAAAGCCGCGGATGCTATGAGACTCCGGGTGGGACTATTATGCTAAAAGCGCACCGTGCTATCGAATCTATCACACTTGACCGTGAAGAAGCGCATCTAAAAGATGAATTAATGCCTAAATATGCGAAACTTATCTATAACGGTTTTTGGTTTGCTCCTGAGCGTGAAATGCTTCAAGCTGCAATTGACAAAACTCAAGAAAATGTAGAGGGAAGCGTAAGACTGAAACTCTACAAAGGAAATATTACGGTTGTAGGACGCTCATCTGAGAGTTCACTCTTTAACCCAGAGTACTGTACATTTGAAGAGGATGCGGTATATGATCAAAAAGATGCTGCCGGATTTATCAAATTAAATGCTCTTCGTTTTATTATTGAGGGCAAAGCAAGAAAAAAATAGATACTCAAGGAAACAGTATGAGCATAATCAAGATAGATATAAACTCAGATGAGTTTCAAACCGAATTAGAAAAAACAGTAAAATTTACTGACAAAGTAATCGAACAGTTCAACTGGGTATATAATCCTCAAGCCGAAGTAAATGAGGGCGTACAGATGGGTCTTGCCAGAAATAAGATGATGTATGGCAAGCGCTTCTGCCCATGCTTTATGGTTGAGGAGGTTGAGGGAAAACCAAAAAGCGTTGATGACAGAATCTGTCCATGCAAACCTGCAATAGAAAAAGAGATGCCTGAGGATGGTGTATGTCACTGTGGAATCTACTGTACACCTGAATATGCTGAGAAAAAAAGAGCAGAGATGGGGATGGAAGAAGCAATTCATACTCACTCACGCGGTTTAACAAAAGATGAAGCTGAAACTTTGTTGACCCAAAGAGAGCTAGACGGCGATGAACTGGCATCTCTTGTAGAAGCAAGAGAGCTTGGCATGGTGAAATTTAAGCTTGTAGATGTTCGTGAGCATATGGAGTGGCAGATGGGTCACATAAAAGATGCTGACAAATTGGTTCCTACAAGCAGTTTTTTTGCAGCCCTTGATGATGCAAAATTAAACAAAGATGAAAATATTATTCTTTATTGCCATGTTGGAAGCCGCAGTGCTCACTGTGCAAGAATTTTAACAGATATGGGATATAAAAAAATTGGAAATCTGACTTATGGAATCGTCTCTTACGGCGGCGAAATAGAGAGATAAGGAAAAAAATGAAAGTATTATTGATTAAAGATGTAAAGAGTTTAGGCAAAGCAGGCGAAGTTAAAGAGGTAAAAGATGGCTACGGTCAAAACTTTTTAATAAAAAAAGGGTTTGCAAAACATGCAACTGCTGAAATTTTGGCAGAACATGAAGAGAATCAAAAAAGAGCAGCACAAGAGCTGGCAGATGAAATTGCATCTTTAAAAGATTTGGCAAAAAAACTTGACAAACTCGAAATAGTAATTACAAAAAATGTTGGACAAAACGGACATCTTTTTGGCTCTATCACAAAAGATGAAGTTGCACAAGCTTTACTAGAACAGCACAATATAGAAATAGATAAAAAACATATCACGGACAAAGTTGCTATTAAAACAGTCGGCGAACATGACTTAGACCTTAAACTGGGTCACGCTATCCATGCGACGCTGCATGTGGATGTTGTAGGCGAATAATGTTTGATGCCACTACTATACTTGCATACAAAGGCAAGAATAAAGCAGTAATCGGCGGTGACGGTCAAGTCACTTTTGGAAACAGTGTTCTAAAAGGAAATGCAACAAAGATCCGCACGCTTCATAACGGCAAAATATTAGCTGGTTTTGCAGGAAGTACCGCTGATGCTTTTAATCTTTTTGACATGTTTGAAGATTTTTTAGAGGCAAAAAAAGGCGATATCCTAAAATCCGTCGTAGAGTTTTCCAAAGCTTGGAGAAAAGACAAAGTACTTCGCCGTCTTGAAGCTATGATGATTGTTTTAAACAATGAGCATATTTTCATACTAACAGGCAACGGAGATGTTGTTGAGCCCGAAGACGGCGAGATAGCATCCATTGGGAGCGGCGGAAACTTTGCCATATCTGCTGCGCGGGCCCTTAAAAAACATGCAGAAATGGATGAAGAAGATTTGGTAAGAGAGAGCCTTAGTATTGCGGCTGATTTATGTATCTACACAAACCATAATATAAAAACTCTTATCTTAGAGGGAGAAACGAAGTGAATTTGACGCCAAAAGAGATAGTCGACTACCTAGATAAATATGTTATTTCTCAGCACAATGCTAAAAAAACAATTGCTCTAGCGCTTAGAACCAGATACAGAAGAATGCAGCTCTCCCAAGAGCTCCAAAAAGATATAACGCCAAAGAATATCCTTATGATAGGCTCTACGGGTGTCGGTAAAACAGAGATTTCAAGACGCTTGGCGGGCATGATGAAAGTTCCTTTTATCAAAGTAGAAGCAAGCAAATATACCGAGGTCGGTTTTGTAGGACGCGATGTTGAGTCCATGATTCGAGATTTGGTTGTGGCATCTATCTCCATTGTCAAAGCTGAAAAAGAGGAAGAAAACAGAGAAAAAATTGAAAATTATGTTTTAAACAAAATAGTCGAAAAACTTCTTCCCCCTCTTCCCTCAGGTGCGAGTGAATCTAAGAAAGATGACTATCAAAGACTTTTAGAGGCTATGGAGCAAAGAGTTCTCTCAGGTGAGATGGATGATAAAATCATAGAACTTGAAGTTGAAAAAATACATGTTGAATTCAACGACACAAATCTACCTCCGGAGATGGCAAAAGTTCAAGAATCATTCTCTAAAGTATTCTCTCAAATGAATAAAGAAGATAATAAAAAAGAGGTGACGGTTAAAGATGCAAAATCGATACTAAAAAGCGAAGCGAGTGCAAAGCTTATTGATTCTGCAAGCATTAATGCCGAAGCGCTAAAGCGTGCCGAGGACGGCGGAATAATATTTCTCGATGAGATTGACAAAATAGCTGTCAGTGAAAAATTTCAGGGAAGAAACGACCCTAGCAAAGAGGGAGTACAGCGAGACCTGCTTCCAATAGTTGAAGGTAGCAGCGTAAGCACAAAATATGGTGTGATAAATACTGACCATATTCTTTTTATTGCAGCAGGTGCATTTCATCTCTGTAAACCAAGCGATCTTATTCCCGAACTCCAAGGAAGGTTTCCTCTAAGAGTAGAACTTGAATCTTTAACACAAGAAACTCTCTATAAAATTCTTACCCAAACTAAAAATTCACTGCTTCACCAATATGAAGCACTGCTAAGTACAGAGGGGATGAAGCTTGTTTTTGAAGACGAGGCAGTTAGAGCGATAGCAAAGCTGACTCATCGCACAAACGAAATAACTGAAGATATAGGTGCTAGAAGACTTCATACAGTTCTAGAGAGAGTTCTAGAAGATATAAGTTTTCATGCTGATGAATACAAAGACAAAGAGTTTGTTATCACTGAAAAGTTGGTACATGAAAAACTAGACATTGTTGTCGAAAATGATGACTTGTCGAGATATATCTTATAGGAACAAATATGACAAAAGCAGGTTTCGTCTCCTTAATCGGTCGTCCAAATGCTGGAAAAAGCACACTTATGAATTCGCTACTGGGCGAAAACATTGCAATGGTTAGCCAAAAGGCAAATGCAACTAGAAAAAGATCAAATGCAATAGTAATGCATAAAGATACACAAATCATCTTTGTTGATACTCCAGGATTGCATGAGAGAGAGAAAATACTAAATCAGTTTATGCTTGATGAAGCACTTAAGGCTATGGGAGATTGTGACCTTATAGTCTATCTTGCCCCAGTTACTGACAGCATTGAAAATTATGAAAAATTTTTAAAACTAAATAATTCAAAAATCAAACATATTATAGTATTAAGTAAAATAGATCAGGTTTCACAAGAGAAACTTTTTAAAAAAATAGCGCAGTACAACCAGTTTTCAGATTATTTTGAAGCTCTTATTCCAATGGCAGTACCAAAAAAAATCGGTCATCAGGATCTGCTCGAAACTATCTCAAAACTTTTACCCAAATCCCCTTTTCTTTATGATCCTGAAGATTTGACAAGCGAATTGGTAAGAGATATATATGCCGGTTTTATAAGAGAGGGCATATTTCAAAATGTCAGTGATGAGATACCGTATGAGTCTGATGTTATAATTGACAAAATTTATGAAGATAAAAATATAGACAAAATTATTGCTACTATCATTATAGAAAAAGAGTCTCAAAAAGGGATTATAATTGGTAAAGGCGGCGAATCAATCAAGAGAATCGGAAAATATTCCAGAGAAAAAATAGAAGCTCTAAGTGGAAAAAAAGTCTATCTTGATCTGCAGGTTGTTGTAAAAAAAGGCTGGACAAAAGATAAATCATTTTTAAAAGAGATTGGTTATATCTCATAAAATAGTTATTACAAAAAAAAAGTAAAATTTATTTTCCTATATTACGATAAAAAATAGCAGAAAACATATAGTTAAATGAACAAAAACAACAATATTTATTTAAAATTTTAAATAAAAAAAAATTTTTAAGCTTTCTTCAGATAAAATCAAAGAGTAAAGTAATTAAGTTCTCTGATTTATGAAGAGTATTGATAGTAAAGTTAAAGTTTTATTACATAAAGCAGCAACTCTTAAACTACAATATTTAAAAAAAGAGTAAAATATTTACAAAATATTCGAGGTTATTGTAAAAAGAATTAAAGCTTTTTTAAATAAACTTCAAATACTATTGTAAACAATGATGTAACATTGCCAAAGAAAATGATTATCATGTAGATTAATTAAATTTACAAGATTTAGTTTTATAAAAATAATAAATTTTGCACTTTAGTTAAAATTTATTTTAAACAGGATCATGAAAATGAGTAAAAAAGAAAAACACTCTTTCTCCAGCGTACTTTCTATTAACCCTTACAAGGGTACATATGTAAGTTCAATTTCAAATTTTTTAAATAAAATCGCATCGCCAACATACAATAAAGAGCAGTATGTTGTCTCATATCTAAACACAAAAAGTTTTATCAATAGTCATATTTCTGTAAGTAAAAATATTCCAGATGATGATTTATATGATGCTATTTATAATAAAGCATACGATGAGCTTGGTCTTGATCAAGCTATTATGTATCAAATAGAATATATTGAAACTTTTAACAATTTAGATGAAGAAAACAGAAACTTTCATGTATTTATAATAGATCCGGCTGTAATAGATGATGTATTTAAAAATGTAGTTGAAAAAGTAAAATATATAGACTATATTATACCGTCTCCTCTTCTATTAAAATCTCTTTATTCTAAAGAGATTATAGAAAGCAGCGGTGTCCACTGCTTTATATATTTTCAAGAAAACGACACTTTTATTACTATATATAATGAGAAAAATTTTATATATACTAAATCTATAAATTACTCATTTTTACAAATGCACGAAAGATTTTGTGAATTGCATGGGGAGATGATTGAGTATGAAGACTTTATCAATTTTCTTAAAAATGAAGATCTTAAAACTACTGAAAGTGTCTATAAAACAGATGTAATTAGGCTATATAAAGAGATATTTACAAATATCAATGACATTTTAACATATGTAAAAAGAGCTTTAGATATAAATAAAATAGATTGTATCTACATAGATTCGCAACTTGCATCTGTAACTAAACTAGATGAGATATCAGAAGTTGAACTTAGTATTAAAAGTAATAATTTTAATTTTGACTATGGATTTGAGAAGAGTGAAAATAATATTGATCATCTTCATTCTCTTATGCATCTTTATACTACTCTTTCTGAAAAAGAGAGATATGAGTGTAATTTCACTACATATCATCGTCCTCCAAAATTCATAAAGAGAGAAAGCGGTCGTGCTATTTTACTTAGTGCTGCTGCTCTTGTGCTTGCTTTTTTGTATCCTGCAACATACTGGACACTTACATATGCGCAATCACTCCAGTACAAACTTCTTGAAGAGGAGTATAAAAATGTTCACAACATTAAAGTTACAAGAGAAGCTACTATAAAAAGCAGAGAAGCTGAAAAAGAAAAAGTTTCAAAATTACTAGCTCAGGAAGAACAAGAATATATTGAGAAGAAAAACACACTTATAAAAATTCACGATGTTAAAGTAAATTATCCTATGAAAGCTGGTTTGATATATACATTTACAAAAGATTTAAATAGATACGATGTTAGATTGGAATCTGCTTTTTATACAGAATCAAATAAGTATAATAAAGATGATGAAACAAAAGAGTTGAAGCTTAGACTAGTCTCTTCTAATGATAAAAAGATAACTGACCTAATTAAATATTTAACAAAAATTTATGAAGGTAAATTCTATTTTTGGATAGATGAAATATCATATGAAGAAAAAACAAAATTATATTTTGGTGAATTAAAGGTGAATTTATTATGAGTTTTAAATTAATGATAGAAAATACCTTACAAAGAATTGATAATTTTTTTAAGGAAAAATCTCAAAAAGATGTTTATATGATATATATTATCATAGTTGCTATTTTGTTTTTTTTGGCTTACCCGTTTTATGATTCATCAGTTAATGAATTTAATAGCGCGAAAAAAAAAGTTGAAGATATTACAAAAAAAATAGATTCTGACAAAATTTATTTGAAAATAAACACAGAAGAAAAAGTCGCTAAACTTGTTCAAGAAATTAAAAATCTTGAAAATGAATTGTTGGTTCAAAAAGACAACAATAAATATATAAAAGAGAAGATAGAAACTATATATTCACTTATCTATGATGAAATTGCATGGGGTGAGTATCTTAATTCTATATCTGTAAATGCAAAAGAGCACAATGTAAAAATAATTAACTTTGAAGAGAGTTATCCAAAAAACGAAACATCAACTTTTGGTCATGTTTTGGATGTTGAACTCAAAGTTAAGGGAAATTACTTGAATACAGTTAAGTTTATCAATTCACTTGAAAAAAGTGAATTAGTTGTTGATGTTCATGATTTAAGCATTAAAGCACAGAATGAGCTGAGTACAGATTTAAATATTTCAATTTGGGGGATTACTTACTAATGAAAACATTATTAATAATATTACTTACAGTTTTTTTAAGCAGCCTCCTTTATGCTACAGAACTAGAGTGGGTAGATGAACAAATAGAAGCAATCAAACCTCCAAGAAAAGGAGTTACAGTTGTGAAAGTAAAAGATCCTTTTATATTTTTAGACAAAAGCAAACCTGAAGTAAAAAAAGGAGCTAAAACTTCTTCAGTAGCTCGAAGAACAGTTTCGTCTTCAAAAGCTGTTGCTGTAGCTACTTCGGAAAAAAGCATTAAAAAAGACACTTTTGTCTTGAGTGCTATTGTCAATTCATCTGCTATGATTGACGGTAACTGGTATAAAAAGAATGAGAATATCAGCAATTATACAATTACTGATATTGACAAAACTTCGGTAACTTTAAAAAAAGGTGATAAGGAAATTATCTTATCAACAATTAGCAGAAATTCAAATTTAAAATTCAAAAATAAGTAGGGCAGATTTATGAAACTTATAAAAACAACAATGTACTCGACTCTTTTAACACTTTTGTTATCAGTTAATACTTTAGCTGATTGTTCTTATGAACTCTTTAGCATTAGTTCCACAAAAAACACTAAGATAATAGATTTTATAGAACAGCTTAGTGATGAGTGTGAATTTAGCATTATTGTCACTGATCCGACTGCTCAAGAGTTTTTAAATACTAATTTAAATAAAACAAATCTAAACAACCTAACGATTAATGAAGTTTTAGAACTTATATTGAAAGAGAATAATCTTACATATACTCTTGAGAATAATATTTTAAAAATTTCATATCTTGAAACTAAAATGTTTAGCATAGACTATATTCTTTCACAAAGAAAAAGTGAATCTAAAACAGATATAACTCTCTCATCAGAAGGTGCTGGCGTTTCTTCTGGAACTACAACTACAACAGCAAACGCAGAAGTAGGTGGAGGCAGTGCAGGTAAATCAGGTATGAAAATAGATAGTTCAGATGAAGTGATGTTTTGGCATCAACTAGATTTAGAATTTCAAAAAATTCTTAACAGACCACAAGATATCTATAAAGCTGAAGCTCCTATTATAAATAAAAATGCCGGTATTGTTACAGTTACTGCAACAACTAAACAGATGCAAAGATTTGAAAAATACCTTAAAAATCTTCAAGACAAAGTACAGCTTCAAGTCTTAATAGATGTTCAGCTACTGTCTGTAACTTTAAATGAAGGAAAAACAACAGGTGTTGACTGGAGCCAGCTATATGCTCTTCAAGATATTGATGTAAGCTTTGGAACAGGTACTGGTACAGGCAATACGCAGGATAGTTTTATTACACTCAACAGCTCAAGCGGAATAAAATTAAATGAAGTTATTAAATTTCTTAAAACTCAAGGTGAAGTGAACTCTATATCTAACCCAAAAGTTTTAACTCTTAATAATCAAGCAGCTCTAATAACAGCCGGAACTGAATATTTTTATAAAATTATAAGTACTGAAATATTGGCAGGCGGAACAACCGGAACTCAAAGTGAAAGTGAAGATGTTTTATCAGTTTTTGCCGGAGTTTTACTAGATATTACTCCAGAAATTTCTGATAACAATATGATAACACTAAAAATAAACCCTTCTCTATCTGAAACAGCTTCAGATATATCTAGTATCCCGGGAGAAGACAGAACAATGCCGCCGGATCTTACTCGCCGTCAGCTCTCCTCTGTTGTAACTGTAAAAGATGGTAATCGTATTATTTTAGGTGGTCTTATCAATACAAATGTTGAAAACAATGTAAACAAAGTTCCTTTACTCGGAGATATTCCTCTTTTAAACTATCTGTTTAAATATGAGGATAAACAAAAAACTGTTCATGAGCTTATCATTGTTATAGAACCGCATATTATTCGTAAAGAAGAGAATGATTTATCTTTATCAGACTTAGGTTATCAAGGCCTGTCAGAGAAAATCTTACTTAATGCAGAAGATGCAATTACCGCTACTACTGATAGTGCAAAAGAAGAAAATTGAAAACAAGTATCTATAAAAACGCAAGGGATGTTTTTTTAGATACTGTTGATGCTAAAGATTACATCCAGCTTGAAAGAATCTCTATGATTTACCAGGCATTAAAGGACTCAATAGCTAAACCTCTAAAAATGGTGCTTTTATATGGAAGACCTGGTACTGGAAAAAGTATGTTTCTCTCAAGGCTTCACCAAGACCTTGTCTCTGAACAAAAAGTTTATCTATATAAAACACCTATTTTAGATGAAAGTGAATTTTTTAAAACACTTGCTCAGGATTTATATGACATTAAATATGATGGTGAATTGAATTTTACACAATTTATGAAAGTTGTTGAAAATAGAGAAGTTGGAGCAGAAATTATGCCAATCATAATGCTAGATGAAGCTCAACTATACTCAACTTTTATGATGGAAAAGATAAGACTGCTCTCTGACACAAGAAAAGTAAAATTTGTTATTGCTCTTCATAAAACAGAAAAAGAGGATTTAATTGCAAAAGAGCATTTTCAAACTAGAATTTGGGAAAGTATCAAGCTTGAAAATGCTTCACCCTCAGAATTGAAAATTTACATTCAAAAAAAACTTATGAAAGTAAATTGCCTGGATGTTGCAAGTATGTTTAATCAAAAATCAGTTAATTTGATTCATAAATTAACAAATGGAAATTATAGAGACACAAATAAACTAGTATATACATTATTTGATATATACATGCATTATGAAAATAATAATTATAAAAAAATAAAAGGAAATGAGATTTCGAAAAAAATTATAGAGATGTCTGCTATTCATACAGGACTTATTAATGCTTAATATTGATGATTTAGAAATCAGACATAAAAAATATAAACAAAAAAAAATCATTCCTTACTTTACAATAACTGCGAGTATAATTATTGTTAGCTCTTCTATCGCTTTTTTTACTTTATACAATTTTAATTCTAATATAGAGAAAAAAAATATTATAAAATCAACTGTTGATAAAAAAGAAAATATAATATTACAAAATACAAAAGCAGAACCTGCCAAAAAAGAGGAAAAAATAATAGAACAAGAAAAAATGGCGGAACCTGCTAAGATAGAAGAAGAGATCATAGCGCAAGAGCCAAAACTTATTAAAGAAGAAAGCTTGCAAAAACAAGAAAAGGTTATGCTCTCTCCATCATTAAAATTTATAGACAATATAAAAGCAGAAAAAGAAACATATTCTAAAAATATAAGCAATAATATTGATACAAAAAAAGAGATAAAAAAAGTTAGTGAAGAGAAAAAAACGGCACTCCCTGTAGAAGAGCCTGCAGTGGAAGAAGTTAAAGAATCTTTGCAAAATGTTAATCAAAAAAGTTCTATTTCTATAACAAGAAATGATGATGAAAAAGATATTCAAGATGTTATAAAAAGGTTTAATATAAATCACAATCCTGCCCTAAGCCTTTTTGTTGCAAAAAAGTATTATCAATTAGGAGACTATGAACAAGCGTATAACTATGCTTTGGCAACAAATGAATTAAATAACAATATTGAAGCAAGCTGGATAATTTTTTCAAAATCATTAGTAAAACTAGATAAAAAAGATATGGCAATAGATACACTCAGAAAATACATAAACTACTCTAATTCATCACAAGCAAAGCAGCTTCTAGATGAAATCTTATCAGGAAAATTTAAATGAAAATACTACTGTTAATACTATTTATAACAATAAATTTATATGGAAATATAAAACAAAAAATGTTAAGTCAATATCAAGATAAAGAGTATAAAGAGGCGTGCAATCTTGGTTTTAATCATTTTAGCGAATATTCAAGAGATGAAGAGTATATCTCTTTATATGCTTTTTCATGTTTAAATGCTGATTATATAGATCGCCTGTCTGTTCCTATAGCAAAATTAAAATATTCTCAAGAATCACGCTCTAATGCTGCCTATTTTTCTATTATTTTAATGCAAAAAAAGCTTCTCTATCATGCAATGTTGGATAATTATGATATATCATCTCTAAATTTACCCTCAACAGATCATGTTTTATCAAAAGTTTTTGATTTATATAGTAAACTTAAAAAAGATGAACTTAAAGATGTTTATATTTTTGAAGATGAAAATGACAATCAATTAAAATATAAGCTTTATCTTTTAAAAGATGATAAAATAGATAAAATGGTTATTGAAGAGTTTTATAACTCTATTAGCGTTAAAAAACATATTTATTGGTAGGGGAAGAGGCATTATGGATAGAATAACATCTGATCTATTAGCTAATGGCTCTATAATGAAGAGTCAAGTTGACAGACTGATCGCAAAAGGCTTAAATTCAAATTTAATTCTTAGAGATATTACCTTATCTGGATTTATGACAATGGATAGGCTTGTTCGTTTTATTGTCGATAAAATTCAAAGCGGTGAGTATCCTTTATCAATTATTGATAATTATGACTATATTCAAGAAAAAGATGTGTTAGCAAAACTTGCAGAAAAACAGAATCTTATGTTTCTTGATTTAGATTCAATAGATATGGATTATAGAATTATGGAGAAAGCATCACTTTCTCAATTAAAAAAATACAATGCTCTTCCAATATCAGAAGATGATTTAAGCATTACAATAGCTTTTTGCGATCCTCTTGATATTGAAGCTCAAGAAGCTGTACAGAGACTTTTTCCAAATAAACCAATTAAAACAGTAGTTGCAACTAAAAAACAGATTCAATCATACCTTACTAAGGTAGAATTAAAAGATAGTGTAAAAGGCTTAGTGAAAAAAATCAAAGATGAATTAAATTCTATAAGTTCTCTAGATCAAAAACAAGAAGCTTCTTCCATTTTACTTTTAATTGATGTGATTCTAAAAGCTTGCATTAAAAATCGAGCGAGTGATGTACATATTGAGCCGACAGAAAAAAATTGTGTTGTTCGTACCCGTATCGATGGTAAATTGATAGAAATTTTTATATTTGAAAAAGATATATATCCTCCGCTTGCTTCAAGATTAAAACTTCTCTCAAACCTTGATATAGCAGAAAAAAGAAAACCTCAAGATGGTCGTTTTTCTACAACAATTGGATCAAAAGAGTATGATTTTCGTGTATCTACTCTTCCCATAATTTACGGCGAATCTATTGTTATGAGAATTCTTGACAAACAAAAGGCGCTTGTAAAATTAGAAGATGCCGGCATGGACAGTGCGAGTTATCAAAAATTTACAAAAGCACTTAAAAGTCCTTATGGTATCATATTGGTAACCGGTCCTACAGGCAGCGGTAAAACGACAACACTATATGGAGCGCTAAATGAACTTAGAAATGTTGAAGACAAGCTTATTACGGTTGAAGATCCTGTAGAGTATAAGATGAATCTTATTCAACAGGTACAGGTAAACCCTAAAATAGGTCTTACTTTTGCAGCAGCTCTTAGATCTATACTAAGACAGGATCCGGATAAAATTATGATTGGTGAAATTCGTGATTCAGAAACACTTGAAATTGCCATTAAAGCTGCACTAACGGGCCACCTGGTAATTTCTACACTCCATACGAATGATTCCATTAGTGCTATAACTCGTATGGTAGATATGGGAGTTCCTTCTTACTTGATAAGCGGTTCGTTAGTTGCAATACAGGCTCAAAGACTTGTTAGAAAAATATGCCCGCATTGTAAAATAGAGGAAAAAGTTCCAGCAAATACTTTAGAGGAGTTACACCAATTTATACCTGAAAATAGTAAATTTTATACTGGAGCAGGTTGCAAAGAGTGCAATGGAACTGGATATTTGGGAAGAGAGATGATTTGTGAAGTTTTAACTGTTAATGAAAAAATGACATCTCTTATTGCTAAGAATGCCTCAATTGAGACTTTACATGCCCAAGCAGTAGAAGATGGATTTGTTGGGCTATTTGAAAATGGAATCGATAAAGCTCTTGAAGGTATTACAAGTTTAGAAGAAATTTTAAGGGTGGCAAAATAATGAAATACTTTGTAGCAACTATCCTCACTAAGGGTAAAAAAGAACAAATAGGAATGTATGCCGAGAACAGAAAACATGCTAGTGAGCTTACAAAATTAAAATATCCAGGAATTATTCTTAAAATTTCTGAAGAAGAAGAGCCGCTAGAGAAGCAATTTGAAAGATTTAAAACAAACTTGTTAAGCAATGTAAAAAAGCGAAAAATAAAGCCCGATGCATTAATAGCTTCTATTAGACAATTGGCTGTTATGACAAATGCAGGGATTTCAATTTATGATTCTCTTAATGAAATTGCAAAGTCTACACAAGATAAAAATTTAAAATTGGTTTTTAATAAATTGGCAGAAGATATAAATTCTGGTTATTCCTTGTCAAAATCTATGAAAAATTTCCAATTTGAGCTAGGAAATTTAACTATCGCCATGGTTCAACTTGGTGAAAAAACAGGTAACCTTGATGATTCGTTGTATTCGCTTGCTAATATGCTTGAAGAAATTCGTGCAAATTATATCAAATTTAAAAAAGCAATGGCATATCCAAGAAATGTTATGATTGCAATGGCAATTGCTTTTACAATTCTAATATCTTATGTTGTTCCTCAATTTAAAGTTATTTTTGAAGAGTTGCATGCTCAATTACCACTGCCTACGCTGATTTTACTAGAGCTTGAAAATATTTTCAACAATTATGGGCTTTATGTATTGGCTGCTTTAATTATAGGTCTTATTATTTTTAAATATCTAATAAACAACTATGAAGATATTAGGTATAACTGGCATAAACTTTTGTTAAAAACATATCTCATTAAGGATATTATTATTTATGCTACACTTAGCCGATTTACACTTGTTTTCTCAGAGTTAGTCCGTGCCGGTATTCCCATTGCAGAAGCTCTAGATACTTCTATATCAATGTTAGAAAATCTTCCTCTAAAAAAGAAACTTGCATCCGTCAGAATATCTGTTGAAAAAGGTACATCTCTGCATGAAGGTTTAGAAGAAACACAATTATTTGAAAATATGATTATTCAAATGATTAGTGCCGGTGAAGACAGTGGTACTTTAGACTCTATGGTAAGTAAAGTAGCTGAGTATTATAAAATGAAATTTGATGCTATTATTGATGGCCTTAATGAGGCGATAGAGCCAGTAATGCTGCTAATTCTCGCTGCTATGGTTCTTTTACTTGCTCTTGGTATATTTTTACCAATGTGGGATTTAGGAAATGCTGTTCAAGGAAGAGGATAAAGAGTAAATATAATTTTATATTTACTCTATCTTATCCACTATTCAATTTTTTATAATTTAATTTTTATATTGTTATAAAATTATTATTTGCAAATTTAATTATGCTATGTTTGTAAATATTTTTTGAACATCCTCATCATCTTCAAGTTTATCCAAAATTTTATCTATTTCAGCCTGCTCTTTTTCCGTAATTGTAATTGGTGAGTTTGGCATTCTTTCTAAATTTGCTTTTGTAATTTCAATACCCATATTTTCCAAAGCGCTATTTAATGCACCAAAGCTTGTATAATCTCCTGTAACTATAACAACACCGTCTTCTGCTTCTATCTCTTCTAATCCGGCATCAATTAACTCTAATTCCAACTCCTCCAAATCCATATCATCTTTTAAAGGAAATTCTATTAAAGCTTTTCTATCAAACATAAACTCCAAAGATCCTTTTGTAAGCATTTCACCACCATTTTTAGTAAGTATATTTTTAACATTTGCAACTGTTCTGGTATTATTATCAGTCATACACTCAATAAAAAGCTGTACCCCGTGTGGAAGTTTACCTTCAAAACTTACTTCCAACATACTTGCCGTATCTTTTGCCGTTGCTCTTTTAATTGCTGCCTCTATATTATCTTTTGGCATATTTTCAGCTTTGGCATTAAGAATTGCTGTACGAAGTCTAGGATTCATATCAGGATCTGTTCCGCCCTCTTTTGCAGCCAAGGTAATTATTTTTCCTAATTTCGGAAACAGTTTTGACATTGCTCCCCATCTTTTTAGTTTTGATGCTTTTCTATATTCAAAAGCTCTACCCATCAATTCTCCTTTATTATTTATAATATACTTTGTGTAATTACACTCATTTTAAAAATCAAAAATGTATAATAGCATATTAGACTATATGGGGTATTTAAATGCAGCTAGCTTTTAAGATTAAACACTATCTTTTCAATGCATTTCGTGAATTATTTGTTTATAATCATAGTTCTTTAGAGTTTCGTGCGAAACTTTTTGCATTAATTCTCTCTGCAAATGAAAATGCAAAAATAGACGACTATTCAATTATAAAAAAGATAGGTATGAAAATATATAAAAATGATGAAGAGAGAGCAGATCTTTTAGTGCTAAATACAAAAGAACTTATTGAAAAAGTAAAAGAAAACAATGGCTTAGATATAGACACACTTGTATTAAATATTCAAAAAGATCTAAAACTTATGCCAAGATATGCTAAAAAAATAGATATTGACTCGCTCAAAGAACTGCTTAATCTTTCACATGATGGAGATGTTATCTCTTATCAAGAAAATATGATAGAGTTTTTACAAACACTAAAAGTAGAAACACTACATGAGAAAAGAGTGCAGATTGCTAAAGATGAAGAGAATATAGAGTCTAAATATTAAACTTCTCTTTATCAAAAAAACTCTCAACTGATATATTTTTAAATGCTGCATTTAAACTGGTAAAAAATGAAGGGAAATCTTTTTCCATCTTTGCTAACATCTCTTTAGTATTTGCTCTAGCATATGGCATTTTTACATCAAAACGCATAGAAGGACATGCTTCATCGCCAATAGTAGGAATACTATTATCATCTGCAAATGCTCTTAATTGGCGCTCTCTCATCTGAATCAGCGGACGAATAACTATTAAGCCGTTATCTGCTTTATATTTTGGCGCAAGTGAGCGCAACTGCCCATTGTAAATAAAATTCATAAAAAAACTCTCTGCAGCATCATCCATATGATGACCAAGAGCTACTTTATTACATCCATGTACCTGTGCAGCACTATAAAGAGAACCTCTTCTCATACGAGAGAAAAAACTGCAAAAAGATGAATTTTTTCTAATCTTCTCTTCTGCTAAATTATAAATTTGCGTATCATGTATTGTGTGAGGAATTTCATATTCTTGGCAATGTGCAATAAGATTATCAAAATTTTCACCCATCCCGTAAGAGACAGTTACTGCAATAAATTCAAATTTGAATGGTGCTCGGCGCTGCTGTTCTTTTAGCGCATGTACCATAGTAAGCGAATCTTTGCCACCGCTTAATCCTACTAAAATCTTGTCACCCTCTTCTATAAGATTAAACTCTGCATTTGTTTTGCCAAGCTTACTCATTATTTTTTTAGAAATCTTTATAGACATAACTACTCTACTATCCTGTCTACCATTTTCATCACAAACTCAGCACTCTCTTTTGCACTCGTTTCTAAAAATGTATCAAAACTAAAGCTTGCATCCATATCTGCAGCATCACTGATTGAGCGAAGAATAAAAAACGGTATATTTAGAGCGTCACATACAACAGCAACGCTTCCTCCCTCCATCTCTAAAGCATCTGCGCCAAATGTTGTTCCTATCCAATTTTTTCTCTTTTCGTCGGCAACAAATTGATCTCCGGTTGCAATGATGCCCTCTTGTACGCTTTTACCCATGCTTGCAGCAACTTCTTTGCTTATCTCTATCATCTCTTTATCTGTCTCTACAAAAACGGCTCCCTCGGGAACATAGCCATATGGATGACCAAATGCCGTAATATCCAAATCATGTTGAGTAAGTTTTGTAGCAACAATTAAATCGCCAACTTTTAGGGTGGGAGATATTGCCCCAGCAACTCCTGAAAACAAAAGTTTTGTAGCTCTAAAATGCTCGATCATGGTTGTAGCAGTAAGTGTCGAGAAAACCTTCCCTATCTTAGAGTACGCTATCACAAGTCGAACACCTCTGTATGTTGCCTCATAATATCTATTTCCGGCATACTCTACTGTTTTGTACGAACCGACCTTTTCAAGTATTGGGGCAATCTCTTCAGGCATTGCTCCCATGATAGCAATTTTCATCTACTCTCCTCTTAATTACAAATTTCTTTAACTACTTTATCTAAAGTTTCCATATCAAAAACATTTAATGTTTCCAAATCTTTGGCTATTCTTTTATTGAGTCCTTTTAATGTTGAACCGTTGCCAAATTCTATTGCAATATCAACACTATCAGCAATTGCAAGAATAGAGTGTTTGTATTTCACAGGTTTTATAAGCTGCTCTTTAAGAAGTGAAACTGCATCTTTTTTTGTGGAGTATGGAGAAGTGGTAACATTTGAGATTACAGGAGCTTCGAAATTATCTTCAATCATGCCTTCCATTAAACTTGCAAGAGGTAATTGAGCAGAAGATAAAAGTTCACAGTGGCTTGCTACAGACATATTAAGAAGCAGTGCTCTTTTTGCACCTGCATTTTTAAATGTCTGTTCAAGTGATTGTAAATCAGCTTTCATACCTGCAACAACCAACTGTCCGTCTTGATTATAATTTGCCGGCCAAACCTTTTTACCTTGACTTAAAGCTTCTACACAAACTTTCTCAACACTTGCATCATCAAGTCCAACTATAGCCATCATTCCAGCTTCTATATCACTGCAAGCATCCTGCATTAGCTGCCCGCGTCTATGAACAAGTTCAACAGCATCAACATAATCGATTGCACCGCTTGCACAAAGAGCCGAAAATTCACCCAATGAATGTCCTAAAAACAGCTCAGCTTTTAAATCGGGGCATTTCTCCTTAAACAGACGATAAGCTATCATCTGCACTAAAAGAATTGCAGGCTGCGTATAAGCAGTTTGTCCTAGCATATCATTCTCTTCAAATAATAAATTTTCAAAGTTTACACCAATTCTTTCACCCGCTTTTTCAAACATCTCTTTTGCCATATCTGAATTCTCATAAAAATTCTTTCCCATTCCCAAAGATTGAGAACCTTGTCCTGCAAAAATCATTGCTATTTTTTTCATTTTATACCCTTTATAAATATTTTTGATTTTCAGCTATTTTTTTTCTAAGTGTGTTTCTGTTTAAACCTAGTTTTTCAGAAAGCTGCAACTGTGATTTAAATCTCTGTAATCCTGCTTTAATTATTGGAACTTCATACAGATGTAAAAAATTTTTATAATCATTATTAGAGCCTAACTTATCCGTTAGATAGTTTTGAATAATAGTCATCAATTCATTTTCATTTATATCTTGCAAAAGATAGCTTATCATTACCTGTCTTCTTAAAGAGTGTGAATTTTGACTCAAATCTGGTTTGAAATTTTTAATCTTAAACTCATCTTTTGCATAAAACAAAAGAGCTGCTTCTTTTATAAATGTTTTTACTAATATATCAACATCTTCAGGTCTCTCTGACAAAGATGGTATATTAAATTTTACACTAAAGTATTTATCGACATTTTCATTATGATATAAATTTTTTGCTGTTGCTACAACTTTTATATTTTGACTATCTAAAATTTCTAAAATTTTGTTTATATTTGGTGAATTTTCTAAATTTGTAATAATTATCTCTTTAACACTATTTAAAGCTATTAAGAGTTCATTATAGTTAGATGCTTCCAATATTGGAGCATCTGGAAGTATATAGCGAGCTAAAGTTTTTTTTCCAACACCTGATTCTCCAGTTATAAGAGAATTTACACTTAATGTTTTTAAAAGAGTGGCAGTTTTAAATGCTTGCGCTGAAGAAGCGGAAGCAGTTATATAACTAGCATCCACAACCAGCGCCAGCACCTGTGCCGCAACAGCTCTCTTGCTGATTTTCAGCTGGAATTCCACTCGCTATTTCTTCAGCAGATGCTTCTCTAATATTATTGATTGATACAGTAAAAGCCAAATCTTTGCCTGCTAGTGGGTGATTAAAATCAATAATGACACTTTCACTTCCTATCTCTTGAACAACAACTTGAATAGTTCCTCCATCTTCACCTTGACCATAAAGAGTCATACCAACTTCTAGATCTATTCCTGCGAATTGATCCTTTGGAACTTCTTGCTTAGCTTCAGCATTATGTTCACCATATGCATCCTCTGCTTTTACTAATACATCAGTTTTTTCACCTATTGACATATTTGCGATTGCATTTTCTAATCCCGGAATAATCTGACCTCTTCCAAACATAAATACTAACGGCTCAGCGCCAACATTACTATCTACAATTTTTTCTCCATCGCGGACTTCATATTCTATTGATACAACTTGATTTGTTTCTATTGCCATTATAGGTACCTTTTAATTTTTTGAGATTTTATCATAATATAATATCAATTACAAATTTATTGATATCTATCATTTAATTAAATTTAATTTATCTTCTGCTTTTTTTGCATATGTTGTTTCGGGATATTGTTGAATTACAGCATTATAAAAATTTTTTGCATTATTTTTATCACCTGTTTCATCCATAGAAATTGCTGTATGGAGCATTAAAAGAGGCATATAATCAGCTTTATCATAAAGAGAGGCACTTTTTTTAAAATATGCTATTGCTTCAGCATAATTTTTTTTATAATAATAGATCTCTCCTATCATATAGTGAGAGCGAGCAGGTTTATAATTGTTATCTATAAGATATTTATAATATTTTATAGATTCAGTATAATGTTTTTTGTCATAAAGGTCTTTTGCTTTTGTTTCAATTTCTCCATTTGACATACCATCATATAAAGATTTTTTTGGCTCTATTTGCTTTTTTAACTCTTTTGCAACAAGATCTTTAAATTTATTGACATCATTTACTAGCGCATTAAATTCAGATTTTGTAATATAGGACTCATTTATAGAATCAACAATTTTAGAAATTTCTGCAATTTGTAATTTTATTTTTTCTATCTCTTGTTTATTTATTATTATATTATCGCTATTTTCTTGAAAAAATTTTGTTACTCTTTGATCATACTCATTACTATTTTTTTTCTGAATCTCATTTTCATCAAATAATGATTTTATTTGAAGTCTGTTTTCATGTGTTGATGAATTTATACTTTCAATAATAGTCTGCAAGCCATCTATTCTCTCTCTTAGAGAATCAACTTCGTTTGCTTGATTATTACTTTTTATAACAACTTTATTAAGATCTTTTTTTGTTTCTAATAAAACTGATTCTGTTGAAGTCAAACCATAAGGGTTTGGATTATTTAAGTCGCCGGCGCCAAACGCAGAAGGTTCAGCACCGGTTAAATAGTAAGGAGAGATTATTGCCAGTAAAGCAATTAATTTAGTTCTGTTCATTAATTATGGTAAAAGTTTAAAGTCAACTCTACGATTTTTAGCCCAACACTCTTTTGTTTTGTCATTACAAACAGGATTGCTTTCACCAAAACTCACCATTGTAACGCGATTAGCATCAACACCTTCAGCAACTAAAGCTTTTTTAACTGAATTTGCTCTTTTTAAACCTAGTGCAAAATTATACTCGTCACTTCCCCACTCATCACAGTTACCTTCAAGTTTTACCAAAAATTTTTCAGCTTCTCCATTTGCGATAGCTACATCAGAAGAAACTCTATCTTGCATATCTTCACGAATGTTAAATTTATCAAAGTCAAAATATATACTCAACAGCTCATTTTCTAGATTCATCATAGCTTGAGCACTTAACGCATTTTTACTGCTCTCATCTAAAACTGAAGCCTCACTTGATGATACTGTTTCTGTTTCAACAGCAGAAACCTCTTGAGCAGAATCCCCTTGCATTTGTTCCTGAGAAACACTATCAACTGCCGACTCATCAACTTTAGGATCTTTGTCGCCACATCCACTTAATACTAAAAGTGCTGCTATTGCACTTGATACTATTATACTTTTCATGTTTTTCAACCTTCAATTTTAATTGTCATAATTGTAGCAAAATAAAATTAATATATTTTTATAATTTTACTATTACCAATCCATTGACTGTACTTTTCCATATTTTAAAGGAAAAAGATAGTTTTTATTATGATTTAATCTTATGATACCTATAGAACTTTGAGCCTTATAATTTTTTATAAAAATTATTGCATCACTGTCTACTGAAAATCTTGGAAATTCATTTACACCAACTGCCGTCAATCTTCGAATAAAATCAGTTTCCATAGATATTAGATGCAGATTAAATGTATTGTCTGCAAATGATTCTGAACTCTCCCTTGCTTTATACACTATATATTTTCCTGAAACACTGCATGCTGCATTACTTTTTCCATAATAGACCATTTGCTCAACACTGCTTGTATTAATATTTTTAGAAAAAATATTTGGATATCCTAAGCGATCTGATACAAACACTATGCTATTGTTGTCCATAAACTGACCGCCGACATCGATTCCACCATAAGTTGTAACTCTTTTTATATTTTCTGTTTTAACATCATACAAATAGATATCAGGCTGACCTTGTGGAGCCATTGTTAAAAGAAGCTTGCTGCCGTCATCATTAACATCCGAACAGATCATCATGCCATCAGATGATTTTATAACTCTGCTTTTCGCGCTTGTTATATCAACATATTTTAAAGTAGGT
The DNA here is from genome assembly GCF_009258045.1 of Sulfurimonas xiamenensis. Classification (NCBI taxonomy): domain Bacteria; kingdom Pseudomonadati; phylum Campylobacterota; class Epsilonproteobacteria; order Campylobacterales; family Sulfurimonadaceae; genus Sulfurimonas; species Sulfurimonas xiamenensis. Next base: position 1,286,417 of record NZ_CP041166.1, read on the forward strand.
TTATTTTCATCCATAGAACTGTAATAAAATGCATTCTGCTCTTTATTTGCCCATTTTGGAAATATATTAAACCCGCCTTTTACTACTACATGCTGATATGCAAGTGTATAATCAGCAATGACTAATTCACTTTTTTTAGGTCCAACAATTCTTGAAAAAATAACTTTTCTTTTCATCCACTCTACCGGCGCTTCACCCATAAACTCATTTATATCATACGCAATTGTGTGAGAAACAAACATATATATATTAGAATTATTTACTTTATATTTTTTATTAAAAACAACATTATCCCCGCTTATCATTTTAAGCTCTACGCTTAATGCAAGATTATCATCTTCACTTAGCTTATATCTTAAAACATAATTCATGTCTTTATTTTCTACCAATACGCTGCTTGCATCATAATTAACTCTGCGGTGATATCTGTCTACATTAAATATAGAAAGAACATTTAAATCAGCTAAAAGTGATTTGAAAAATTTATTTTTAAAAGTTTCATCATAACTAACAGAAGAGTCTTCAATAGCCAAAGTAGGCAAAGAATCAGCTTTTTTAATAACCTCAATTGTTGCATCACTTGCATATGATATAGCAATTGCCATCAAAAATGAAATAAAAATTTTCAAAACTACTCCTTAGAAATTAATTTTACTTTGTGTAAGCTAGAACGACCGCTGGGATTTTCTGGAAAAAGCACATTAAGAAGTCTTTCTTTTATATTATCACACTCTCTATTGAGTGCTTCATTATCAGAATATGTTAAGATTCTAAAATCTATAACTTTACCCATAGAACTAAGTTCAATAACAGCAGTTACACTATTGCCCTGTGAATTTTCAGGCGGTTTAAAATATTGATATACTAAAGCTTGAATTTTAGCTAAATATTCATTAACTTCTGTAGCAGTAGAAGCTTTTGAATTTTCATTTTCTCTCTTTGTAGTATCCATGCTCATAATCTTTTGGGATATTGATTCAGCTCTATTGGAATCAGATTTTTTAATCTTTTTTTGAATCTCATCTAAAACTCTTTTGTCATTTGTAGGTTTTTTAATTTCTTGAGTTTTCTTGATATCCTTAGTCCACACTTGACTAAAAAGATCTTCAACATTTCTTACTTTTTTTTCTTCTACTTTTGTACTCTCTTTTGGAGCTTCATCTTTTACAACTATTTTTTTATCAATTTCTTTAGGAGACTCTACATTTTTTTTAATACTAGAAGTTTCAATCTTTGGCATATCTATTGATACTGAAATATAATTATCTTTTTTTATAGCAAAGCTATCATTTTTTTTTGACAGGATAATAGATATGACAAAAAGAGTTGAAAAAAATATAAATAAGAGCAGTGATATAAAACCACTAATATAAAAATAAAAATTGTTTTTATCCATTAGTAGCTAATGATACCTCGGTAAAACCTGCCTGTTTAACAGCAGCCAGAACAGACATAACGACACCGTAATCCAAACTTTTATCTGCACTGATAAGTACAGTTGCTTTTAAATCAAGTTTTTTTGAATAGAGAAAAAAATTATCTAAAAATGCATTAAGCTGGTAGTTGTCTTTATTGACTTTCAGATTTAAATCTTTATCTATTGTAATATGAACAGGTGGAATTTTAGATAGTGATTTAGTTTTTGAGCTTTGAGGAAGATTTATCTTCTCCTCATATATCATATTTGGTGCAATTACCATCATAATTGCTAAAAGAACCAACATTACATCTACAAGAGGAGTAATGTTCAGTTCAGGTTTTTCTTCCCAATTATAAGCCATTTTTTCACACTTTTTTAGCTATGATTGCATCACTTTGCATCTCGATAAAGCTAATAAGTTCAAATGATTTTCTCTTAAGTATTTGATGATAAGTATATGCAAAAATAGCAACAAATATACCTGCTGCAGTTGCGACAAGCGCATCAGAAACTCCCCCGGCTATCACGGACATGCCACCGCTGCTTTGTCCAATGTGTGTAAATGTATCTAAAATTGAAACAACAGTTCCAAAAAGACCTATAAAAGGAGTAGTAGAAGCAAATACGGAAAGTATAGATAAACCTTTTGTAGCATCTTTTGTCGCTGCTAGTTTAGCTAAATCTAAAATATTTTTTGTGATATTTGAATTAGTTTTTAAAAAATTACTTAAAAAAGATTGAGAATCAACACTGTTGGCTCCCATAAGAAGACCCTCAAGAGATCTATTTTCTATTTCAAACCAACTATTAAGAGAGAAGTATCGATAGAAAAAAACCCAATTTAGCACTATGAAATATAGTGCTAAAAGAGCTAAAACACCCAAAGTTACCGGGTGACTTTTAAGATAAAAATCTATTAATTCGTTAATCATTATTTATAATAAACTCTGAGCTGCTGATTCTATTCTGGCAGTAACAGAGGCAATGGCAGGATTATTGTCTTTAATAGATTCAATAAGTTCCTTAGCATCACCAAGAGCTTTTGCAACTGCACTTTCAGTCTCACCACGAATCGCTACAGCACCCTCAACTAATACAATAACTTTTTCTTCATCAACCTGAACTACGCCCCAGTTGATTAGAATTGATTCGACTGATTTATCCTCTTTCTCTATATCAATTACACCTGCTTCAAGCAGTGTAGTTAAACAAGAGTGTTGTGCTAGAACTCCAAACTCGCCCTCTTCACCCGGAAGAGTTACACTAAGGGCTTCACCATTATAGATTACACCGTTAGGAGTCAGGATTTCAAGTTTTAACTTATCCATGTCAGTCCTTTATGAATTACTTCATTTTTTCAGCTTTTTCAATCGCCTCATCTATACCACCAACCATGTAGAAAGAACCTTCTGGCATATGGTCACATTCACCATTAAGAATCATTTTAAATCCTTTAATAGTATCAGCTAAAGAAACATACTTACCTGGCGAACCTGTAAATACTTCAGCAACGAAAAATGGTTGTGATAAGAACTTCTCAATTTTACGAGCGCGTTCAACAACATTTTTATCCTCTTCACTAAGCTCATCCATACCAAGAATCGCGATAATATCTTGCAAATCTTTATATTTTTGAAGTGTTTGCTGCACACCGCGAGCTACACTGTAGTGTTCTTCGCCTAAAATCTGCGGATCAAGTAATCTTGAAGATGAATCCAATGGATCAACTGCAGGATAGATACCCTTTTCAGCAATTTTACGGTTAAGAACTGTTGTTGCATCCAAGTGAGCAAAAACAGAAGCCGGAGCCGGGTCAGTTAAGTCATCCGCAGGAACATAAACTGCTTGAACAGAAGTAATTGAGCCATTCTTTGTTGATGTAATACGATCTTGTAAAGCACCCATCTCACGAGCTAAAGTTGGCTGATAACCAACCGCTGAAGGGATACGACCAAGAAGTGCAGACATCTCTGAACCTGATTGTGCAAAACGGAAGATATTATCAACAAACATCAATACATCAAGACCTTTTTCATCTCTAAAGTACTCAGCCATTGTAAGACCTGTTAATGCAATACGATTTCTTGCTCCCGGAGGCTCACTCATTTGACCATAGCAGAGTGCAACTTTATCAAGTACATTTGAGTCTTTCATCTCATGGTAAAGGTCATTTCCTTCACGAGTTCTCTCACCAACACCTGCAAATACAGATAGACCTTCGTGACCCATTGCAACATTATGAATAAGCTCCATAATAATAACTGTTTTACCAACACCTGCACCACCGAACAGTCCAACTTTACCACCTTTTGAGTACGGTGCTAAAAGATCAACAACTTTAATACCAGTCTCAAACATCTCTGTAGTAGTTGATTGTTCAACTAATTTTGGAGGCTCACGGTGGATTGACCACATAGGAGAATCTGTAACTTGTTCACCATCATCAATAGTTTCACCAATTACATTGAAAATACGCCCAAGAACTTTTTCACCAACAGGAACTTTAATAGGAGCACCTGTAGCTTTTGCGTCCATACCACGAACTAAACCTTCACTCATATCCATTGCAATCGTTCTAACACGACCATCACCTAGGTGCGCTGCAACTTCAAGTACTAAACGAGTTACATTGCCCTCTAAATTAATATTAACTTCGATTGCTTCATTAATTATCGGAAGATATCCATCAAAATCAACATCAACAATCGGACCCATAACCTGGCTTATTTTACCAATCATATTTTTCTCCATTATTTCATAGACTCCACACCGCTTATAATTTCTATAAGCTCTGTAGTAATAGCTGCTTGTCTAGCTTTATTAAATTGAACATTTAATGACCTAACCATATCTTTTGCATTGTTTGTCGCCGTGTCCATAGCCTGCATTCTAGCACTATGTTCTGCAGCCACAGAATCAATCAATGAATAGTACATTGCATACTGCACATATCTATTTACCAAAGAATCTAACATCTTCTCTTCATCTTGAGATTCTATCTCAAGCATAGATTTTTCTGCTTCACCACACTCAAATTGAGTTGAATCAACTGGTAATAACTTATTTACATGCAACTCTTGAGTTATCATGTTTTTATAGCCGTTATACACAATATGTAAAGCATCAATCTTTCCATCTTTAAAATCTTCAATGGAAGAGATGATAAACTCATCCGAACGATCTTTGTCAGGATTTGAGCTAAGATTTGCAACTGCATCAAAAAGTTCAACTTCGTTATATTTAAAGAACTCAATGCCTTTTTTACCGATTCCGCGTAAACGCACTTTTACATTTTTTGCTTTATACTCTGTTAATAATTTTTTAACAGCTTTAATAGTTTGAATATTAAAACCACCACATAAACCTTTATCAGCAGTTACAAAAACAATGTCAACAGTTTTTGGATTTTCAATCTCTACAAAACATCGATTGTCAAGTCCACCAACTTTGTTACATTTTATACGCCCAGCAATTTCGGCAATTACCTGATTCATTTTTGCAGCATAAAGACGAGAACGCTTTGCAAGTTCTTCTGCACGACGAAGTTTTGCAGTCGATACAAGCTTCATAGCGCGAGTCGTCTTTTGAGTGTTAGAAACACTCTTAATCTGTCTTTGAATATCTTTCAAGTTTGCCATAAGTTTTTCCTTACGCTACTACGAAGCTAGCTTTGAACTCTTCAAGTGCTTTCAACATTAGTGCTTTAGTATCATCATCTACTTTAGAACTGCTTCTAATATTCTCAAATATTTGAGGATAAGATGCTTCAATGAATGGATACATCTCTGCTTCAAAACGAACAACATTAGATGAATCCATATCATCTAAAAAGCCTTCATTCCCTGCAAATATTATCATAACTTGCTTTTCAACAGAAAGCGGAGAAAATGGAGGCTGCTTTAAAACTTCCACCATTCTTTGTCCACGCTCTAATTGATTACGAGATGTCTCATCAAGATCAGATGCAAACTGTGCAAAAGCTTGAAGTTCACGATACTGAGCAAGATCAAGTCTTAATGTACCTGCAACTTGTTTAGTTGCTTTAATCTGAGCGGCACCACCAACACGAGAAACTGAAAGACCAACATTAATTGCCGGACGAATACCTGAGTTAAAAAGCTCAGTTTCAAGGAAAATTTGACCATCAGTAATAGAGATAACATTTGTCGGAATATATGCTGAAACATCGCCTGCTTGCGTTTCAATAATTGGAAGAGCAGTTAACGAACCTGCACCTCTTTCATCAGAAACTTTTGCAGCTCTCTCAAGAAGACGAGAGTGAATGTAAAAAACATCACCCGGATATGCTTCACGGCCCGGAGGACGACGAAGAATAAGTGACATTTCACGATAAGCAACTGCATGTTTACTTAAGTCATCATATACAATAAGACCATGTCTAGCGTTATCACGGAAATACTCGCCCATAGTAACACCGGTATATGGAGCTAAAAATTGAAGTGCTGCTGCTTCAGACGCCGTAGCAGAAACAACAATAGTATATTCCATTGCGCCATGCTCTTCCAAACGACGAATAATTTGTGCAACAGTCGACTCTTTTTGACCGACTGCAACATAGATACATACAACACCGTTACCCTTTTGGTTGATAATAGCATCAAGCGCAACTGTTGTTTTTCCAGTTTGTCTATCACCGATAATAAGCTCTCTTTGACCTCTACCGATTGGAACAAGTGCATCAATTGCTTTAATACCAGTTGCTAATGGCTCATGAACAGATTTTCTATCCATAATACCAGGAGCTTTTTCTTCAACAAAACGAGTTTCTGTTGTCTCAATAGGGCCTTTACCGTCGATTGGTTCACCAAGAGCATTTACAACACGCCCAAGAAGTGCATCACCAACAGGAACACGAAGAAGTTTGCCCAGTCTTTTAACAGTCATGCCCTCTTTCAATGTTGCTCCTGCACCAAGAATAACGATACCCACAGTGCTTTCCTCAAGGTTCATAACCAAACCTCTTGTTCCCTCTTCGAACTCTACCATCTCTCCAGCCATAACATTGCTAAGGCCATAAACCTGCGCAACACCATCAGCATAAGAAACGATTTTACCCGTCTCATTAATATCAACACTTAGTTCAAAGTTGTCAATACGCTCTTTTATTATTGAGCTGATTTCATCAGCTTGAATTTTTGCTACCACTACACATCTCCTCTCATGAAGTTAAATTGCTTTTGCAATATGTTCTATAATTTGACTATTAATTCTTGATTTAGAAAAACTTATCTCTATACCAAGATCTTCAACATCTACTTTTATACCATTAAAATTTTCTTTTACCAATTTCAACGATATATTAGAATCAAATTTACTGCCTAAACCGTTACCTAAATCTTCTATAACTTTTGAATCCATATCACTATCACTATATATAATTCCATTATAGTTTTTAGTTGTTATTGCTATATCTTTTCTCATCACTTCTGCTATTGCAGGAATAATGTTAATACGATTGTGTTCAACAAGTAGTTTAATTAAGTTTTCAACAATATTAGAATCAGCTGATTTTACGGCCAATAACAAAATATCAGCTTTTTGTTTTTTACTGATATCAGGATTGTTCATAACTTGATTAAACTTTTCATTATTAAAAGATTCAGCTAAAACAGAAAATATAGAAGCTATTTTTTGTATCGATTCAATATCAAGACCTTGCTTAATAGCTTTTATATATCTTTTTGCAATTAACTCTTCCATTTATGCCACCTTCTTTAAGATAACATTAGCCATAGCTTCTTTATCAAAACTATCATCACTTTGACTTAATACTTCTTTAAGTGTATTCTCAACAACATTTCTAACCATTTTTCTTTGCTCAAATTCAATTAGTATAGATTGTTGTTTAACAATTGTTTCAATATCTGCATCACATTGAGTAATAATACTATCATTAATAATTTTATTCTCTTTTTTAGAACTAACTATCAAATCTTGTGCAAATTTTTCAGCTGCTGATATTTTAGCAAGCGCCTCTTTTTTTAATAAATCAGTCTCTTTTAACTTTTCTTGTACTTTTTTCATTTCATCAGCAATAGACTGACTTCTTGAAGAAAAATAGTTTTTTACAGGTTCGGCAACAAGATACCAAATAAGCCCTGCAAATAGTAAAAAGTTAACTGTTCTTTGAACAATATCTGTTTCTGCATGTTCTGCACCACTAGATGCTAATGCAAAGGTTGATATCATTAGCATAAATACTAAAATTCTACTCACATTACATCCTTATATTTGACTAAATTTAGCTTTGACAGCTTCTTTAAACATTGGGATTTGTAATTTAAGATCACTTTCCAATTGTTCACGATTTCGAGCAAGTTCTTGCTCAAATTCTAAATACTGACTAGCTAATTCAGCACGCTTTGCTTCTAACTTACTATCTGCTAACTCTTTAGCATCCGCAATAACTTTCTCTCTTAAGGCCGCAGCTTCCAATTTAGCGTTTGCAATTATTGATTGCGCTTTTGATTCAAGCTCGTTGATTTCATCATCATTAGAACCTACTTTTTCCAAGTCTTTCTTGATGTCCTCATCTCTTTTTTTCATATAAGCGAATAATGGATTGTAAAGCCAACTGTTTAGAACGGCAATAAGTGTAAGAAACACGATTAATGTAGCTACAAGTAGTATCGGATTTATATCTAACATAGCACCTCCTAAAAGTTGCGTGATTATACTATCTTAAAATTAAAAGAATTGTTAAACTGACAAAATATTTAAATTTTTTTTATATTTTTATGAAAAATTATAAATTTATTTTAATTTATACTATTTTAATTTGAAAAATAACTCAACAAATCTTTTATTTGATCTTCGCTTTCAAACTCTATTATTAATTTTTTATTAGAACTTTTACTCTTAAATCCAAGTTCTGATAATTTATCTTTAATATTTTTAAAATTATATGAAACTGTTTCTATTTTATCATTCAACTCTTTGTTGTTGTTTTTAATGTTTTTTATAATTGACTCAACATCCCTTACACTTAACTTTTGTCCAACAATTGAGTTAACGATTAGCTGCTGCTGTTTTTCATCAAGACCAATTAAAACTTTAGCATGTCCTGTACTAATTTTTTTTTCTACTAAAGCTTTTTGCGTTTTTGACGAAAGTTGCAACAATCTGATAGTATTTGTGATATGTGTTCTGCTTTTATGAATTCTAGCAGAAAGCTCATCTTGTGTTATACTGTGCAGCTTAATAAGCTCAGCATAAGCATGTGCCAATTCTATTGAATTTAACTCATCTCTTTGAATATTTTCAATAAGTGCAAACTGCCTCATTTTATGCTCATCACTATTTAAAATAATGGCACGAATTGACTTTAATTTTGCAAGCTTTGATGCACGAAGTCTTCTCTCTCCTGCAATAAGCATATACCCGTCAACATCTTCCGTTACTACTACAGGTTGAAGCAGCCCGTTGCTTTTTATAGATTCGCTAAGTTCATACAATGAACTCTCTTCAAAATGTTTTCTTGGCTGAAATGGATTGGGTCTAATATCTTTTAGTGGAATCTCTACAATAGAATCTTTTTGAGAAACTTCATTCTCATACGCCTCATCTATTTCACCTAACAGTGCACCTAAACCTCTACCTAATTTTTGTGACTTCATATTTCCATAATCGCTTGTGCTAAATTTTGATATGATATAGAACCGCTTGATTTTACATCATATAAAATCACAGGTTTCCCAAATGATGGAGACTCTGCTAATTTTACATTTCTTGGCACTACTATAATTTCTCCATTTTCATCTTTAAAAAGTTTGCTGTCAAAATGTTGTTTTAAATCAGCAAAAACTTGTTTGGATAGATTATTTTGAACACTAAACATAGTTGGTAAAAATCCTTTAATATTTAACTTTTGATTAATTGATTTTCTTACTAGTTTTACAGTATTTAAAAGCTGCGCCAAACCTTCAAGTGCAAAAAACTCACACTGTATAGGAATGATTACAGAATTGGAAGCAGAGAGTGCATTTATGGTCATCGGTCCAAGTGCCGGAGGAGAGTCTATAATGATATAGTCATAATCTTTTAAGACATTTGCTATAGCTTTTTTCAAAACTAGTTCACGCCCTTTAGAGTTTTGCGCATCATAATACTCCTTTTCAATTCCAACCAACCCTATATTTGAAGGTGCCAAATGAAGTGTAGGCAGTTCAGATTTTAAAATAATATCTTTTAATTTTTTTGTTCCGATTAGTACATGATAAATATTAAATTCATAATCATTTCTGTGAAATCCCAAAGATGTAGTAGCATTGGCTTGCGGATCAGAGTCTATTAAGAGCACTTTTTTTTCTGCAACTGCAAGTGATGCAGCTAAGTTTACGGCTGTCGTCGTTTTGCCTACACCACCTTTTTGATTTGCAATTACAATTACTTCACTCATCTTAAACTATATATCCTTTCACCATTGATTACAACCGAACCATCACTCTGTAGTGACGCATCTTCTAAAGAAATTCTTAAATTTTTATCATGTGTATAAAAGTTTTGATTTCTATAAAATTCTAACTTATATTTACTAAAAACTTGCTTCCATGAACTCTTTTTTTTAATGTTTATAAAATATCTTTCAATCAACTTTTCTCTGTTAACTTTTATATCTAATTTTTCAAAACTTTCAGGCGCCTCTGTTATATTTAATCCAACTCCGCAAACAAGGCTCTCTTTGATTATATTAGTAATCATACCGCCTGCTTTTTTATTTTTTATGTAAAAATCATTGGGCCACTTAAGCCAAACTTTTGAACCAAACTCTTTAAGAGTCTCTTTTAAAATATAAGAAAAATAAATAGATGCAGATTCAAGTTTCAGATCTTTTGGCAAATCTTGCAAAGAAAGCGCAAAAGATAAAAAAAGATTATCTCTGCCTTCGCTCCAAGAGTTTCCTCTGCTTCCGATTCCTGCTGTTTGAAAATTTGCAACCACGGCATAAGGAGGAGAAATTTTATTATTTTGAATAAGCTCTTTTAGATATTTTTGCGTTGAGTCTACACTCTCAAGATAGAGTATCTGCAACCCCTATCCTTTTTCCATTTATATACGAGAGGATGTCCATCTCTTTTTTTGATTCTGGTTGTACATTATAGACTCTTATGCTGCCTTTTTTGCATCCTACAATAATAGAATCTTTTTCAATTTTTAAAATTTTACCGCTCTCGTTTTGAGTCTCATTCTCTAAAAACTCTATCCTTTTTAGTTTCAATTTACTTGAGAGGTATACTCCCGGCCAAGGAGTAAATGCGCGATACTTGTTAAAAAGAGTTTTTGCTTCTTCAAATGTAACTTCACCATCTTGTTTTGTAATTTTTGTACAATGAGAAGATTTAGAATTATCCTGTTTAGCCGGGGTATATTTATTAAAATTCTCTAAAACATCAACAGTAAGCTCGCATGCAACATCAGCAAGTTTATTAAAGAGTGATTCTGCCATCTCATTTTTATCTATATCAATCTCTTTAATTTTTATGATATCTCCCGTATCAAGACCTTCATCCATAAGCATTGCTGTTACGCCGGTTTTTCTTTCTCCCTTTAAGAGAGCTTGCTGGATTGGACTTGCTCCTCTATATTGTGGCAGTATCGAGGCATGAAGATTTATGCATGGGGCATGTTCTAATATTTCACGAGGCAATATCTGCCCATAGGCTGCCACTACAATGTAATCACACTCTATTTTTTTAAGCTCTTCAATAACATCCGCTTCTCTTAATCGATTTGGCTGATAGACTTTAATGTTATTTTGAAGTGCTACAGTTTTAACAATTGAAGGCGTAAGAACTTTTTTTCTTCCTACAGGTTTATCCGGCTGTGTATAAACAGCAACCACTTCCATATCTTTTGTGGTTATAATTTTTTCTAAAATCCTAGCGGCATACTCCGGTGTTCCCATGAAAATTATTTTCATCACTTGACCTTAGTAAAAAGAGTTCCGCCTAAATGCCTGTTTTGCAACATAAGACTCTTTATATCGCTCAAATCATATCCGCTTGTTAAAACCATATCTATGCCGTGTTTTAAAAGATAATTAGCAGCTTTAAGCTTTGTTAAAATTCCGCCGGTTGCAAAAGCTCCATGTGGACTAGCCTCTTTCTCTAACTCATTCTCATCAATACTGTTTACAATTTTAAGTATTTTTGCATCTGAAAATTTTCTCGGATCTTTATCATAATAAGCATCAATATCTGAAAGAATAATAAGTAAATCAGAATCGGTATATTTTGTAATATATGCGGAGAGCTGATCATTGTCTCCAACGACTAACTCTTTTGTGGAAGTAGCATCATTTTCATTAATAATAGGAATAACACTGTTTGAGAGAAGCGTATTGACGGTATCTTTGATTCTTTGTATCTCATCATCTCTTTGCAAATTTGCAGCCGTTACTAAAACTTGTGCTGTCAAAATATTGTGAGTTGCAAATTTTTTACTATATTTGTTCATCAAAATTGGCTGTCCAATAGATGCCAGAGCTTGTTTATTTTGCAATATGCCTCTATCTAATTTTAACGCTGTATATCCAGCTGCAACTGCACCTGATGAAACCAGTATAACTTCATTGTTTTTTCTTAATTCTGCCAAAAAATCTACTAATTCTCTCATTCTAGCAAGCGCAATGGAATCGTCTTGCGTTAAAACAGCACTTCCTACTTTTACAACTACTCTTCTCATTTTTTTATAACTCGGATCGTTTGGATTGAACTAATTTAAATAAAGCCTTTTTAAGCGATTCAATATTTTTTTGTGTCGCCGATGATATCGGTGCAACAAAATATGGAAGTGATCTATCATATCCAAGTGTTTCATCTGCACTATCTTGAATAAAATATGGAATTGAATCGTCAAACCCAATATCACTGTTTTTAGTGGCTTTTACTCCTACTATTTCTAAAAAATTACTGACCAGATCAGTTATTTCATCTGGAGAAACTGCATCTGATCTTGTTAATGCAATGGCATATTTACTATTTGCCAGCTTATCTGAGAACGCAGATACTTCAGCCTTTAAGGTGTCTATCTGCTCTTTTAAATCTCTGTACGATGCCAAGTCAACCATAAAAAGAAGAATCTCCGTTCTTTCTATGTGTCTCAAAAATTCTATTCCAAGACCTTTGCCCTCATGAGCTCCGCCTATAATTCCTGGAATATCAGCCATTATAAACGACTCGAAATCACCAATATTTACCTGACCGAGCTTTGGCGTAAGAGTAGTAAACTCATAGTTTGCAATCTCAGGACGAGCATTTGAGAGTGTTGAAATCAGGGTTGATTTACCTACATTTGGAAAACCGACCAAACCAACATCGGCAATAAGCTTAAGATCAAGTTTAATTCTTCTTGTTTCACCCTTTTCTCCGGGTTGCGCATAAGTAGGTCTTTGATTTGTAGATGACTTAAAGTGGGTATTTCCAAGCCCGCCTTTTCCACCTTTTAAAAACAGCTCTTCTTGCCCATCTTCTAACATATCAAACAGTATTTCACCACTGTCCTGATCAATTATCTGTGTACCCGGCGGTACTATAATAACTTTTTTTGCACCAGATTTTCCCGTCATGCTTGAACCTTCACCTGGAGCACCATTATCTGCTTTTATATGCATCTTTTTTTGAAAATGAGAAAGCGTATGAGTGTTGTTATCGCATTTAAACCAGATGTCACCACCTTTGCCGCCGTCTCCGCCGTTTGGTCCACCGTTTACAACAAATTTTTCACGGCGAAATGCTACACACCCTTGACCGCCCTTTCCTGAAGAGACCGTTAATTCAACGCTATCTGTAAACATATATATTTTCCTTGATATTTAAATACCTGATGTTACGCACTATTATAAAAGGTGTGTAAAGTCAGTTAATACTTAAAAATTTACTAGTAACAATAAAAAGTAAACTATTAAATATTTAAAATTTTTTAGGCGCACGACCTAATATTGAAGTAGAAATATTTGAGCCTAGGCTCAAATATTGTAGAATTATGCAGCGGGGATAATTGAAACTTGTTGGCGTTTTTTATCTTTTCTATGAAATGATACAACACCGTCAACCAATGCATATATAGTATGGTCTTTACCCATGCCTACATTTTTACCAGGGTGAACTTTAGTTCCTCTTTGACGAATAATAATGTTTCCTGCTATTACAGCTTCTCCACCATACTTCTTTACACCAAGTCTTCTACCAGCCGAGTCACGATTATTCTGTGTACTACCTTGACCTTTCTTATGTGCCATCTTAAATCTCCTTGAGTTTTTTTAGCTTATGCCGCTATTTTTGTAATACGAACGCGCGTATAATCTCTTCTAAAGCCTCTTTTTACTTTAGAATCTTTACGACGACGCTTCTTAAAAGTCATAACTTTTTTATCACGACCTTCATTGATAACCTCAGCAGTTACAACAGCACCCTCTACGAATGGTGCTCCAACTTTAAGTTCACCTGCGTTAACAGCTAGAACTTCTTTAATCTCGATAGAAGCTTTAGGTTCAAGAGACATTTTATCAAATAATAAAATATCACCCTCTTGAACTTTATACTGCTTGCCACCGTTTTTGATAATTGCGTACATCTACAATTCCTTAAATCTTTAAATACTTGGGTCCCTATGGGCGCATTAAATTTACATTCCCATTGGTTTTGTTTCTACAAAAAGTTCGAAATTATACTCTTACAAGCTTTAAGTATTGTTTAACTTAAATAAAAAGTTTTCAATTTAAATATCTAAACTACAAATTTAGCTACTTTTATAAACATCATTTCTTCAAAATATTGTAAACTTATTGAAAAAAAGGTATAAAAATTATAAATTTGCTATTTATTTACTCTATTTTTCTACTGTAACTATATAAAGAGAATAATTCAACCATATTTCACACATCTACTCAAGCTCTAACTGCATCAGATACATATCTTCACCATCAAGAATTTCAATATCCGTATCTTTACATTTAGGACAACAATAATCTATACTTTTTAAAACTGACTCATTTAAACATTTGTTGCATTTTATAACGATTTGCTGGATATTTATAACAAACTCCGCCTCTTCACAGAGCGTCTTCTCTTTAAATGTGTCAAAGGCAGTTTTTAAAAGTTCAGGTTCAACTCCGCTCATTACGCCTATTTTTATTACGACTTTTGTTACTTTTGTAGCTCTGTTTTGTACGGCATTCTCTTCACATGAATCCAAGAGAGATTGCACTATGCTGTATTCATGCATCTGTAACTCCTTTTAATCTTTGTGGTGTTTCAATTGAGCAGACTTTATAAACAAAATCATGTCTCAGTCTGTGAAACGAACTCTCTTTATCCCAAAATTCAGGATACATTATTTTTAATTCATTCTCTTTGCACTCATTTATAAACTCTCTGTTTCTTTGCAGATAATCCTCTTTTTCATATATAAAATCATCATACTCGTCTTGCATATTTGCCAGTTTATCGGAGAAACTTCTTAATTGTTCAAAATAGTTCTCTTTTTCAAAAACCTCGTCCACCATATTTATCTCTTTCGCTTTAGCGGCATTTATCGGCAGACAACGCTCCAGCAGCTCTTTTGACTTGTGCGCACCTACTCTTTTTGGCAGCGTAAATGTATGATACTCGCTTCCGCTCAGCCCCAAAGTTTTGTAGTGCGGATTTAAAACAACATCTTTACATGTAAGAACATAATCACATGCCAAAGCCAAAAACACTCCGCCTGCTCCTGCATTTTTGTGCAAAGAGGCAACCGTAATTATGTCATCTGCGAATATGATTGACTTTATTAAATCATTCATGGCATTTATGTTGCTCCAGCCGTCTTCTCCCTGCTTTTTGGAATCTTCAAGTATATTTAGGTGGATTCCGTTGCTGAAAAAATCCTGCGCACCTATAAGCACAATGACTTTTGCACTCTCTTTGAGATACTCAAACGCATACTTTAGCCTGATGCACTGCTCAGAATGCATAGCACCGTTGTGAAAGTTAAAACACAAATACGCCACATCGCCGTCATTATGGGAGCTGATTTCATAAAATGTTTTATAGCTCATGTCAAAAATAAGAGGAAGCCGCTCTTCTTTAACGCCTTTGATTTTCTCTTTTAAAACATAGGTTGAGGGGAGTTTAAACCTGCCGACTTCTGACATGTGACTTATCCAGATTGCCCCGTCAATCGTGCCGACACAAATCGCACCGTCTCTTTTGGCGATTATCTCTTTTGGATTGCCTTTGAGTTTATCTTCTTCCCACGCTCCGAAGAGATAACACTCTATCCCAAAAAACTCATCTTTTACTCCGGGAAAACTATCGCTTACATGTATCTTTTTTATGATCTCTTGAGTAGTGTCTTTTTCCCAGTTAATGGCTCTGTCATTTTGGCTCAGGTAATTATGCATCGGCATTTTGAGTTGAGGAGTGGGTTTGAACTCTTTGTCGTCCAAATTTTTAAGCAGCCCTTTTAACGCTTTTGAGGCGGCATCTGCGACTTCGTTTCTGTAGATGGAAGCCTTTGTCGCATCTCTCATCTCAAACCTGACCTCGGCGTATATATCTCCGCCGTCAAACTCTTCGTTTGCTCTGAGTATGACAACGCCCCACTCTTTTTTATCTTCCCTTATGGCATGGTCGAGCGCGTTGTGTCCTCTGTCTCCTCTTATGCCGGGATGGAGAATAAAAGTGGGAGTTTTTAGAAATATCTCACATGGGAGGTATTTTTTCAAGTAAGGACAAAAGATAATATCGGGCGCAAACGCGTCAACACTTTGCATCATCGCCTCATTGCTTATGGCATACTGCACCGAGACCGTATGATTCATCTCTTGAAGCTCACAAAAAACTCTTTGCGTAAGAGAGTTAAAGGCAGATACGATAAGAAGTATTTTCATAGCTTTAGCAAATCCTTGGAAGCAGCTCGCCGCTTGGCGTATCTAAAAACCGTGAAGTTCCCCAACTGCTCTTTAAAACGACTTTTTTTAGATGCGTATCCGTTACTTTGCCAATTATCGCTGCATTTTTGCAACTCTCAAAAGTTTTTAAAATCTCAACTGCTCTTGGTGCATCTTCATGATTTATCGCCAACACAAAAGTACCCTCATTTGCCAAAGCCGTCGCTTCAAAACCGAGCATTTCACAGATGCCTTTTACCTCATCACTGACGGGAATACTTTCCTCCTCAACCTCTATGCAGATATTTGACTGCTTCGACCATTCATTTAGCACTGCACTCACTCCGCCTCTGGTTGCGTCTCTCATAGCCGTTATCTTTATATCTGCGTCCAAAAGAGCCTTTACCTGAGGAAAAAGCGACTCACAATCACTCTGCAAAGAACTGCTCATCTCAATGCCTTCGCGCGCAACAAAGATAGCCGCACCGTGACAGCCGATATCACGGTTTACGATGATGAGATCATCTTTTGTTATGTTGTTGGAGCTGATACCCTTTTTCAAAACTTCGCCGATTCCCGTAGTGTTTATGAAAATCTTATCGACACTTCCGCGAGGCACAACCTTGGTGTCTCCGCTCACGACAATCGCACCGTTTACCTCAAGCTCTTTTTTCATACTTCGCACGATTCTCTCTAACTCTCTAGTCTCAAAACCCTCTTCGATAATCACGCTACATGTCAAATATTTCGGCTTCGCCCCCATCATGGCAAGGTCGTTACATGTACCGCAGATAGCAAGCTTACCTATGTCCGCTCCCGCAAAAAAAAGAGGCGAAACCGTAAAACTATCAGTTGAAAATGCCAACTCCCCGTTATGGATAATAGCCGCATCTTCGCTTTTGTCGAGGATGTCGTTTTTAAAAGCCTTGTAAAAAACTTTAGAGATAAGTTCGTTGTTCTCTTGCCCGCCGTTACCCTGTGCTAATGTTATGGTTTTAGTCATCTGCTTTCTCCATTGTATTTATTATATTCACTTTCCAGTATCCACCTTTGTTCGCACCTGCTTGTTTTGTATTTTTTTCGTTCCAATGCTCCAAAGGCTGTAAAGACTTCAAAATTAGGAAGCGATGTATGCACTCCCATCGGAGAAGATGGGAACGAGGAGAAATTTTCCTATCAAGTTTAAAATATTTATGAAGCAGTGGCGTATCTATGATATGCTCTTTTAGCTTTTTATCTTTTACTTTACTGTATTCATATATTATATTTAACATATTACTTCCTCAGCCATAGCGCTATTTTCATCTAGCATCACACAAGTTGTACCTCTCGCACTCTCTTTTCAAAAGTTATAAAATTGCAATTTTTGAATATCACTTTTTTCTAAAACATACCTTTCACAATCAACATGTATATTTTATCCGAAGTAGGGTTTTTTCTTTCATATTAAATTAAATTCCCATATTTATAGTACGCGGCACACGCGCCCTCAGAGCTTACCATACAGCTTCCAATGGGTGAAGTCGGTTTGCATGCGGTTCCAAAGAGAGTGCATTCGGGCGGGTTTGCCATGCCTCTCAGTATATCTCCGCAGATGCATAGTTTGTGGTCTTCTATCTCGCCGAGTGGCAGAACATCTTTGTAGACTATCTCTGTGTCATACTCTTTGAACTCAGGCTTTAGTTTTAGTCCGCTTTTAGGAATATTGCCCAAACCTCGCCATTTGAACAGGTCTCTTTTTTCAAAATATCTCTCTATTAGCTCCTGCGCTTTGACATTTCCATCATATGTCACAAGCCGTTTGTACTCCACTTCAAGCTCGCATCTGCCCTCTATGAACTGCTTGACTATCATGCTGATTGCCTGCATGACATCAACAGGCTCAAAACCCGAGACAACCACGGGGCGGTTATAATCACGCGGAAACTCTTCATAGATTTTACTTCCGCTTATCACGCTTACATGTGAGGGTCCTAGAAATGCGTCTATTTTATTGTTGTAACTATCTACATGCACATCTCTGCTATCTATCAGCTCACGCATAACTTCGGGAATGGTTACATGGTTTATGTGAAAGAAGATGTTTTTGATGTTCTGCTTTATAACCGCATCAAGAAGTGCAGCTGTCATCGGCGTAGTCGTTTCAAATCCTATGGCAAAAAAGATGACTTTTTTAGTAGGATTCTCTTTTGCAATCTTTAGACACTCTAGCGGAGAATAGACAAAACGAACATCTGCACCATTGCTTCTTGCAGTTTGCAGACTTCCGTTGCTTCCGGGTACTTTTATCATATCGCCTAGAGTCACAAGTATCACATCAGGCTGCATACTTAAAACATAAGCATGATCAATGCGCTCTTTTGGCATGATACAAACCGGACAGCCGGGACCGTGGATAAACTTGATGTTTGATGGCAGAAGCTGAGGAAGACCGTACTTCATAATAGTATGCGTATGTCCGCCGCAGACTTCCATGATGTTTATAGAATTTTTCAGCTTTGCCGCATCCTCTTTTATGATTTTTGCATAGGCTTTTATGGTGTCTGCGTCTCTAAAGTCATCATAAAGATTTTTAAGTTCCAAACCCATTTTAGACTTCTCTATTTGGACACTCATCTACTTCTAAAATCGCCAGCCGCCTATCCTCTTCGTTCATAGCATCTATAATCTCTCTATAAAGCTCCAAACTCTCTAACGCCTCTTTTTCATCGATTTTGTTCATCACAAATCCGATATGCAAAAGCACATAATCGCCTACATGTATATCCTCTTGGCTCATCAGAGATAAAGAGGCTTCCCTTTGCACGCCCATCGTATCGACTGTCGCTATTTCATTTTTTTTATCTATTTTTACTACTTTTGAGGGTATTGAAAGGCACATTATCTCATTCCTATTTTAAACTTTATCCACGCAGCCACTTTTTTGATGGACTCTTCATCTTTGGTACTTACTTCAAGTATGTCAACACTAGGTTTTAACTTTCTTGCAGTCTCTTTCTCTTTTTGGATGTCGTATTCAAAATATGGAAGCAGGTCGGTTTTAGTAAAAAGAATCAAATCTGCTTGACGAAACATAACGGGATATTTTGCTATCTTATCTTCGCCCTCGGGAACACTGACAAGTACTATGTTTAAGTGGCTTCCTACATCATAACTAGCAGGGCATACGAGGTTTCCGACATTCTCTACAAAACATACATCCATATTGTCCAAATCCATGTGATGCAAAGCTTTATGAACCATAAACGCGTCCAAATGACAAGCCGAACCCGTTTGAATCTGATGAGCCTCTATCCCTTTTGCTTTGAGTCTGTCCGCATCGCGGCTCGTCTCCAAGTCACCCTCAACGACACAAAATTTAAACTCGCCCAAATCCGACAAACTCTCCAAAAGTGCCGTTTTTCCGCTTCCGGGAGAGCTCATAAGGTTTATGCATAAAACGCCGTGAAAGTTAAAATGCTCACGATTATGCTGTGCTTCTTGGTCATTTTTATCTAAAATTTTTGTAATTACCGAGATGGTTTTAGGGTCATTTAGCTGTGGATTGTCATGCAGATGTTTATGAGCGCTCTGATGTTCATGAGAATCCCCATGATGATGTTCATGTGAATGATTCTCTTTGTGAGAGTGACTATGTTCTACAATGCTGCAGCCGCAATCTTTACACATATTTATATCCTTAATTTTATTTCATAAAATGAAGGAAACCCTTCATCTGATTTATTACGGTATCGGAAGTAATTCCGATACCTACATTAACACTTTGTTTCCTTCGGCAGAAGACCCTCGGCACTTATGCCTCTTTCTATCTGATTTTCTATCCGATTAACATGTTAGAGCCGACAACGACTGAGACGACTCCGGCAGTTGCAAAAACTCTTCTTAAATTCTGTTTTGAGTTTAATAGATTTTTATTAATATAGAGTATAACTGCCCCGAAACCTACAAATATACTCATAACTCTAAGCGTAAACGCAAAAACCATTACAAAATCAACACTCTGTTCCTTAATTACTCCAAGCGTTATAAGTATCGTCTTTTTTTGTTTTTGCCGATTGAGAAATCTGCAATTGCAGTCAAATGATCAGGTCCAAAAGCATGAAGCACACCATACCAAAATATAAGAAGTAAGCCTAAGTGCTCCATACAAAACCTTTTGTGTTTTTAAACTACGCTAATTCTAGCGCCTCAACTTGTGAGCGTTTTTCAAGAATACGCGTATATCCGTAAGCCAAAACGATTCCGCTAAGGTGAAGCATAAGAGTTGTAAGACTAAATCCTAGCATATAAGTTACAAAATTTCTGCCCTGAAACTCAGACCCGTGGGCAAAACCGTGGAACATTCCAAAAAATGCAATGATTGCAATAATAACATTTAATGAAATCTTTTTCGCATAACCGATAAGTGCAAAAACAACTGCGATGGAAAGCAAAATGCCCTCTTCGATGAACAATATCTCAACACCCATAAAACCAATTACTGCCGCTAACATCATTGCACCCATAAATGCCACTAAAAGTAAATAACCTTTTTTCTGAGAAAGAAAAGCAACCATACCGACGCCCACCATCGCCAAGATATGATCTAAACCGCTGATAGGATGTAAAAATCCACTCCCAAATCCACCACTCTCCAAAGTAGTAGTGTGTCCAAAAGCCAACGCCGAGAATGATAAAAGCATCAATAACATTTTCATGATTTTTTCCTTAAATTGATTGTATCTCTATTCTTCTGAATAGCTGTTCATATTTTATATCTTTATTGTAAAAGTAACATTAATTTTCTTATTTCTTAGTTATTTTTGGTACTAAACATGGTAGAATATTTTATGAAATGTATCTACTGCCAACATACCAAACTCTACGAGCTGAAATCTGGACAGATGAAGTGTGCAAAATGCAAAAAAAAGTTCTCTGAAAAAAAAATAAAAACAGATTTAAAAATTATGGAGTATTTTTGCGAAAATTTCACAGTAAATGAAGCAAGCAAAAAACTCTTTATCAACTATATAACCCTCAAAAAAAGATATGAATTTTTTCGTCAACTAATCGCAAACTATTTAGAAAAAGCGTATCAAAACAAACAGATCATAGAGTACGATGAATATATCTACCTTGAGAAAAGCAAGAAAAAAGTAAAAGAGAACATTTTTGATGCGCAGAACTTTCTGACTCTTGCCTACGATGACAAAGTATACAACCTGCTTATGCCAAACCTAAACAAGTATAAAAATCAGTTTTTAGACAATAACATAGAAGAAGTCTATTTCAAAGAATTTTCAAAATTTATGATGCGCAACAAAATCTCAAAAACAAAAAAAAGAGAAAACCGAATCACACAGTTCTGGCTCTTTTTTGAAGAGTCTATTTTAAAATACAAAGGAGTTAGAAGTGAAAACTTTTTTTACTACTTGAAAGAGATTGAGTTTAAGTTTAACTACTCTAAAGAGATGCAGAAAGAAATATTAGCAGAGTTGTATCAAAATTCACTGTGAGATAAAACATAATAAGCCTGCCCCAAAGCGATTCCGCCGTCATTGGTAGCCGTTTCTTGTTGAAAGTAGCATTTGATTTTCTCTTGTTTTAACTCTTGACATGTAAGCTCAAGCAGAGTTTTGTCTTGAAATACTCCGCCGCTTAAAATCACTTCAAGTTTTTCTCGCTTTGAGATATCAACGATGATTTTTACAAGCGTGTTTATGAACATGGTATTTAGCTCTTTTTTATCCGGCTTGTTTTTTAACATGTACTCTGCTATTTTTATCTCAATTACGCCCTCTTCTATGTCGTAATCAAAATATTTTTCTATGTTCTTCTCATAAAAACTCTCACACAAAAGTCCGCTCTCGCCCGCATAGCTTACACTCTGGGCAATACCTGAAAATGAAGCCACGGCATCAAAGAGTCTTCCTACTGAGCTACTTTTTGGCGCGTTTAGATTTTTTAGGTAGCTTTGATGAAGTATTTTTATCTCATCTTTTGAAAAGGATTTCACAACATCTAGTTCAAGCTTTAAAACCTCTTCTAAAGAGAGTTTGTCAAAAAGCATACTGAGTGCTACTCTACGAGGCTCTTTTATAGCCTTTTCTCCGCCTAGAAGTTTTACCGTTTTGAAACTGTATTTGCGTTTGTCTCCTACAAAAATCTCTCCGCCCCATAGAGTACCATCATCGCCGTAACCCGTGCCGTCAAAACTGAATCCAAGATAATCACCCCTAAGTCCAAACTCCGCTTTACAGGCGTAGATATGTGCTAAATGATGCCCAACTTCTACAAGCTTTTTGTTCTGTTTTTTCGCCCATTTGGTCGTTTCATAGTTTGGATGTCTGTCATGCACTATGACACCCGGTTCAAAATCGTAAAAGCGTTTAAAACTCTCCAATGTTCTCTCAAAAAATCCAAAAGCCTCCATAGAGCCCAAATCCCCTATATGCGGAGATATGATTATGTTGTCGTCCATCACAAAAGCTATGGAGTTTTTTTGGTTTGCTCCGACTGCCAAAATCTTTTTCTCACTCTTAAAGGGAAGCTTTATTACCTTTGGAGCGTATCCGCGTGCAAGCCTTAGTATCTGGGTTTTGTCATCTACCACCTGAACAAGTGAGTCGTCAACACCGTTAATTATCTCTCTGTCAAAATCAAGAGTAAAATCAACAAAAGGAAGCTTTTTAAAAATATTTTCTGCGTTTATGATGATAGGCTCGTCGCCGAGATTTGCGCTTGTGGCAACTATGGGATTTTGCAGATAAGCAAAGAGAAGATGATGAAGAGCGGTGTATGGCAAAAAGCAGCCTATTCTGTCAATATTTGGAGCTAAAAAGTATGATATTTTGACATGTAGATTGTTTTGACATGTAAGCTTTTTCAGTACGACAATGGGCGCTTCTTTTGATGTTAGGAGCTGTTCTTCTTTCTCATTTACATACGCCAAAGCCTTTATCTGCTCCAAATCTTTACACATGATGGCAAAAGGTTTTGTGGGTCTGTGTTTAAACTCTCTTAACTTTTTTAGCGCCTCATCATTCGTTGCATCGCAGACTATATGAAATCCGCCTATGCCTTTTATGGCTAAAATATTTCCCTCTTCTATAAGAGATGCAACTTTTTGGATAATTTCTTTTTGAGCAATATCTACTTTTTTATCGCCTCTAAAAAGAGACAAAGAGGGTCCGCACTCGTTGCATGAAATAGGCTGTGCATGGTATCTTCTGTTTAAGGGATTATTGTACTCTTCTTCGCACGATCTGCACATCTTAAACTTCTGCATAGATGTGTTTTTTCTGTCATAGGGAACTGTTTTTATGATGCTATATCTCGGTCCGCAGTTTGTACAGTTTGTGGCAAAGTAGTTATGATATTTTCTGTTTTTCTCATCTTTTATATCTGCCAAACACTCTTGACATGTAGCGGTATCGGGAGGAATAAGAGCAGATTTGTATGAGGTTTTTGAGTCATCACAGCTTTGTATAATCGCAAAGCCTTTTTCTAAAAGCGGTTCTATCTCTGTTTTTTGTATCTCGTCTATTCTTGCAAGCGGCGGGAGTTTTAAGCGGAGCGACTCTTCAAAAAGCTCTATATCTTTCTGCTGTGCTTCTGCTTCAATTTCAACTCCGTTTATGTCGTTTTTGACAAAACCTGCGAGTTTGAAACAGAGTGCCGACTTATATATAAAAGGACGAAATCCGACACCTTGAACCTGTCCTTTTATAAAATATCTATATCTTTTCAAAACAATTCATTTCCGCCGTATAAAATATTTTTTCCATCTACAGGCAACTCTTTATTGAAGTATAGCTTATGATTTACAGAAACCTCTTTGCTAAGTTTACTAAAAAGATGTCTATTTTGTAAAAGTGAACCCGTTACAACAACCGCGTCACTTTTCATCTCCTCTTTTATATCATCAAGCTGTGATGAGACAAACTCCACAAAACTCTCAATAACCCCGTAACTAAGAGTAAGACGGTCAACTCCCGCAAGTTTGAAACTCATGGCAGTTCTAATAGTCATCAATGGATCTAAGTAAACTTTAGAGTCAACTCTTTTTAGTTTATAATCAATTCTTGGTCCTTTTGTTCCCAAAAATGAGCTTGCGCTATCTTCAAGAACTTTTGCAGATGCTAAAAGATTTCTATCTTTCGAGTAACCTAAAACTATGCAAACTATACCCCACAGCTTATAAACATTAAACTCTTCTTCATTAAATGTTATAGCAGATATTGCTTCAAAATGCTGTAGAAATTTGTTTTTAAAGTTCTCTACAAGCTTCTCGCCGCTTTCGTTTGAACTCATAATAGAATCAAACACATCTTTAACAGAGTCAAATTTAAACGCAAATGAGAGATACTCTATAGTTCCGAATTTTTTACAATAGACTAAAATATTATTGTGATACTCTTTGGAGATATTTACGCCTGCAACGGTTTTATCAAACAGAGAATGCTCTTTTATAACTGAAAAAAAAGCTCCTATATGAGGAATCAAATTATTATTGTTGCTTGCCAAATCTTGATAAGGCAGACCTTTTTCTCCTCTAACTATAGCGATGTGATTATCGCCGACGACAACTTCGATAGGCTCTAGCTCTTTTTCATACTCCGCTAAATCAAACTTAACATCCAAAGGAAGCTTCTCTTTTGTTATAAAAATCAAGTTGATTCCGAGTTTGTTAAGCTCACTGAGTAAAAAATGCAAAACTAAATCATCAGGGAGTTTAAAACGGATAAGTTCATCTGCAATATCTTCAAAATCTATTTTAAATTTAATGTTTGTTTTTAATTTTACAAAAGGTTTCTCAATAGCTCCAAGTGCCGCCATTTCGCTGTTTGTAGCATTTGTATAGTGTGCGGTTGTCGCTAAATCATAACTGATAATATCAAAATCAACCTCATTACATTTTTTACCTAATTGACCAACGAAATATTTTGAGTAAAATGTGTTTACTTCAACTACCAAACCACTGCTTATTGATTTAGCAAGATTTACAAAATCATCTTTATAGCTCTTTTTTTCGCCCTCAACCGAGTATCCGCAGACTTCACACTCATGAAAAATATTGTAATAGTTCTCATTTGATTCATCCATAACTTCACGCAAACACTTAGGGCAAAATGCCATAGGAAATTTTGATATCAGAGGCAGCGCAGAACTCTCTTGTGGCATCTCATCTACGATTTTGACATCAGTATTGTATAAAAAAATCGAGTGAGGCAGTTCAAGTGAGAGTCTGTTTGCAAAACTCTCCAGCTCATCGCTATCGTCTGATTTTACATACAAAAAAAGATTATCGCCGTCTTTTACAATTTTTGATTCAAGAGAAAATAGCTCAAGCGTATTTAAAATTATTTTTTCATAAATCAAAGATGATGAGAGATAGTTAAACGAAAACTCCAATATCATTGCGTGCCTTTTAAGTATGTATATTTTGAAACCTCTTCTAAGGTTACATTTTTTTTGATGAGAACTTTAACCCCGAAATCTTCTATATATTTTGTAATGACCTGCTCCATAGTTAGACTTGCTTTTAAAACTTCCGCTGTCATTGAAAAGGTACTGTTTTCCCCGATTACATAAGGAATGACACCCACTATTTTAGTTGGAGGCAAATCGCCTAACATCTCTATCATCTGAAGAGTTTGAAGCATTTCGACCTCATGAGCACTTCCATTCCATGTTATACATTCAGGCACATCGTTAAAGTCAAAACTGTAAACATCTCCGATTTCTCCATCTGCTACATTAACGCAGTCTATAAGTAAAACATTGTCATAATCAGTAATTATGGGTATAAGTCTCTGTGCCAATGTACCGCCGTCAAGAACATCAACAACATGTTCATCTGATACAAACTCATACTTTTCATCTATTAAATTTGCAAGATGAGGACCTATCCCCTCATCTCCAAATAGAATATTACCGATGCCAAGAACTAAAATTTTCAATATAAACCCTTAATGTTTTCTTTTCCATCTATATCCACTAAATATAGAATCAACTGTTCCCTCTTTTCCGTGAACTGCATTAAAAACTACCATGTAAACATGTCCGACTACAAAAAATATTACTCCCCACATAAGCAGATGATGCAGCTCTCTCACGGCAGCAAGTCCGCCTAGCATCACTTCAAATTCTCTCATAATATCATAAAGCATTCCGCCTATTCCAAGATGAAAACTATGAACATAAAGAATAAGCCCTGTTATAATCAAACCTGTAATAGCGATGTAAAAGACAAAATAAGCCAAAAGCTGTATAACATTGTACGCTCCGCTTAGCTTTGGATGCTTTGTTAAAAGCAGATAATAACCTATCTGACTAAGCCAATTTTTAAGGCTCAAAACATCCTTAAAAGAGTTGATTTCAATCTTATCTTTTACCGAAAAGAAGAAGTAGTATGTCTTTCCTATAAACATAGAAATCATAATAAATCCAAATATCTCATGCAAACCTCTAAACTCTGCATTTAAAAAGTTTGTCGGCTCTGCATTTACTGCAGGAATTATAAAAGGAACAGAGAGATAAAACCCCGTAACCGTTAATATAATTATACTAAACACCCTAATCCAGTGGTGCCATCTATAAAACGAAGTAAACTCTAGCTCTCTCTCAATGGTTTCATCAGCATGATTAAGAGAATTTTTTTCTAATGTATCAACACTTTGCATAATGACTCCCTTAAATAGTGCATCCGCCGTAAAGCGGGTCGATTTTATACTGGCTTAATGTTTTGCCCTTTGTGTCCATTACATGTACTGCGCATGCTATACACGGGTCATAAGAGTGGATGATTCTGATTATCTCAAGCGGCTGAGTTAAATCCTCTATCTTTAGTCCGATTAAGTCCGCCTCGTAAGGTCCTTTTGCACCTTTAGAGTCCATCGGTCCCGCATTCCATGTTGAAGGAACTACCGCTTGATAGTTTTCGACAACGCCGTTTTTGATTCTAATCCAGTGGCTTAACATCCCGCGTGGTACATCGCCTATGCCTCTGCCTTTATACTCTTTATCTTTATCGATAACATAAGTAGCACAAGTTTCTTGATCAACTTTTAGGTTTTCTATCAGATTATTAAAAGCAACAAGCGCATTATCGGCAACAAGTTTTGCCTGCAGCATTCGCCCTGCCGTTCTTCCAAGAGTAGAAAACAGAGCAGCTGCAGGAACGCCTGTTTTAGCTAAGAACTCATTTACAACTGCTTGTACTTTTTTGTTCCCTTTTGCGTAACCGACCAGTATCGATGCCAACGGACCGACTTCCATAGGCTCGCCGTTATATCTAGGCGATTTTATCCAGCTGTACTTCTCTTTTTCGTTAATCATTTTAGAGTCTACCATTTTGCCGTCAGGCCCGACTGATTGACCGTCTATAAAACCCGTATAGTTCGGGTTTGTAGTTCCCTCGTATGGATGTTGCGGCGCATCGTCTTTATACCAAGAGTGGGTAGCTTCTTCCGTTATCTTATCTTCATCAATCTCAAAAACCTTACTCAATTCTCCGTTCATAATTATTCCGCTATCAAAAAGATACTCTTCTCTGCCTATCATAAACTCTTTATGCGCCATAAAGTTTTTAACACCCATAGGCTTCATAACCGAAGGCTCGGTTTTATACATCTCTGCCGCCATTACGATATCGGCATAGTAAGCGTTGTTTACAAAATCTGCTATTGCTTGATACTTAACTAGATACTCTCCCATTCTAGCAGGATTCAGAAGATCCATTACACATGTAACTCCTCCGACTGCCAAACTTTGCGGATGAGGCTGTTTAGCGCCGAATATCGCCATCATCTGAGCCGCCGTTCTTTGAATCTCAAGTGCTTTTAAATAGTGCGAAAGCGCTATAAGGTTTTGCTCAGGTGTGAGTCTATATGTTTTATGCCCCCAGTATGCATTTGCAAACGGTCCTAGTCCTTGAGGATTTTTAGCAAATTTTGCCACTTTTTCTTTTACTTTTTTAAGCTCATTTTCGCCTGTTCCTATAGGATTGTCCGTATATTTAAAAGCCAATTTACTAGCTTTTGCCTCATCGGCTGAGAGTGCAGAGACGATATCGACCCAGTCAACACCGTGAAGATGATAAAAATGAACAACATGGTCATGCAAAAACAGAGCCGCATTCATCAAAGTTCTTACAAGCTCCGCGTTATACGGAATCTTAATTCCAAGTGCATCTTCAACGGCAACCGTACTTTTTAAATAGTGTGAATAGGTACAAACACCGCAAATTCTTTGCATCATAAGAGGTATGTTTCGAGGGTCTCTCCCTTTTGCTATTACCTCCAAGCCTCTCCAAAGAGTAGAAGATACAAAAGCGTCTTGAACTACTCCGTCATCCCCTACTATTACTTCGGCTCTTAAATGTCCCTCTATTCTTGTTATGGGGTCAACTATTACTCTTTTTGACATATCTATACTCCTTAATTATTCTTTTGGGTTCTTAATTAGCGAAATCGCCGCGTGTGCCGCTATACCTATTGCAGTAACCGTTAAAATCCCAACACCGATTTTATCCGCCGTTGCATCTGCACCAAGACCGCCAAAAACCGTATGATAAAGTCTGTCGCCAAGAGGCTCGTGAACGATTCCCATTTTATCCCAAAAGTCAGGCTCACTGCATCCCATGCAACCGTGCCCTGCTTGAACAGGCCAAGAAGTACCTTGATTGAACTTCTGTTTTGAACAGTTGTTAAAAGTGTACGGTCCTTTACAGCCTACTTTGTAAAGGCAGTAACCCTCTTTTGCACCTTCATCGCCGAACTGCTCTACAAATTCACCTGCATCAAATCTGCCTCTTCTCTCACATGCATCATGGATTCTAAGTCCGTAAGCCCATTTCGGTCTGTTAAAAACATCAAGCGCGGGAAGCGTTCCATAAAGAATAAAGTGAAGCAATGTTCCCACAATATTGCTCTCGCTTGGAGGACACCCAGGTACATTTATAACAGGCTTGTTTGTAACATTACTAAGTGCCGTTGCATTTGTAGGATTTGGATATGCTGCTTGAACACCGCCAAAAGATGAACAAGAACCGATTGCAAAAATAGCCGCAGCATTTTCTGAAGCTTCCCTTGCACTCTGTTCTCCCGTTTTACCGTGAGCACCGATAGTTAAAAAATAATCACTCTGAGCGTGCGGGATACCGCCCTCAACCATTAAGATGTATCTGCCTTTATATTTTTCCATGGCATGTTCAAGATTGTGTTCAGCTTGCCAACCCGCCGCTGCCATAATCGTTTCATGATACTCTAGTGAAATATAATCAAATATCAGACTATCTATACTTGGAGTTGCAGACCTAAGCAATGATTCACTGCATCCCGTACACTCCGCCATATGAAGCCAAACTAAAGGAAGTCTATCGGCTAGTTCGGCAGCTTTTGCAACAAGAGGGGTAAAACTGGCAGGCAACATCAGCATGGATGTCATCGCCCCAGCCCAACCCATAAACTCTCTTCTTGAAAAGCCTTTCTCTTCAATCAACTTTGATATTGATACCTCATCATCAAGTTTTGGTAAATTTGACAACTCATCCAATCTAGAAGACAACTTGTTAAACAGACTGCTGTTTTTCATGACAAACCCCCTTTAATTTTAATTATATTCAAAAATGAATATTCATTCAATAATGGTATATGAAAAAAACTTAAACTAAAATTAATATGTCTTATATAACTATTATTTATATAAATATACTCTTATTAGCTTAAAAAATAATTATTTTTTTTTATTTTAGTGGGTAGTACAAACTGAGCAGACATCAAACGATTTGAAAACAAGTTCGGCAGTTTTAACATCGCTTAAACCAATCATCGCTTTTTGCGAAACACCATGTTTATCTTTTGTTCCGCCACTTAAGTTCCATTGTGTCGGCGTGATAATCTCATAGTTTTTTATCATTCCGTTTTCTATCTCAACTTTATGAATAAGCGTGCCGCGCGCAGCTTCTACGGCAGAATATCCGCTGGAACTTAGTTTTGATATATCAATTGAGGGTTCAATATATGACTTTTCACTCAAATCCAAATCTTTAATCAACTCTTTTGAGTGTTGTAAAAGTTGAGATATTTCACAAACCCTTGCCAGTATTCTGCTAAAGATACTGTCGCCGTATTTTTTATGGGCATCTGCTATAAGCGGAGTTTTGTTCACCATGGCGCGGGCAAGCGGACCTACTTCATAATACTTATCTTTAAAGCTTACATTTTTTGCAAACGATGAAGGCATTTCAGACTCTTTGACATGTAATACGGAGATATTATGAGTTATTTTTGCCTTTAGCGATTTGCCCTTTTTAAAGTAGCTGTTGTGTCCAAAAGAGATAAATCTGTCATAGCTTTTTCCGTACTCTAACAAGTTCTCTTTTTTTATCTGTCTCAGTATGTCAGGCAAATCTCCCTCATAATCCAAAAGAGCATCTGCATCTTCACATGTTAAAAAATTCTCACTCTTGGTTTTTACCAGATTCTCTTCCACAAACTTAAGCGTCTCAGCCATATAGTGTTGCAGTTTTATAATATCTATCTCTGTTATTTCACAAACTACTCCGCCGACAACTGCGTAAGAAGTATGCGGATACTGTCCGCCGAATATTGCAATCGCTTTTCCCATAAGCTGAGACGGATATGTAGCTTTTAAAATCTCTTGCTTATGTCCGAATAGAGGCAGCATTGTGAGATAAAACCATTTAAAATGGTTTTGGATAAGCTCGAAATTAAGCGTTAATTCTCTTATAATCTTCGCCTTGTTTGAAAGCTTTAAATTACTATAGCAGCTCTCTAGTGCTTGAACTGTAGCTATTAAGTGAGCATGTCCGCAGATTCCGCAGACTCTCGGATTTATAACAAGCGCATCAAAAGCATTTTTACCTCTTAAAATATTTTCGATATTTCTTGTCGACATAAACTCTATATCAACAAAATCAATCTTGCCCTCTTTAAAATTAAAGTTGAGCTTCGCCTCGCCCTCTATCTTCTCTATTAATTTAATCATCAATCAACTTCTTTTCTAGTCTATCAATTTTAAATGCTTTTGAAATACCTGCGAGAGTAAGATAGACTCTTTTACCCACACCAACGGGGAGATTTTCCGGTATTGCCATATTTTTTTTCGT
Source organism: Sulfurimonas xiamenensis (assembly GCF_009258045.1). Classification (NCBI taxonomy): domain Bacteria; kingdom Pseudomonadati; phylum Campylobacterota; class Epsilonproteobacteria; order Campylobacterales; family Sulfurimonadaceae; genus Sulfurimonas; species Sulfurimonas xiamenensis. The sequence continues at coordinate 1,317,842 of NZ_CP041166.1, forward strand.
ACTGAAGAGATTTTGTCTCGGAAATGTAGGTTCGGTACAACCCATGCAAGGAACTCCTGCTCTGGTTTTTGAGTTTACCTCGTTCCAAAGTATTTTGTTACAACTTCCGTGGGTAAAGGGCGCTTGACAGCCGTGGTCATAAAACATACACCCCTCAAGCTCTCCGAAACGGTGATTATCCACTTTGTACTCAAAATATTCGTTTCTCGTACAGCCGTTATGGACGGTATAAGCGTAAAACTCTTTTGGTCTAAGAAAATTATCCAGTTTTAATGCAGCGCTTTTTTTGATTGCATAAAGAGTGTTTACCAAAACTTCGGGATGAACGGGACACCCTGAAACCGAGATGGTTTTATCCAGCAAATCTTTATGTGTTTTTAGCGGTTCTTCTTTATCAAAATGCAGACCTGAAGTCTCTTCATAACCGCTCTCTCTAAAAATCCCGCCAAAAGTTGCACATGTACCGACCGTAACAATTTTTTGGACTATTTTGGAATATTTTTCAATTATATCGACAACAGAGACATCGGCTCTTTTAAACTCTTTTGATATTGCGCCTTCTATTAGCAAGATATCACATGTAATCTCTTTTGAGACTATATCTTCAAGCGAGTACTCAGAATCTATGACGGGATGATAAATAAACTCAAAATCATCTAAAAATTGTTCCATGTACGGATAGTTTAAAAATGAGTGTGTATTGCCGTTGCAAGCGATTGCGCTAAGCCATAATACTCTCATTTTCTTTTTCATAATTATTCTGCGCTCAACGCTTTATAGATATTAAATGTTATATCATCTACATAGTCGTTTAAATCTTTTGGTAAAACATTTTCACCTTTTAAAAAGACCATGCCGCCGAGATAACCCATAAAAAGACCAAATGCGCTGAAAAAGTCCTGTTCTCTCAAATCGCCGCATTTAACGCCCTCTTCAAAGTAAATCATTATCTCTGTGACAAACTCGTTTACGCAGAGCATTCCCTCGCAGCTCTCTTTAAAAACTTCGCGGTTTGAGAGGTATATTCTTAAAAAGTAGTCTATCATTTCAGGTTTTAAAGAGGCTGTCTTAAAATATATTTCTACTATTTTTCTTGTTTTTTCTTTAGTGGATATCTCTTGTTCGTTTATCTCTTTTAACTTTTCGCCTAAATATGCAGAGATATATTTTATGATTTCTATTGCTAGAGTGTCTTTAGATTTAAAGTAGTTATACATGTTACCGACACTCATCTTTAGCGAAAGTGCAATATCGGGGATGGTAGTGCTATAAAACCCTTTTGAGGCAAATAGTTCTAGAGCCGTTTGTATTATCTGCTCTTTTTTTAACTGCTTTTTATCTAACAAAACACTCTCCTACTCTATTTACATGAAAAAATTATACTATAAAGCCGTTTCAATCCTCTTTATAAAATCACTTAACCACAAGACTGAGAGAACTATAACTCTATATAAAAAAGACGGCATCAAAAGAGAAGTTTTGTCATTTTACCAACGCTACTGCATCAATCTCAACAAGGGCATTTTTTGGCAGCGTCTTTACTGCAACGGTTGAACGAGCAGGTTTATGAGAGCCAAAAGCCTCTGCATATATTTCATTAACCGTTACAAAATCATCCATAGAGTCTAAAAATATCGTCGTTTTAATAACACTCTGCATTGAAGCCCCCGCCTCTTCTAAAACTGCTTGAAGATTCTTTAAAACCTGTTTTGTCTGAATAACCACATCATTTTCAAGCATAACACCCTCTGGAGTAAGTGCAATCTGCCCCGATGTAAAAACCATACCGTTTGCTACTACTGCCTGAGAGTATGGACCTATTGCCGATGGCGCCTTGTTTGTTTGTACGAACTTCATTTTTTTCTCCTATTAATAAATTTTTATCTCTTTTATTTCCACATCTTGATTAAATTTTTGAAAACTTCATAAAGTTTCTCAACCTCTTCTCTTGTTGTTCTCTCATTTACTGCATGAATTGTATCATTTATCACGCCAAATTCTACTACATCAACACCTAAAGGAGCCAAATGTCTTGCATCTGAAGTTCCGCCTGCGGTTGAGTGTTTTGGTTTGATACCCGTTACACTTTCTATTGCTTTATCAATATTTTTTACCAATTTTGTATCAGTATTTGTTCTAAAGGGATATGAGCCTTGAGTAAGTCTAAGCGTATATTCCAGTCCATCTAAATTTTTAGCTACAAACTCTTCTACCTCTTTTTGTGTTGTCAGAGTAGTGTTTCTTACATTAAACATCATTTTAAGTTCGTTTGGAGTTACATTTGTAACCTCCATGCCCGCCCTAATGTCTGTTATAACAAATTTACTTGGAGCAAAGAACTCATCGCCATTATCCAAATCCACTCCTGCCATATTGGCTAATCTTGGAGCTATTAAATTGATTGGATTTATAGATTTTTCAGGATATGCCGCATGACCCTGCTTGCCTTTTACAGTAATATAACCATTGATAGAGCCGCGTCGACCTACTTTTATGGCATCACCAAAGATACTCTCACATGTAGGTTCTGCAACAATGGCGACATCCGGAAGCATATTATGCTCTTTAAGATACTTTAAAACCTCTATTGTTCCGTATGTTCCCTCTCCCTCTTCATCTGAAGTTAAAAGCAAAGAGAGTGTTCCATTGAAATTTTTACTCTCTTTAACAGCCTGAGTAAAAGCCGCAACACCGCTCTTCATATCCTGTGTTCCACGACCGTAGATATACCCATCTCTCTCATCTGCTTTATAAGGGTCGCTATCCCAACCGCTGCCCGCCGGAACCACATCAACATGTCCGGCAAAACATAGATGCTCCCCATTTCCAAATTTCTTATAAATAAAAAGATTTTTTACATCTTTAACATCTACTCTAACAGCATTAAAATCAGGCAGATAACTCTCTATAAAATCCAAAAGTCCCCCGTCATGCGGTGTTTCACTTTTTGATTCAATCATAAATTTAAACAGTTCAATTATTTTCATTTTATACCTAATTTTTAGTTTATCTAAAAGCAAATTATACTATTTTCTATAGTGCTTAATCCCAATTATCTAAAGTAAACTCCTTTAAATTATCTTGATTTTTATCTTCTTTGTTATTGATTTGTTCTTTATACTTTAACTCTAATCCATTTGATGTCATTACAAAACCATCTACTTTTATCTTTTGTTCATGTATCTCTTTGTGATGTTTTTTACAAAGAGGAATAAGGTTGTGTTTTACATCTTTATGAAAATGGCCTATAAAACCGCTGCTGTCTGCTTTTGATTTATGATTTATATGATGTACATCTTCAGCTACCGCTCCACAAATCACACATTTTGTTATATAGAGCTCTTTATTATATTTGCTTGTTTTCTTCTTTACAAGAAGCTCTAGCTCATCAAAATCATTCGCAAGACGCTTTCTAATCCTATTTGCAGTTTCTAAAAATTCACTGTCCATATGAAGTGACTTTGCAAACTCTAACCCATAGATACTGCTTCCGCTTCCTGCTTGAAGAATTCTATTGAAAGTAAGTTTGTCCATCTGCTCATCATACTTAACACTTAGGTGAAGATCTACAACATTTTTTAACTCTTTTATCTCCTGCATAGTTGAAAGCTGATGTAGATGTGTTGCAAAAAGAAATATAGAACGAAGATTAGCCAGTTTTATAATAGCACTTGAAACTATCGCAACACCGGAGAGCGTCTCTGTTCCATGACTTATCTCATCTCCTAAAATAAGCGAGCGGACCGTAGCACGGTTAAATATATTTTTGAGTTCCAGCATCTCAACCGCAAATGTTGATAATCCTTTAGCGAGATTGTCTTTTGAAACAATTCTTGTAAAAAGAGAATCAAAAAGAGAAAACTTCATAGCAGAAGCACTTACAAAAAAGCCTGCTTGAGCCATCAATGTGGCAAGTCCGATACTTTTCATAAGAGATGATTTTCCGCTGGAGTTTATGCCATAAAGCAAAACGCCGTTTATTTCGTGTCCGTTATGCGAAGCTGTGTCCAACATAACAGTTTTGGGATATGGCAGATCCATATAAGAGCGATTTCCCATAATAACATCATTTGGCACATAGATACTGTCACTTTGTATCTCGATAAGAGGATGACGAAGCTGCATTATTTGAATAAAATTTTCATCACTTTCTACATCACAAATTTTAGGTCTTGAATGTTTGTAAAGCTGAGCAACTTTTGATGAACTCACTCCTACATCCAAATCAGCAACATAGCTTATTATGCGGTCAAAAAGAAGAGAATATCTTCTTTCATAAACACTTTGCAGCCCAATAAATCTATCTTTTACCAATGCGATAATCTTACGACGATTTTTCATCAATTGATCCGATAATTTATCGGTAAAATTTGATGTTATTTTTACACTGTTAGTTAATTTTTTAACCATATAATCTTTAAAATCATTGTGCTTGTAAAACTCAGATTCTATCATCGAAAATCTATTTTTGCTAAGAGAGAGATAGTATCCCTCTTTTTCCAAAAATCCAAGAGTCACCAATTTATTTGAACTGCTTGCATTTGCACTCTCTAAAATAAGCTCGATTTTATTCATAATATCTTCAAACGCAATAAATATAATTCTATTTTCTTTCACTAAAGTATCAATAGCCTCATCAACACCGCCCATTAAAAAATTTTCATCAATCGTTGCATTTGTAAAACGGCGTGAGATATCTAAATCTATACTCTTTGTAATATCTCTTAAAAATTCATCAACTTCACTCTCGTGAAAAGGTATTTTTTGGATTTTATGTTTTTTTGCATATATTATCAACTCTTTTACACTTAACATTGATTCATATATATGATTCATCTCAAATGGATGAAGTTTGCCCAGATCAAGCCTACGCGACAATCTCTCCAAATCATATATCCCACGCATTATCTCATCAAGATATCTTGTATGCGATGACACTTTTTCAATTAAATCGTACCTTCTTTCAAGCTCATCTTTCTCCATAATAGGATTAAGAAGTCTCTCTTTTAAAAGTCTGCGGCCGATTGCCGTTGCACTCTTGTCGAGCATTTTTAAAAGAGTAAACTCTTTTTTATCTTTTGAGACTACGCCCATCTGTTCAAGTGCGCTGTTTCCCAGATACATAAAACGGCGATTGTCTATTATCTTTGGATAATCCAACTTTTGAATTATATGAATATCATGCTCAATAATAAAATCTATAAGAATTGCCAACGATTCTGTTATCATTGGATTTCTTTCCAAATCCAAATGCTCTATGGCAGAGAGCAGCGACTTAATCTGATATACTTCACAAAAAAGTCTATTTTGAAACTCTATCTTTAATCTTTGATTATTTACGCTGTAGTTATAATGCTCGGGAATTTCAAGATAGTGCATTACATGCCTTTGATCATCCACTCCATCCAAAAATGTAACAATTACTTCTGATGTTCGATATGTATTTAAAAGATTAAAGAGTTCATCTAAAGCATAAGCAGGATCTTCACTTGTTCCATGACTTTCATAAAGCCATGTTTTACCCGTAGTTACATCTATGGCACTATAACCTACTGTATATATTCCTCTAAATTTATCCACCAAAATTGAAACTATATAATTGTCGTCATTATCAATTATATAATCAAAATTTGTTCCAGGAGATACAATTTGGGAAACATATCTGCTTATTTTTGGTGGATTTCCCTTTTGTTTTACAACTATAACAGTATATTTTTGTTCTGCTATAAGGCGGTTTAAATATCTATCAAAAGATACTGCAGGAACTCCAGCTAAAAGGGGATTTTTATCACTATTTTCTATTATGTTTTTATTTTTTTTGGTAAGTTGTATGTTTAAAAGCTCAGCTATCTCTTTGGCTTTACCTATCTGCTCTTCATCGTTATTTACTTCATAAACTTCAAAAAAGGTCCCTATTTCCATAAAAAGAACAGTATCATTACCATATTTTTTTTCGAAATATCTTTGCAGATCAAAGTAGGCTTGAGTTAGCAATTTATCTTTATTGTTTAAAAGTGATTCGATTTCAGATGAACGCATTTATAACTTTTTTGATTATTTTTATCGAGATTATAGCACAATAGATAATGAAGATAAAGAGTATCAACAATTTGTTACTAATAAAAATTTGAGATTTTTTTGTTGGAGTTTTATGGTGGACAGAGAGGGATTCGAAAAAAACTTACCCTTAAAAAAGTACTTTTTTTCCGTTATTGATATTGTAAATTTATATTACAATCCTGTTTTGTTTGTATTAATATTTTATATTTTCCTTTTGGTGCTTCTTTATTTATTCTTGAAAATAAAAGCCCTTTTGCTTCTGCAAAATTTTGTCCTTTTTCTGTTAATATTGTCACTCTTTTAGCACAACCAATCGGCTCTTGTGATACATCTATAAAACCATCTCTATTTGTGTTAAATACTCTCGAGTATTCTTTACTATTGTATTTAAAATGTGTTGTTCCTTTGTTTATGTTAATTTCATTTTTTGCATATAACCATGAATAATCTTTTTCTGCATTTTTATAAACTATATTTTTGTTGTTATTTATAATGTCATATCTAAATATATATCTTAGTGTTATTTTTTCTTTTGGTAATAGCAGCTTATTAGCTACTTTTTTAATTGTTGATTTTGTAGTTTTATTTAGTTTTATGTTATCACTTTTCAAAATTAATTTAATATTATTTATAGTTCCGTTTTTTTCTAAATCAAATTGAACTATATTTTTATCTCTTATATTTTTTGTTGTAAAAATATTATTTATTGCTTCTTTTATTATTGTTTTATTTATTGTATTGATGTTTTTTTCTTCACTTTCTTCTATATATTCTTTCTGTTCTTGATTAAGATTTAAATCTTTATATAGTGCTCTTATATTTTGTTCAATTTTTATATTCATTTTTACATCTATACTATTTGCAAATGCTATTGTTACTATTAATACATTTATTAAAAAATATTTCATGTTATTTCCTATTTTAATTTAAATTTTCCATTGTTGGCTTTTGCTTTTATGTTTTCTAACTCTTGTAAATGTTTTTTTGTTGCCTCTATACTTTCATCTAATGCCATGCCTTGATTTATCAGTCTAACTAGATCAGGTTTTTCTTTTTCCCAATTATCTAAAGTTCTTAATGATATTCCAAGTATATCAGCTAGTTCTTTTCTTGTCATTTTCGTATTTTCCTTGTTAATTATGCAATTATTGCATAAACTTAAGCTTTCTTTTATGTTTTTGCAGATATAGTTTTAATTATACGCAAATATTGCATATTTAAGGAGTGACACATGCAGGCACAAAACAAATTTATTGACTCTAACAGTTTTCAGAATCAAAAGTTATCTCATGTAGATAATTTAAAAAAATATGGTGTTGTCACTTCTTCAACTCATAATATTACCATAAACCATAAAAATATAATAAAAAATTTCTTAAATCAAATCAACGCTTTCACTCTGATGTTCAATAAGTCGTTAAGAAAGATAGATACGCAATCACGGAACTGTATACAGAGTTTGATGTAAGTCGTTGATATCACGGGCAATGAGCTTGAACCCGTTAAAAGCTAGTCTTTCCGCCTCAGTCACTTCTGGCGGGTTAAAACAGAGTGATAAATTAGGTTTTATGAGCATATATAAGGTTCAGAGGCGTGTATGGCGGACTGCTTTTACATATGTTCTTAAAACTTAATTACGACAGTGGTTAAGTCAAAAAAAATCTTTCACTGAGGAGTGACAAATGGCAACTTTACATATGATAGGTACTTTAATGGAAGTAAAACCTACAGAGTACGAGGATAAAAAGACAGGTAAGATGAATTACAACACTGAACTTACAGTGATGTTTAATGGTGTAGATGAAGAGGGATATAAAAAAATCTCTGTTGAAACTATCTCTACAGATGAAGAGTATTACGATGATCTAAAAGAAAAAATCGGTTTTACTGTATCTCTTCCTTATGTTATGAAAATAGACCAATACGGTGTTAAAGTTTATCCTGACCGTTCTATGCCTGTTCTTGTTCTTGAAAAAAATCCTCTTGATTATTCAAAATTTGAGAGAAAATCTAAGACGGTAGCAAAATAAGCACCGCAGGTAGAGGGCGTAGCCCGTTGTGTCCCATCGCTAAGGGATTAAAAATTTTAGGTTTACAAAAAATCTTATGGCAGCAAAGACCAGTTGAAAGATGAAATCTTTCTCCTAAATGATATTGCCAAATCGGTTCAAGCACGGTTTAGTTACGCTAGACACTCGCCAGAATATTATAAAGGCAAGATGAAGTTTGTTCGAGAGATAAAAGAACTTAATTTTTAAATATACGGGGTCGCAGATAGCGGTTAAGAGTATGCCCGATACTTTTAGAAACATGGGGGTTTCACAATGGATTTAACTGGTGTAGCATTTAACACAACTGATGTGTTAGCGGTAGCTTCTTTGGTTTTAGCAGCAACTGCTGTTATTTGGGGTGCAATTAAAGCTATTTCTATGGCAAATAGAGCTTAAAATGCCTGAGTTGCCTAACATTAATTTAGATGTAGTTTTTGCACTTTTTACGATTGTATTAACTGCTCTTGCTTCTGTTTGGGCTGTAAATAAAGTAATAATAATTGCTAAATCTCATTAGCTTTTAGGAGCTTTTGAGATTATATAAAAAGAGGAAAAAATGAAATATTTAATAAGTTTAATTTTATTACTAAATTTTTTAAATGCTTCTATGCTTTTAGATTCTCAAAATACTTGTATAGATGATTTTTATCTACAAAATCAAACTTTCTATTTTTTAAAATCTTCAAATAATACCTGGTATTCATCTACAGATTTAGAACAAGTAAAAACAATAATTCCTAATTTTATTTTTGATACTGAGTTAAATAAATGTGTTGCAAATCCTGCTTTTATTTTAGGTATGCAAGAAACAGAATACAACTTTTTATTAGGTATTGTTGGAGTTATTTTTGGAGCTGTTTTTATGTTTTTTACTACTCAAATTTTTACAACTGTAGGCGGTCGTAGATGATATTAATAGAACTTACAGATATGCAAATAATAAATTACTTTGCAAGTATATTTATAAATTTAACTGCTGTTATAGCCCCTCTTTTTGGTGCTTTAGCACTTACAAGGCATTAAAAAATGAATTTATTTTTTTATTTTCAAACAATTACATTAATAATAATTTCTTTTTTTCTTTTTAGTTATTTAGAAAAAATAGGTCTAATATTATGAAAAAAATATTATTTTTTATTATAACTCTTTTTATTTTTAGTTCTTCCTTATTTGCTGATTATGTTTTAGGCTCTGAATCAGATTTAACAAATGAAAATGTTACTTCATACTGTGATAGTAAAAATCCTGAATTGAATTTTTATGCAAATAAATATTATGGTGTTTATGAGCCTTATTCTGATTATTATGGTGGTTTATCGTGTGAAAGTAGTTTAAGTTTAATTTCAGGCACATGTGGTTCTACTGTTGGACATACTACTTATTTTACAGTTTTGATTTCAACTCCGGGTAAAACTTGTTCTTCTGGCTATGTTTCTGCTAAAAAATATGCTAGAAAATATATTTTAAAACAAAAGCCTACCTGTGCAGATGGTGAATATTTCGATGTTAATTTGGAACAATGTATTAATCCTGATAATGACGGCGATGGCATATTAAATGAATGTGACCCTGATAATCCTGATTTTGAAAATTTAGATTGTGATAGTGACAATATATTAAATGGTGTTGATTCTGATATTGACGGTGACGGAATATTAAATGGTAATGATTCAAATCCTTATGTTAATGATTCAGATTCAAGTTCAGAAGATTCCAGTAAGGTATGTCCTGCTACTGCGTTGACTATGACTCCTGTTAAAGATGAAGCTTCTTGTTCAATGTCAAATCCTTTGTTTACTGTTCCTGATGGTGAACTTCGATATGTTTCTTATGTAATGTGGGACGATTGTCGTAAATCTTGTATGGCTGATGTTTTAACATGTCCTTATGGTCAAGCTATAAAAGATGGTCGTTGTCAAAGTGTTGTACCAGATGTAGATGATTGTCTTGGTCGTTCTGTTTGTCGTATTATTTCTTTTGGTGTATCTCCTAATGTTTCTTGTTTTAAATCTTGTGATTGTTTAACAGTTGAACATCCTGTTCCAGATTCAACAACTGGTTATTTTTATGAAGAAGTTTCATGTGCTAATATTAAAGATGATGCTTCGGAATTAGATGATTTAAGATTAAATGATGATACTAATAAAACACTTCCTACAGATTTATTGATAGATTCAAATGCTTCGGCTGATTTAGATGTTTCTGCTTCTATGAAAGTTGCTTTAGAGTCTTATGCGGCATCTAAAGAATCAACTCAGTTAGATTTATTATCTGAATCAAAAATTCAAAGTTTACAGCTAGTTAGTGCAAATTCTAAACTTACAGATATTGAATCTTCTTTAAAAAATTTTTCCGCTGTTGCAACTTCAAATCAAAAAGTTATAGGTGATTCTCTTGATAGTATTAATGTTGGTGTTGTTAATAGTAATAATCTTTTAGGTCAATTAGTTGATGGTCAAGACACTGGTAATACTCTTTTAGAAGATATTAAAGGTCTTATAACAGATTTAAATACTTCTTCTGATGGTGATTCTAATGTTTCTGGAGATTATACTGAATCTGATGGACAAGCAACTGATAGAGGTAATATAGATGGTTCTTTGTCTGAGTTTTATACTTTTTTAGACAATATTACTAATGATTTTAATAATATGAAAAGCATGTTAGATGGTGGTTTGTCTGCTTCTTCAATGTCTAGCGGTTCCGCTCCGGAATTTTGTGCTGTTGTTTTTGGAAAACAATTATGTATAAATTTATGTGATTCGTTTGGTCAGTTTTATTCTGTCTTTTATTATATTTTTACTGCATTGTTTTTATTTGCTGCATTAAAAATTTATTATCTTGCATTTAAAATGAGGGTTTAATTATGCCGACACTTAATCTTGCTTACATATTTGAATTAGCTTTAAAATATGCTAGAAAATATCTTTATTCTATTGCTGCTATTTCTTTTTATACTATTTTATTTTCTATGTTTGTTTCTTTTATTGCTGCTTTTGTAGTTTTTTATAATTTAATTACAAATTTTTTAAATTTTACTGCAACTTCTTCAGGTGATATGATAGATAAAGTTTATGGTTTATTATCTTGTATTGGTTTTACAAATGCTTTAAATGATCAAAAAGCTGTTTTAATTGCAGCAATTTTATTTTTGCTCTGGCGTATACTTTATGCTCAAGTTGTATCTCTTTATTTTACTGTTTTAAGAATTATTTCTCCGTTGGTTAAATAAATGATAGTTTATCTTGTTGGCGTTCCTGGAAGTGGTAAAACATATAAAGCTGTTTATACTATTTTTAATAATTTTTCTACAGATGAAAAAGCTAAAAAAGATGTAAAAAAAGATTATTATAATTGTTATACAAATATAAATGAATTTAAATTTGATAAAGTTCATGATGTTAATCCGCTTGATTTCGATGATTTAAAGCGTAAATTAAAACAGTTACATAGATATTATAAAGATAAAGTAACCGATGAGTTTCTTATTGAAAAATGTAAAGAATATGAAATTTATAAGACTCTTTTTGTTATAGATGAATGTCATAATATTTTTGATAAAAATGATCCTGTTCTTATTTGGTGGCTTTCTTATCATAGACATTTATATCAAGATATTTTTTTAATTACTCAAAATCTTTCTCTTGTTTTTGGAAAATATAAATCTTTTTCAGAGTATTTTTATAGAGCTAAAGCGACTACTGTATCATTAAATAGAAATACTTTTAAATATGATGTTTATATAAATTCCCGTCTATCTATGAATGCTAGAAGTCACACAGAAAAATTACCAAAGGTTAAAGAAGTTTTTGAACTTTACCAGAGTGGTGATTCTGTTAATTCTAAAAATATATTAGTTCGTTTCATTATTTTTTCTTTAATTATGATTTTTTTAGGTGTTGTTTTTGCTTATGCTTATTTTTCAGATTCTTATCCTGAAGAAGTTTTTGATAATAAACCTATTGATAATAATTCTACTTCTGTTGTTATAGATAAAAATTCTCAAAATGTTTCTGCTTCTTCTATTAATTCTCATGATTCTATTGATCCTAATAATAGACAATTTTTTAATCTCACTTGCAATAATACAAATTGCTATAATAAAGATATATTGCTTCCTCTTGCATTACTTGAATATTTTATTAAAAATCAATCTATTACTTTTTTTTATTCTGTAAAAATCAATAAAAATTCATCTAAGTTTTATTTAGATTCTACTGATGATTTTTATAAATATATTTCAAATAAAAGGCGAAAAGATGATGATTATAAAACTGTTGATGATACTTCTACTCATAGTTCCGTATTTAGTAGCAAATGAAAAAAATATTACTTTGCTTGATTTAACGGAGCAGCTTAGTACTCAAAATAATATTAATGTTTATATTGATGAAAATATAAAATCTAAAGAAGTTTCTCTTTTTGTTCCTGAGTATATCAGTAATAATGAATTTTTATATCTTTATCGTGAATCAGTTAAAAAGTTGGGTTATGAAGTTACTAGTTTTAATAATACTTATTATCTTACTAAAATACCTTTAGATGATGTTTATTCTTATTTTTTTGATTTAAAAACTAATAGTTTTGAAGCTGTATCTAAATATCTTACTTTTAAAAATATACAATACCAGTATATTGATACTACTAATGTAATTATCTTTTTTTGTAAACAGCAAGATTATGCAGCACTTTATAAAGATATTTTAAAAATAGATTCTCAAAAGAAACAAGTTACTCTTAAATTTACAATTATAGAAATTAATCAAGATGATTTAAAAGAACAAGGTTTTGAATTTTCAACTACTTATCAATCAGCAGATGATACTTATAAGAATGTTTTAAATACTTTTGTTTTACCTTTTCAGTCTACTAGTCCTATTTTTATGCGGTCTACTTTCTATAGTGCATTAAAACTTTTTAATGAGTTTAAATTTTTTAAAATTATTCAAAATCCATATATTTTAGTTCAAGATAATAAAGATTTTAATTTTTCTGCTGTTAATAATATACCTTATCAGACTTCTACTACTGTTACACAGGCTACAAACACATCAGAACAGGTGAGTATAGAATATAAAGATGTTGGTCTTAAAATTAATGGTAAGACTTCTATTTATGACGATTATGTAAATCTTGATTTAGATCTAATTATTGAAGATATATTGAGTACTACAAATAATATTCCTACAACATATAAACGGCAACTTAAATCAAATACAAATCTTAAATATGGCGAAGTTCTTATTTTAAGTGGAATTAATCAAACAAAAATAAATAAAACAGATTTTTCTATACCTTTTATTAGCAATATTCCATATCTTGGAGAGCTTTTTAAATATAAGAGTGAATCAGAGGTTAAGTCTAATATATCTATTGCGATAGAGGTTATTAGGTGATTTTGTAGTCTGGGCTTCATCGCCGCTTTGGGAGCTTGCGACCAAACGGCGGTGAGCCTCTTGGCTATCTATAAAAAGTTATCGGACACGATTAAAAATTAAAAATAGGAAGTGACAATATGATAAATTACGGTTTAACAAAATATCAAATTAAAAAATCAAAAGAAAAACTCGCAAAAAATAAAGAGTTTATGCATAATAATGGAATACATCTTGATAATAAAATTATTCCTTTTGCTGATTTTGTGGCAAATAGCTATATGAATGCAGATAGATACATTGCTGAACTGCAACATAGAGCTTGGTCTATATTTGACTATGCTAAACAAAAAGATTTAAAAAATGTTTTTATTACTCTTACTTTGCCATCTCATTGGCATCCTAAAAAAACTTATAAAAATAAACTTGTAAATAATAGAAAATTTGGTGGTCGTAAATATATTACTACAATCAATAAAATAAAGTTTTTAAATTGTCATGTTATTCAAAGAGTTCCTTTTATAGATCCAATTCTTGATTTTAGTAATACTATTGAAAAATATACTCCTCATAATGCTTCTAAAGAGCTTTCTAAAATGTTAAAAAAGATATTTGATGATAGAAGTTATAAAAATATCGAAAAAGACGATAGATGTTATCTTCGTGTTACAGAGCCTCATAAGGACGGTACACCACATTTACATATTTCTCTTTTTGTTCCTGCTGATAGTCTTGATTCAATTGTTAATGCAGTAAATAGGCTCTTCCCTGCTCCACTCTCTAAGGTTGAAACAGATGTAAATTCGCCTATCTCTTACTTGATGAAATATATTTTAAAAACTCTTGATGATTTAAGAGAGGATAGCGACAAAATAACAAATCTTACACTCTGGTATCTCTATCACGGCATTTGCAGATTTTATACTAGCCGCACTTTTGTAGCTCTTGAAGTGTATCGCAAACTTAACGGCATGTATACGCTCTTGGACTTAACAGCTGCATATCATAATGAGGATATTAATATTTATATTGATTCTAAAACTAAGCAAGTTCTTAGAATAGACAATGAACATGGCATTATTTATACTCGTAAACCTGTTAATTGGGCTGAAAAATTAGAAGATTATACATATTTAGAAGCTGAATTTGAGCCGTTATTTAAAGAAAAAATTGAAAAACCTATTGATGTTATTATTGATGGTGAATCATATATTTATTTTAATAAAAGATATTCTAAAGTTATTAAAAAGCCTTATCAAATGAATGTTTATGAGCTTTGGGATTATTATCAAAATATAGATATTGAAACAGTAGATTTAAATCATTATGCATATACTAAAAATATTTTAATAGACAAAGGTTTATTAGATGAGTCTAAAATCAATCTAGCTTCATATCAAGATGATTTTTTTAAATTTGAAAGTGAATTATTTTAAATGACTAAATTTTCTCATTACTCATCTCTATATCTTGATTTTAAAAAACATGAGTTAAAAAACTCTACTCTTGATAAATATACAAATATAGTTAAAAATAGAGTAGATCCTTTTTTTGGAGATAAAAATATAGTAGATATAAAAGTGAGTGATGTTAAAAAATGGCTTTATAGTATTGATGATGTAGGTTCAAAGAGTAAAAGACATTATCTTGGTGTTCTTAGTGGTATCTTTCAAGAGGCTCTTTTTGATGAAGTTATTCAGCGTAATCCTGTAAAGCTTGTAAGACTTCCAAAATATAATAAACCTGATATTAAACCTTTTAATGCTGATGAAGTAAAAATGATTATGAATAATGTTAAAGATAATAACTATAAGTACTATTTAGCTATAGCATTTTATACCGGTATGCGTTCTGGTGAAATAATAGGACTAAAAAAAGAAGATATTGATTTTAAAAATAAAGTTTTATATGTAAAAAGAAGTCGTAATAGATTTGGAGAGAGTACTCCAAAAACAAGAGGCAGTATAAGAGAGATTCCTATCATACAACTCTTAGAGCCTTATATTAAAGAACTTTTTGATTTACATGATAATGAATATCTTTTTATTACTCAATATAAAAAACCTTATCGTGATACTAATGTTTTTACCAATAAGTATTGGATACCAAGTCTTGATAAGTTACAGATAGATTATAGACGACCGTATAATACTAGACATACATATGCAACAAATATGCTTTATAACAGTTTAGTATCTCCTGTACAACTTGCACAACTTTTAGGGCATGCAAATACTCAAATGGTTTATGATGTTTATGTTAGTTATATTGATTCAAATTATAAAGATTTTGACAGAAGTATTTCTATTTATAAATAATGGTAAGTAGGGGATTTTTATTTTTTAAAAAAGTGTCTTTAAAGTCCTAAAAATAGGGCTTTATGGTGGACAGAGAGGGATTCGAACCCTCGGTACAGTTACCCATACGCATCCTTAGCAGGGATGTGGTTTCAGCCAACTCACCCATCTATCCGTTGAAGAGTGCAATTATAGTCATATATAAATAATATATAGCTTAAAACTTATTCACGCAAAGCTATATATTTAAATTTGTTCTAATATTTTCGCGACAACTAAGGCAGGATTATCAGATTTATATATTGGACGACCGACAACTATAAAATCTACATCTGCTTTTTTTGCAAATGCTACATCAGCTACTCTTTGTTGATCTTGTGCATCTTCGCCAAAAGGACGAATCCCTGGAGTCAATGTCATAAATTTTTCATTTGTTATTTTTTTAATAGATGCGCTCTCATAAGCAGAACAGACGACACCGTCAAGTCCGCTGTCATATGCGTCTTTTGCAAATTGATCAGCTTTTTGTGCTATTTTACTTTCATAAACCTCTGCAAACTCCTCCTCATTAAAAGAAGTCAATGCGGTAACAGCTAAAACTATTGGGCGGTTTTCATACGGAGCTATTCTATCCATAACCTCTTTCATAGCGCGCTTACCTGCACTTGCATGCACATTGAACATATCAACTCCAAGTCCGATAATCGATTCAGCAGCATCTGCCATTGTATTGGGAATATCATAAAGTTTAAGATCTAAAAATATTTTAAAATCGGGATTTATTTTTTTAATATCTTTTAAAAACTCTTCGCCGTCGCGAATATAACTGCGAAGTCCGACTTTTAGCCAAAGAGGATAATCTTTTATTTTTTTAATTAAATCTAAATTTTCTTGTTTTGTAGGTAAATCAAGGGCTACGCAAAGTTCCATTGTTTCTCTTTTGTATTTTTATTTTAAATGAAGGGGTATAGAGTAGAAAAATCTACTCTATTTTTTTATAATCTACAAGATTGAACCGCAGTAGCAATAGTTGCAACTATTGAAGGATCCTCAAGAGTTGATGTGTCTTGTGTAATCTCTTCACCTTTTGCTATTGAACGAAGAATTCTTCTCATAATTTTACCAGAACGAGTTTTTGGAAGTCCAGGAACAAAAACAACATCATCACAAAGAGCGATATTTCCAATCTCTTTTTTAATAACATTATTAATTGCTTTTACCTCTTCAACTTCATCAGCAATACCATTATCTTCTTTTAAAACTATGTAAGCAAAAATACCTTCACCTTTGATATCATGAGGTTTTCCTACAACTGCTACTTCAGCAACATTTGGATGCTTTTTAATAGCCGCTTCAACTTCAGCAGTACCCATTCTGTGCCCGCTTACATTGATAACATCATCAGTTCTTCCAGTAATAGTAATGTATCCATCCTCATCATAAATAGCGCCGTCACCTGTAAAGTAAACTGGTTTGCCATCTTTTTTTACATCGCCAAAGTATGATTTTATAAATCTATCTTCATCACCCCAAACGCCTCTTATCATTGATGGCCATGGACGAGTTACACACATTAACCCTTTTTCTCCAACTTCTGCTTTGTTTCCATTTTCATCTAAAATCTCTCCCATAATTCCAGGAAGAGGCATGGTTGCACAGCCAGGTTTGATTGGTGTAGCTCCAGGAAGAGGAGAAACAATATGTCCGCCTGTTTCAGTTTGCCAGTATGTATCCACAATTGCACATCTGCTTCCGCCAACTTCTTCATAGTACCATTTCCATGCCGGAGGGTCAATCGGCTCACCAACTGTTCCAAGAACTTTCAGGCTTGAAAGATCATATTTAGAAGGTTCATCTTCTCCTGTTTTATGAAGAACACGGATAGCCGTAGGCGCTGTATAGAATTGGTTAATTTTATACTCTTCTACCATTTTCCATGGACGCCCTGCATCAGGATATGTTGGAACACCTTCAAACATAACAGTTGTTGCACCCATTGCCAATGGTCCATATACGATATATGTATGTCCCGTAATCCAACCGACATCTGCAGTACACCAATATGTATCATTCTCTTTAACATCAAATACCCATTCCATAGTCATTTGAGCCCAAAGAATATAACCTGCAGAATTATGCTGTACACCTTTTGGTTTTCCAGTACTTCCTGATGTATATAATAAGAAAAGAGGATCTTCTGCATCCATAACTTCAGGCTCGCATGTAACATCTTGATTTTTAATCAATTCGTTATATGAATAATCACGCCCAGCAACCCAGGTTATATCCTCATTATTTCTCTCAACAATTAAAACTTTCTCAACTGTTGTTTTCTCTTCAAGAGCCTGATCAACTACAGGTTTTAACATATAAGGCTTATCTTTTCTATAAGCTCCATCAGCTGTAATAACTACTTTTGCTTCAGCATCAACAATTCTGTCTCTTAATGCTTCAGCAGAAAAACCGCCAAATACTATAGAGTGAATTGCTCCGATTCTAGCACATGCAAGCATTGCATAAGCAGCTTCCGGAATCATCGGCATATAGATAACTACACGCTCGCCTTTTTTTACACCAAACTCATTTTTAAGAAGATTTGCCAACTTGTTTACATTATAATAAAGTTCAAGATAGGTAATAATTTGTTTATCTCCGCGATCACCCTCAAAAATAATAGCCGCTTTGTTTTTACGACTGTTTAAATGACGATCAATACATTGAGCTGAAACATTTAATTTTCCGCCTTCAAACCATTTAACAAACGGGAAATTACTTTCATTAAGTACATTATCAAAAGGTTTTATCCAGTCTAATTTCTCTTTTGCAAAACCGCCCCAGAAACCTTCATAATCTTCCATCGCCGCATCTTGCAACTCTTGATATTCACACATATTTTTAATTCTAGCATTTTTCGCAAACTCTTTATTTGGTTTGAAAATATTTTTTGTCATTTATCTTTCCTTTGTTAGTTTTAAATAGATCATTGCCGTCATAATTGCGTCATTGACAGCATTATGTGTCCCCATATTAGGGATGTCACAGTTTTTCAAAATTGTATCAAATCTTAAATCAATATTTCCTTGAGGAATCAAAGAAATTGATTTGTCAAAGTATATTTCAGATACTTCAATCATTCTATTAGGAAGTGTTATTCCAAGAATCTCTTTGGTATATTTATTTATCATATCCACATCAAATTCTAAATAATATCCTACAAGTGGTCTAGAACCTACAAAATTTAAAAACTCTAAAATACCCTCCTTTGTTGTTTTTGCATTTTTTAAATCAAATGGACGAATACCATGAATTTTAATACTGCTAGAGTCTATTTCCTTAGAATTCTTTAAAAAAACTTCAAAAGTTTGTGATGTAAGAATTTTATTGTCTTTAATTTTAACAGCCCCGATAGAAAGTATTTCATCCTTTTTTGTGTTTAAACCTGTTGTTTCAGTATCTACTACAACAAGTTCTCCGCTTTTATCTTCATCAAATAAAAATTTAAAATTTTTATCTTTAAGTTTAGAAAAATTTGCTTTAGTTTTTAGCTTTGAGATAAATGAAAACATTATCAAGAAACCATATTAAGATGAAAATGAAAAACCATAAATTTTTTAAACTTATTTATGATTTTAAAACTGTCTTTTAACAAGTCTCTTTGTATTTTCTCCAATTTTTTTGGATTAATATAGTTACTCTCTTCAATGTTTTTCGCTTCAAGCATAGCTTGTAAACGAATAGAACTTAGCGTGTCAAAACTCTCTATTAGTTCTGTTGCGAATGTTTTATCAATTACGCCTATATTGTTTAGCTCTTTTATTCTCTCAATTGTATTTGTAGCATCTATTCCATGCTTAAGACTTAATGTTCTTATGCCATGAACTAAAGCAAAAATGCCACCTTTTTTTAAATTTAACCTATTGTCATGCTCTTTTTCTATTACAAAACCCGAAAACAGAGACAAAGGCGTATCAAAATGGAGTATCGCCTTTGCTACATGTGCCAGTACATCATCTCTTGAATAAAAATTATTGTGAAGATACTCTCTTAACTCATTCAATAAAGAGATATCACCTGCGACACATTTTGAATCTAAAAATATGCTAAGATTTTTAACACTCTCTTCACTCATCTCATATGTCCATTCATCTATAAGCGATTTATAAGAAGTCATATTTCTACGCCAAAATGCATTGCTTACCATAACATCTCCGCCGCACTTTGGAAATCCAAGCTCAAGCAGATATGCATTTAACTTCATCATAGGTTTTGTAAATAGATTTACATCCACACCGTCTCTAATAATAAGCGCATTGTCTTGATCACTCTTTATAGTCTGTTCTTCTCTGCCTTCGCTTCCCATAACTATTAAAGCACAATCTTTTTTTAAATCATCTTCAACACACATATCAAAAAGTTTTTTATATATTTTCTCATTTAAAGAGGAGAGAAGTTTTGTAATATATCTTACTTTCACACCTTTTGCTCTAAGCAATATGATTAAATTTTTTAGATCATCTCCAAGAGCTTTTAAGTCATCAAGTTTTTGTGCTTTATCAATCTGAACTGCTATTAAATGTGAATGATTTGCAAAATAACTAAGCAAATCCAATTGCTCTAAAACACCTACAATAGTCTCTTTATCTTTTACGACAACCCTTTTTATCTCTTTTTGTGTCATCAATAAAAGTGCATTAAACAAAAAATCATTTTTATCGATGCAAACTAAACCGTATGTCGCTATTTTATACGCCTTATCTTTTACATCAATACTAGCAAGCAAAACTCTTTCTCTTAAATCCTTATCTGTAATTATCCCGTATTCATCAACATTTTTTACAATTATCACACTGGATTTTAACTCTTTTTGTTTTTTAAGTGCATCTTGTATAGAGACAGTCTCATCTACCATACATGCATTATGCAGAAAAATATCATTTACTCTTGAGATAAGAAAAGGTGTTAATTCACTCTGCGTTGCATAATTTTTTAAATGTTGATGACGGGTTACAAAATCTTGTAAAAAATATCCTTGAACTCGTTTGTCTTGCATAAGATCTATAAAATCATCTTTTTTTATCTCATAGCAGATCAGATCCTCTTCTACAATAAAATCTCCATTTGATTTTTCATATATAAGAGCATCAGCATCAAAGCTGTCTTCTCGAGTAAAAACTGTATGAATCTCTCCGTCAATAATCTCTTTAACAGAGCCTTTGATAATAATGTAAAATGCAACAGAAGGGAGATTTTTTGAGATAAGAAGAGTGTCTTTTGGGTAGTAAGCTATATCAATCTTTTTCATCAAATTATCTAATGTAATCGGACTTAAAAGCTCAAAGGGATGGATAGATTCTATAAGTTTTCTTTGATCATGTATACTCACAAGATTAACTCCATTATTGACTCTTTTAAAAAAATTTCACTATACAAACAAAAGGAATTTTTTCCTTTTGTTCTAATGTTATTAATGCTCAGTCGCACCTTCAGCGCCGATACCAGTTTGTGCTCTGATATATTGCGCTTCAAAAGCTTCTGCTTCATCTTTTGCTCCCTGAGATTTATCAGTTACAGAGAAGATGTAAGTTCCAACAAAAGCAACAATTACAGAAAAGAGTGCCGGATATTTATAAGGGAAAATTGCTGTCGCATTTCCTAAAATATCAACCCACACAATTGGACCAAGGATAACTAAAAGTACAGCTGTCGCTAAACCTAAACTACCGCCAATAACAGCACCGCGAGTTGTTAAACCTCTCCAGTACATTGAAAGGAAAAGAATCGGGAAGTTAGCAGATGCCGCAATAGCAAACGCAAGACCCACAACAAACGCAATATTTTGCTGTTCAAACAAGATACCCATAATAATCGCGATAATTCCAAGCGCTATAGTAGCAGCTTTTGAAACTTTCATCTCTGTAATAGAGTCAATCTGTCCTTTTTTAATAACAGAAGCATAAAGGTCATGACTTATTGCAGAAGCACCTGCAAGTGTAAGACCTGAAACAACCGCTAAAATTGTAGCAAATGCAACAGCTGAGATAAAGCCCAGGAAGAAGTCGCCGCCAACTGCATGGCTTAAGTGAATAGCCGCCATATTGTTTCCGCCAAGTATCGGAGCTCCACCACTTACTGCTTGTTTAGCAACATCCAAATACTCAGGATTTTGAAAAACCATAACGATAGCACCAAAACCGATAATAAAAGTCAAAATATAAAAGTAACCGATAAAACCTGTTGCATAAAATACCGACTTTCTAGCCTCTTTTGCATCACCTACGGTAAAAAATCTCATTAAGATATGAGGAAGACCTGCAACACCAAATATAAGAGCTACTGCAAGAGAAATCGCTGAGATTGGATCACTTACCAAACCACCCGGACTCATAATCTCAATTCCTTTTAACTCTGTTGCATGTGCAAATAACTGACCAAAGTTAAAGTTATAGTGTGCCATTACAGCCAGTGCCATAAATGTTGCACCTGCAAGAAGCAGGAATGCTTTAATAATTTGAACCCAAGTAGTTGCAAGCATACCTCCAAATGTTACATAAAGAATCATTAAAACACCTACAATAATTACAGCTATTTCATACTGAAGACCAAAAAGAAGTTGAATAAGTTTTCCAGAACCAACCATTTGAGCAATAAGATACAAAATAACCGTTGCTATCGAACCCGATGCCGCTAAAATACGAATAGGTGTTTGGCGTAATCTATACGATGCAACATCGGCAAATGTATACTTTCCTAAGTTACGAAGCGGTTCTGCAATCATAAATAGAACAACCGGCCAACCGACCAAAAACCCGATAGAGTAGATAAGTCCGTCATATCCGTTAAGATAAACAAGTCCTGATATACCTAAAAACGATGCTGCCGACATATAATCACCTGCAATTGCCATACCATTTTGAAAACCTGTTATTCCACCGCCTGCAGTATAAAAATCTTTTGCACTTTTTGTACGCTTTGCAGCCCAATATGTTATTCCCAGTGTAGCACCGACAAAAATAACGAACATTACAATTGCAGGTACATTAAGATCTTGTTTTGCTACTTCACCCTCAATTGCTCCTGCTGCAAAAACTGCAACACTGCCGAGAATTAAAAATAAAAATATTCTATTTATCATCTACATTCCCTTCACTTTCTCTTTGATTTTGTTATTTAAGTCATCAAACTCGCCGTTTGCTCTTTTTGTATAAATACCCGTTAAAATAAAAGCAAAAAAGATAACTCCCATCCCGACTGGAATTCCTACCGTTGTTACAGAACCCTCAGATAGCGGAGTTCCAAGCACTTCTGGAAAATAGGCAATCATAAGGATAAATCCAAAATAGACTACTAGCATGATGATGGAGAGCATCACGGCAAAAGAGCTTCTCTTTGCTACTAACTCTTGATAATTTGGGTCATTCTTGACCACTTCTACGATATCTTTATGCATCTTTTTTTCCTTTAAAAGTTATAGTTTGCAATAAATCTGTACTCATTCCAGCCAGTTTTACCGCTTGTGCTCTCTGCAAAACCTCTTGGAAAGTTTCCGCGGAGACGAAGTTGAAGATTTTTTACAGCCTGTGGCTTATAGATTGCATCAAATCCTGCTTCACTAGCAGTTCTCTCTACACCATATCCACTGTTTTCATCCATATCAAACTCAGTATAATAAGCTGCAGTTGTTAAGTTTGTGCCCATATCTTTAAAATTATATGATGCAGCTACCTTTGCAGCTTTTGTACCAGCTAAAAACATATGGCGCGTTACCATACCTTGTGTATATGCCGGCATTCCACCCCACGCAGACACAATTGCATTTTCAAGATAGTTATTATTGTCTGCTGCATCATTCTCACCTGTTTGTGAATAAGCAAACGATAGATTAAAATTTTGTACTTTAAATCCAACTTTTGCCGCACCGTATGTACTCTCTATCTCACCGCCAAATTCATCTCCGACAGAGTTCTCTTTGATAAACTGTACTCCTGCATAAGGCTTGATTGCATCAGTTATTAAACAGTTCCATGAAAAGTTAGCCTCTCCATATACTATGTTCATAATATCATGTGCGTAATAATCCCACAACTGAAGTTTTAAGTTATCTATGCCTGTATATGTAACAGAAGCCATTGTGATACCGTCTGTTGACTCATCAAAAGCATATGTTCCTACATTTTTAAATTCTCCCGCATAATCTTGAGAATTAACATAAGAGTAACCTGCTGTTGCAGATAAAATTCCACCATTATAAGCACGACCAAATGTTCCTTGTGCAAACTTTGTTACATGTCCAAGAGTAAGCGTTGTATCTGTAATATCTTTGTTTGTTAAAACATAAGCCTCAAATAAGTTTGGAAGCATTCTTGCATCATCATCACCCAGCATAGGAGTTGAAAGTTTTTGGCGTCCTGCTTTAAATGTTGTATTTTCAAATTTGTACTGAAGATAAGCTTCACCCAGCATTGAATAGTTGTCATTGCCTTCACCAAATAGAGTCGGATCCATAGTTTCGCGAGAATCTATCTCATTTGTAGTATAAAATGCAGTTGCAAAACTTAAACCGTTAAGAGAAGCCGTCTCATACTTTAAATATCCGCCAATTGCAGTTGAACCTCTATGTGTTGTATTTCCTGCACTTCCTTGATACTCTCTGTCTATATAAAACATACGAATTTGACCGCTAGCTTTTCCTTCAGAAAACATACTGCTTAAATCTTCCGCAGCATTTAAATGCGAAGAAGCAATTAATCCAAATGTTACTACACTTAACATCAACCCTTTTTTCATTTTTTCTCCTTTAAAGAATTTCATCAAACTAATAGTAAAAAAGAAAAATAGCACGAACATAGCAATGTGAAGAAAAGTTATGTTTTAAATTTTTAATTTCAAAAAATGAGTAGAAAAGTAACTTATTTTTAATATCTAGCTCACCTTAAAAGAAATTTTTTAAATTTCCATAAAAAAAATACTTAATATATTTACACCATACTATAATGATTGTTTTATAATAAGATATCTAAATTTATAAAAGAGGGATGGACACAATGAGAGAAATTATAAATGTTTATAGAAAACAAAAAATCAGTGTAGATTCTTATATTAAGACTCTTATAAAAAGTTTGCCGAGTGACTATATAAAAGAGTCTGCAAAAATATTTAGTAGATATAATTATATACAGCTTATATATGGCGTTGATGCTAAATTTAAGCAATCAACACCTACTGTATATAAAAAAGAGTCTGATACTTCTCAGATAGGAAACAACAAAAGCCACTATTTTGTAAAACTCAATCTTGATGAAGATAATATTTATATCTCGAACCCATATATTCATTATAAAACAGGTAAGGCAAGCATCTCAGTTGTTCATTTAGTAGATTCAACATATTATGTTTTTGATATAGATCTTATCCATCTGCTTGAAGGGCTTAAACTAATTGAATACAACAGTTTTCATGATAAAGTCAAAAGAGTTGTCTACCTTTTTGGCTCTACTTCTCTGGCTCTGGTTTCTATCGCTCTTATAGGATATGGCGTATTCGTGTTTTTTATGCTTATGTTTTCTCTATCAATGTCAAACTTTCTAAATGATATATTCAGGTCAATTATTTCCATAACCCTTGGATTGGCAATTTACGATCTTGCAAAACAAATTTTTGAACATGAGGTTATGTATCAGTCATTTCATAAATCTGAAGATAAACAGTACAAAGTATTGGGTAAATTTTTAATCTCTATAATTATCGCACTATCTATTGAATCACTAATGGTAGTGTTTAAAATTGCACTTGGAGATCTTTCAAATATGCTCTCAGCCTTTTATCTGCTTATAGGAACAACAATTATGTTTGTAGGGCTTGGTTATTTTTATAAAACTATTCAAGAAGCAACGCCAAAGGATGATAATTAACTTTATAAAATAGCATGGGGTATTACGGCTTATCTATCATATATCCCATGCCGCGCACATTGATAATAAAATCTTCCTTGAGGTTTTTTTTCAACCTGTTTATTTCTGCACGAATAGTAGCGTTATCAACCATCTGCTCACTCCAGACATAGCTCTGAAACTGTTCAAAATCAACAATGCGTCCGCGATTACGGGAAAGAATATCTATGATTTGAGACTGTCTTTTTGTAAGAATTTGCGGTTCTTGGTTAAAAAGCAATCTGCTGTGTTCCTGATCGTAACTATAGTTTTTAGAGAGTCTTAGATGTACTCTTGGGGTATTGACTAGAAGTTTTACTCTATTTACTCTCAACAATAACTCTTTTAAATGGAAAGGTTTTTTTAGATAATCATTACATCCCAAATCATAAGCTTTTGAAATATCTTCAATATCGACTAAAGCGCTTATATAGATGGCAGGTACATGAATCTTCAACGCATGAATATGTTCTAAAAAGGAGAGACCATCAAGACCTGGAACGGTAATATCGAGTACCAGCAGATCATAAGAGTTATCTTTTATAGCTTTAAGTGCATCAATTCCGTCAAAAAAGCTCTCTATTTGATGTCCATCAGATTCAAGATATTCACAAATTGACTCATTAAGCATTACCTCATCTTCTAAAAGCAATATTTTCATCAGTCTCCCATTATTTTAAATTTATAGCTAAATGTAGTTAATTTATCACTGGAGGTAACACTTACTTCTATATTTTCCTCTTCACATATGCTTTTTACTAGTCCAAGTCCAAGTCCAAATCCGTCTCTGCTCTTCTCTTCTCTATAGTAAGCTTCAAACACTTTATCTGTATCTTTAATAATTTTTGATCTGCTGCTTACTATAAACTCTACATATGCACCAACTTTTACTAATTTTATATAAACATTTTCACCCGGAAGCGTGTATTTTATAGCATTTGTCAATGTATTGTCTACTACTCTTTGAAGTTTCGTCTCATTAAAATATATATATAACTCTTCATCAGGAGAGATAAAGTTAAAATGTATTTTTGAAAATTCAGCAACTTCTGTAAAAAAATCTATTCTGCTGTTTAAAAAATTATTTAAATTTATTACAGTTTTTTTATACTCTATCTGATCTTTTTTCACCAAGTAACTCAAATCATCATATATACTAAAAATATTTTTAACGGCAGCTTCTATTTTAGATAGCTGTCTATCTTTTGGATGTTTCATTAAATAAAGCTCAATACTTGTTAATATAACACTAAGAGGCGTATTTGTTTCATGAACCGTGTAACGCAAAAACTCTTTTTGAGCATTAAGAAGATCTTGCGAAAATGTTTTTTCCTCTTCTAGATTTTTATTAATCTCTAAAAGTGCCGCAGTTTTTTTCTTTACTCTCTCTTCAAGCCCAAGATTAAGCTCTTTGAGACTTTTCTTTTGCTCATTAATTTTACTGACCATCTCATTTGCATAACCGACCATATCTTTAAAATCCTGAAAAAATATGGTATTCGGGTTTATCGCCTCATCATGGTCAACAGCTTTTTTAAAAAAATCCAAAAAAGTTTGCGTATCTCTCTGTAGTAATTTGTTAAAAAGAGTATTAAAACCTAAAAAAACTCCAAACAGTATAAAAGAGAGCGTCATAATTGCTAAAACTGTTTTTACAAGAAGCGCTTTTAACTTTTTTTTATTTTGCTCTAATTTTTTGGAATCTGAAAAAGTATCACTTTTAACTAAAGAGCTCTGCTGAAGTGCTCTCTCATAATCTTTATACATCTCATCAACAAGAAGAGTAACAAAAATCATAGTAAGTAAAAATATAAACAAAATTGTAAAAAGATTAGCCCGTTTTATTGTTATATTTTGAAAAATTGATTTTATTTTCATGTATATGATTATATATTATTAAACTTAGATTATAATTCTAAAAAAAATAAAAAGGCAAAAATATGTTTGGAAAAAAACTAAGAAGATATGAATTAAGCGCTGAAGAGATAAATAAATTTCAATGGGCAAAAATTGCAACAAGTAAAGGCGATATATGGTTAAAACTGCTTCCCGAAGAAGCTCCAAATACTGTGGCAAACTTTGCACATTTAGCAGAATCAGGTTTTTATAACGGTCTTAATTTTCACCGTGTAATTCCAGGATTTATGGCACAGGGAGGCTGTCCACATGGAACAGGAACGGGCGGACCTGACTGGGCAATTCCTTGTGAAACAGACAAAAACATTACAAAACACAAAAGAGGTGCTCTATCTATGGCACATGCCGGACCAAATACAGGTGGAAGCCAATTCTTTATTACATTTGTTCCAACACCGCACCTTGATGGAGTGCACACTGTTTTTGGTGTTATTGAAGAAGATGATGCCCAAAGTTTTGCAGTTCTTGATAGTATCCAAGGTCAAGACGGAATCAACTCTATCGAGATTTTTGAAACTCGTAAATAAAAAAAACAGTAAATAAAATTTTATGCTAGTACATATCTGCTGCAGCGTTGATTCACATTTTTTTCTACAAAAGCTGCAGCGTGACTATCCGCAGGAGAAGCTGATAGGCTTCTTCTATGACCCAAATATTCACCCCTATTCAGAGTACCAGCTTCGTCTGCTTGATGTAAAGCGTTCATGTAAAAAACTGGGCATTGAACTTCTTGAAGGTCCTTATGATTTTGAAACATGGATAAAAACAGTAAAAGGCTTGGAAGATGAACCTGAAAAAGGTAAAAGATGTGAGGCATGCTTCGATAAAAGATTTGAAGTAAGTGTGCAAAAAGCTCTTGAACTTGGTGAAAAAAAAGTAACAACAACGCTGCTTGTCAGTCCTTTAAAATCACAGCAACAGCTTAAAAAAAGCGGTGATCTTTTTTTTAAAAAATATGGCGTTTCATTTATAGCTGTTGATTATCGTTCAAACGGAGGAACACAGGATCAGAGCCGTGTAACAAAAGAGAAGCAGCTCTATCGCCAGGATTACTGCGGGTGCATTTATGGACTCACTATGCAAAGAAAGCAACAAAACCGCTTAATGGATGAGATGTTTTCTTCAGTTTCAAACCAAATCTTGCCAGCATCAATAGAAGAGCGTTTAGAGCTATACAGATATCGCATAAAACTTGAAGATAAAAATATTACTTATAAAATCATAAAAGAGAAATTTTTAAACTATCGCCAATTTAACTTTAAACTAATTTCACAAAAAAGTGAAGTTATCCCCGCATATGCTCTCTTCTACTCTACTCTTCCAAGAAAAAAAACACAGGGAAAAATAGAGTTTTTACACAATAATATCGGTTATTTTAATCGAGAAGAGATAAAATTTGTAACACTGGATTTTTTTAATCAAACATGCAACTTACATTATAAAACATTAAAAGAGCTGCTCTTTAATCCTCCGGCTTATGATGATGAACTAAAATTTAGAAAAATTTTAACAAATACAAATTATGATTTAAGCCCAATCATCATAATTGATAAAATCCCTCAAACAAAACTTACTATAGAACTTGATGCTAAAGTTTACGAAGACACTAAAGAAAAACTAATGATTCTATAATCTTTTTTTCGCTAAAATAGCCAAAATTATTATAAAGGCTTTTGTATTATGATTATGGATGTTATAGAGATTCAAAAAATTATACCTCATCGTTATCCCTTTTTACTTTTAGACCGAGTTACTGAGATCAAAGAAAATGAATATTTAGTAGGATTTAAAAATATAACAATCGGTGATAATATTTTTCAAGGCCACTTCCCGGGTCATCCCATCTATCCAGGCGTTATGATTTTAGAAGGTATGGCTCAGGCAGGCGGTATTTTGGCATTTAAAAGCATGGGAAATATGACAGAGGAAGAAGCTGCTAATAAAGTTGTATATTTTATGAGTATTGACAAAGCTAAATTTCGTAATCCTGTAAAACCTGGAGATAGACTAGAGTATCGTCTTAAGGTTATAAAAAATAAAGGTGCTATCTGGATGCTTGATGGCAAAGCTTATGTTGATGATGTTTTAGTTTCAGAAGCTGAACTCAAAGCTATGATTGTAGATAAATAAAGGTAGATCATTGAATAAAATTTCTCCCCTGGCAATTATTGAAAAAGGTGCTGTTATCGGCAAAGATGTTGAGATCGGACCGTACTGCTTTATCTCTTCGGCTACCACTATCGGTGACGGCACAAAAATAGAGCAAAGTACATCCATTTACGGAAAAACAACCATAGGCAAAAATAATCATATATTTTCACATGCCGTTATAGGTTCAGCTCCACAAGATCTCAAATTTGCCGGTGAAGATGTAGAGCTTATTATAGGTGATAACAATAAAATCAGAGAGTTTACACTTTTCAATCCAGGCACAAAAGGCGGAGGCGGAAAAACAATTATCGGCTCACACAACCTTTTTATGGGATATGTGCATATTGGACATGATGTAATTATCGGAAACCATTGTATCTTAGCAAATGCAGCAACACTTGCAGGACATGTAGAAATGGGAGATTATGCAGTTATCGGCGGAATGACTCCTATCCATCAATTTGTTCATATCGGTGATTACGCAATGGTTGCAGGAGCTTCTGCTTTAGCGCAGGATATTCCCCCATTTTGTATGGCAGAGGGAAATCGTGCAACGCTTAGAGGCTTAAATCTAACAGGACTTAGAAGAAATTTAAGCCGTGAAGATATAGATGAGTTAAAATCTGCTTACAGAGAGCTATTTGAAGCTGGAAAACCGCTAAAAGATGTTGCAAATGAGCTGCTTGAAAAAACTAAAAACCATAATGTTCAAAAACTTTGCAACTTTGTTCTTAAAACAAAACGCGGAATTCCATATGAGAGGAAAAATTTATGATCAACAGAACATGTAGCTTTTGCGGTGCCAAAGAGAGTGACACGAATCCTTTAATTGCCGGAAACGGTGTGTATATATGTAAAAATTGTGTTATTTCGGCATATAAGATAATGTTTGGAGACGACAGCGCTTCAATCTCTTCACAAGATGAAGGGTTGATGGAAACTGTTGAAAATCTTATGACTCCCAAAGAGTTAAACAACTTTTTATCTGATTATATTATCGGGCAAGAACGAGCAAGAAAACTTTTAAGTGTTGCAGTTTATAATCATTATAAGAGAATTTTTAAAAATCAAAATCTAGAAGATGATGATACAGAAATTGCAAAATCAAATATACTTCTTATTGGACCGACAGGAAGCGGAAAAACTCTTATGGCTCAAACAATTGCCAGAGTCCTAAATGTTCCTATTGCCATAGCTGACGCTACAAGTCTTACTGAAGCTGGATATGTCGGAGAAGATGTTGAAAATATTTTAACAAAGCTGCTGCAAGCAGCTGAGGGTGATGTTCAAAAAGCACAAAGAGGAATAGTTTTTATAGATGAGATAGACAAAATTTCGCGCATGAGCGAAAACCGTTCTATTACTCGTGATGTTTCAGGCGAAGGCGTACAGCAGGCACTTTTAAAAATTATAGAGGGTGCTGTTGTAAATATCCCGCCAAAAGGTGGAAGAAAACACCCTAATCAAGAGTTTATTTCAATTGATACAACAGGAATCTTATTTATCTGCGGCGGTGCGTTTGACGGTCTTGATGAGATACTAAAAAGAAAACAGGGCGAAAATATTTTAGGTTTCGGTCATGAGAAAAAGAGCAAAAATGAACAAAAACTAAGCTATGACATAGTTGAGCCTGATGACTTGGTAAGTTATGGTCTTATTCCAGAGCTGGTAGGGCGTCTTCCTATCATTGCATCACTCAATGAAATTACTGAAGATGATATGGTTCGAATACTGACTGAACCAAAAAATTCGATTATCAAACAATACAAAAAACTATTTTCAATTGATAATGTTGAACTCAATTTTGAAGAGGATGCATTAAGAGCTATTGCAACAAAAGCTCTAAAGAGAAAAACCGGTGCTCGCGGGCTTCGTGCTATTTTAGAAGAAAATATGATAGATATTATGTATGAACTTCCAGAGTATAGTGGATACGAACTATTAATTACAAAAGCTGTAATTGATGATGGCGAAGCTCCAGTCTATATAAAAAAACACTCAAAACAAATAGCATAAGGCAATACAATGATATTTAACAAATTAGTCGGTCTTTTTTCAAATGATTTAGCTATCGATTTAGGAACTGCAAATACAATTGTTATAGCAAAAGGCAGAGGCATAATTATAAATGAGCCCTCTGTTGTTGCGGTAAAAACTGAAAAATATGGCAGACAGAGAGTCTTGGCAGTCGGTCAAGAAGCAAAAGAGATGGTCGGAAAAACTCCAGGCAATATCAAAGCAATCCGTCCTATGCGCGACGGTGTTATAGCCGACTTTGATATAACAGAAAAAATGATTAGAAAATTTATTGAAAAAGCACATGGAAGAAGATCTCTTGTAAGCCCTAGAATTATCATCTGTGTTCCTTACGGATTAACACAGGTTGAGAGAAAAGCTGTTCGAGAATCTGCATTAAGTGCCGGAGCAAGAGAAGTTTTTCTAATAGAAGAACCAATGGCAGCAGCAATTGGGGCCGGTATAGAGATAAGAGAACCACGAGGAAATTTAGTAGTTGACATAGGTGGAGGTACTACCGAAATCGGTGTTGTATCACTAGGCGGACTTGTTCTTTCAAAATCAATCCGTACAGCCGGAGATAAAATAGATCAGGGCATTGTAAACTTTATCAGAAAAAAATATAATCTTTTAATCGGAGAAAGAGTTGGCGAAGAGATTAAAATCGCTATTGGAACAGCTGTAGCTCTTGATGAAGATTTAAAAATGACAATAACAGGAAGAGACCAGGTAGAAGGACTTTTAAGCACTGTTGAACTTACAAGCGAAGATGCCAGAGAAGCGATGAGAGATCCGCTTAAAGAGATAGGAGAAGCTCTTCGCGATGTGCTAGAGCAGATGCCGCCTGATTTAGCAGGTGATATAGTAAATCACGGTATTATATTAACCGGCGGCGGAGCACTTATCCGCCAACTTGACAAATACCTCTCGGATATAGTAAAAATCCCTGTTTATGTTGCAGATGAACCGCTTCTTGCAGTTGCCCGCGGAACAGGTCGAGCACTTGAAGAGATAGATTTATTGCAAGAACTTTTTGAAAATGAATAAAGGATTATTTGGTTTTTTTTCAATATTTTTTGCACTCTTGATGGGTGCATTATATTTTTCAAAATCTATTCAATCTCCATTTATCTCTACTTTAAACAATATTAAATCGCAATATCATGATACAACTGAATTTATACAAGATCAATTAGATAGACACTTTTTTCAAGCTGAACAAATATCAGAACTGAAAAAAAAACTTCAAAAATATGAAAAAGATCATTTAATTATGCAGCAGTTGGCCTCTGAAATAAATGATTTTTTTGCACAAAACAACTCTTCTCTAAAAACAGACCCAAATGTAGAACTTGTAAGAACCATCTCATATCAAAAATTTGGCGATTTTAACAGAATATGGCTAGAAATAGAAGATTATAATGCGTCAAAAGTTTACGGACTTGTATATAAAGAACTCGCCGCAGGAATTGTAGTTTCAAATGAAGGAAGAGCTTTGGGACTACTAAATAAAGACATAAAAAGTTCCTATGCAGTCTACATTGGCGAAGAAAAAGCACCAGGAATTGTGCATGGAAACAATACGCAATATTTAATAGTCAAGTTTATCCCTGCTTGGTATCACATCAAAGAGGGAGATGAAGTTATTACATCAGGACTGGATGAAATATTTTTTAAAGATTTAAAAGTCGGAACTGTTTTATCTGTTAATAAATCTCAAGGATATCAAATTGCTACTATAGAACCGTACTATAAAGCAAATAATCCAAATTATTTTCACATAATAAAAAAAGTAAAATAACTCATCAAATCTTAAGTGCTTTTTGCCTATAATAAACAAATTTTTTTATGTATAAATACAAAAGGTAAAAAATGCCAAAACGCACCGACATTAACACTATTTTACTTATTGGTTCAGGTCCAATAATCATTGGTCAAGCTTGTGAATTCGATTATTCAGGAACGCAAGCCGTAAAAACACTAAAAGAGCTAGGTTATCGTGTAATTCTAATCAATTCTAATCCAGCTACAATTATGACAGATCCTGAATTTGCAGATAGAACATATATTGAGCCTATAAAAGAAGAGATAATTGCTAAAATTATCAAAGATGAAAAAGTAGATGCAGTTTTGCCCACAATGGGAGGACAAACTGCACTTAATGTAGCTACAAAAATGTATGAAAAAGGAATGTTAGAAGGAGTAGAATTCTTAGGTGCATCCCCTGAAGCTATTCATAAAGGCGAAGATCGCTCAGCATTTAAAGAGGCTATGATAAAAATTGGAATGGATCTGCCGTTTTCAATGTACGCCTACAATATGGATGACGCTCTTGCTGCAGCGGAAAAAATCGGATTTCCTATAATTATTCGTGCATCTTTTACTTTAGCAGGCGGCGGAAGCGGCGTTGCTTACAATATGGATGAGTTCAAAAAACTTGCAAAGCGCGGGTTAGACGAATCTCCTGTTACTGAAATCTTAATAGAAGAGTCTCTTCTTGGCTGGAAAGAGTATGAGATGGAAGTCATCCGTGATAGATCAGATAACTGCATTATCGTCTGTTCTATTGAAAACTTTGACCCGATGGGCGTTCATACGGGAGACAGTATTACTGTTGCTCCTGCTTTAACATTAACAGATAAAGAGTACCAAAGAATGCGTGATGCTTCCTTTGCTATTTTGCGTGAAATCGGCGTTGATACCGGCGGAAGCAATGTTCAGTTTTCAGTTGATCCAAAAACAGGGCGTATGATAGTAATTGAGATGAATCCTAGAGTTTCGCGCTCTTCAGCTCTTGCTTCCAAAGCAACTGGATACCCTATTGCAAAAGTTGCAACTCTTTTAGCTGTTGGCTTTACTCTTGATGAAATTACAAATGACATTACAGGAACTCCTGCATCTTTTGAGCCGGTAATTGATTATGTAATTACAAAAATTCCTCGTTTTACATTTGAAAAATTTCCTGAAGCAGAAAACACTTTAAGCACAAGTATGAAATCAGTCGGTGAAGTTATGGCTATCGGGCGAACATTTAAAGAGTCTATGCAAAAAGCTCTCTGTTCACTTGAAACCGGCTTGTGTGGATTTGATGAAATAAATTCAGATATAGACTTTATTAAACATGAGATTCGCCGTCCAAATATGGACAGAGTTCTTTATGTAGCGGAGGGCTTTCGTCGTGGAATGAGCGTTGAGGAGATGTTCGAGGCTTGCAATATCGATCCTTGGTTTTTGTATCAAATAGAAGAGATAGTAAAAACAGAAAATAGTATTACAGATAAAATTTTATCTGATGAAGAATTTTTAAGAAAGATAAAAGTTGATGGCTTTTCAGATAAAAAAATTGCTCAGCTAATATCTAAAAATACAAATAAAGAGATAGATGAAGAGGATGTTTATAGTGCTAGAAAAGCTATGGATATAAATTTAGAATATAATGAAGTTGACACTTGTGCTGCTGAATTTGAAGCATTAACCCCATATCTTTACTCTACAACAAATATTACAAAACTTCCAAATATAGCAAATCGTGCAAGCGATAAGAAAAAAATTCTTATCCTCGGCGGTGGGCCAAATAGGATCGGTCAAGGTATTGAATTTGATTACTGTTGTGTTCATGCTGCATTTGCCCTTAAAGAGATGGACATAGAGACCATAATGTATAACTGTAATCCTGAAACAGTATCAACTGATTATGATACTTCTGATGTACTATATTTTGAGCCAATTGATTTAGAACATGTAAGAGAAGTTATAGATTATGAAAAACCTGATGGAATCATTGTTCATTTTGGAGGACAAACTCCTCTTAAACTGGCAAATGGCTTGACTCAAATCGGAGCAAAAATCGCAGGAACTCCATCTGCTGTCATTGATTTGGCTGAAGATAGAGAGCAGTTTTCCAATTTTGTAAATCAACATGGATTAAAACAACCGGCAAACGGATTGGCTAGAACAAAAGAGGAGTCTTATGTTATTGCAAAAAGACTTGGTTATCCGGTACTGGTTCGACCATCATTTGTTCTTGGCGGCCGCGGAATGAGAATTGTTTATTGCGAAGATGAACTTAAACAATATATGGATTTGGCAGTATCAGTTTCAAACAACGCTCCTGTTTTAATAGATAAATTTTTAGATCAGGCAGTTGAACTTGATGTTGATGCTATTTGCGACGGTAAAGATGTTTATATCGGTTCTGTTATGCAGCACATTGAAGAAGCTGGTATTCACTCAGGCGACAGTGCATGTTCTCTTCCTCCTGTAAATTTATCAAAAGAGATGATTGAAAAGGTTGAACAGCAGACAAAAATTATCGCGCTTGGTCTTGGAGTTTGCGGGCTGATGAATGTTCAGTATGCCATTTATGAAGATGAGATCTATCTAATTGAAGTAAATCCAAGAGCTTCTAGAACTGTTCCGTTTGTAAGTAAAGCTACAGGAATGCCGTTGGCAAAAGTTGCAACACGCGTTATGGTTGGTGAGACTCTAAGAGATGCGCTTAAATATTATGATAAATACAATATTGTTACAGAAGAAAATGGACTTTTAAAACCTCGTTTAAAAGGTCATATCTCTGTTAAAGAAGCAGTTTTTCCTTTCCATAAATTATACGGTGCTGATTTGGTCTTAGGTCCTGAGATGAAATCAACCGGTGAAGTCATGGGAATTAGCTCAAACTTTGGTATTAGTTTCGCAAAAGCTCAACTCTCAGCGGGAAATAAAATTCCTACAGAGGGAACTTGTTTCTTATCTTTTGTAGATACAGATAAAAAGCATGCGCCGGAGATAGCAAAAGGTCTTGTAGAACATGGTTTTACTTTAGTTGCCACAAAAGGAACTCAAGCAGTACTTGAAAATGCAGGAATTCCGTGTGAGGTGGTTTTAAAAATCTCTGAAGGCCGTCCAAATATTGAAGACAGTATGAAAAACGATGCAATTCATATGGCAATCAATACATCTGACAACAATACTTCAAAAAAAGATGCTATTGTTATCCGTCAAGAAGTTTTAAAAAGAAATATTCCTTACTTTACAACCCTAAGTGCTGCAAGAGCACTTATTCTTGCCCTTGATGAAATGAAAGATGATTCATGGTCAAACTCAAAAGCGCTGCAAGATTTTCTAGCATAAAAATGCCTGTTTTCTTAACCCAAACCGACACTACTGTCGGTTTTTTATCTCAAAATTCACAAAAACTTTATGAGATAAAATCTCGTCCCTCAACAAAACCTTTTATAAAAGTTTATAAAGATTTTAAAAGCTTTTTAGCTGATGGCAATAGAGTTGTTGAAAATAGAAAAAATTTAGTCAGACGCGCTAAAAAAACTACATTTATCATCAATGATTTTGCTTTTAGAGTTGCACCTATTCCCCTAAATTCACAACTATTAAGAGATATTTCATGGTTTTACTCCACATCTGCAAATAAAAGCAGTGAAAAATTTAGTAGAGATTTTTGTGAATCAAAAGCTGACATAATAATAGAAGATATAAATGGTTTAATTGAAAAAAAATCATCAGCTCTTATAAAAATAAATAGAGTAAAAAGTAAAAAAATAAGATAAGAGAGTTGTTTTAATGAATAAAAAATATAGTTGCAAAAGAGTTATCAAACTTAGCAAAAGGGAGACAGAATATTGAAATATATTTCTTCGATAGCAAACGGAATTGCACTTGGAAGTACCGGTATTGTTATGATGAGCGTACTGAGCGGATGTACATCGCAACAACAGGAGCCGCAAAACAGATATTTGGTTATTGAACAGCAAGCAAGCGGAAAATACATTGTAGTTGAAGAGATGCCCACAGAAGGTCCAAACAGAGCAATTATCCGCGAAAAAGATGAAAACGGCAATACAATTGAGCGTTTTATGAACGAAGAAGAGATGAAAGCATTAGCCGAACAAGAGTATCAAAAAGTTCAAGAAGGTACATCTGAAACACTACAAAGCAGTGAAGGAAGTGCCGGTATGGGGCTTGCAGGAACTATACTTGCTGTTGCAGCAGGTTCGCTTTTAGGGAATATGATCGGAAATGCTTTAATGAATAATAAAAATTTTGCTTCAAGAGCATCTTCTGTAAATAAAAGTGCTTACAGTCGTTCTGCTGCAGGTGCATCAAGAAGCAGCACATCTGCTAGAAAAAGCTTTTTTGGCAGTTCTAGTACAGCTTCATCATCAACAACTACAAGATATGGCGGATAACATTGGTTAAATTAAATAAAATTAAGCCTCTTAAAAATGAGCAGCTCGAGGAGTTGGGTTTTACATGGCACACTGATAGCGACAATAGCAAATATATAAGTGAAAGTTTGGTACAAATTACTACAGATGAAGCGCAAGCTTATTATAACGCGGCAAATGAACTCTATGATATGTATGTTCAAGCTGCAGAGTATGTTATAGAGAATAATCTATTTTTTGAGCTGGGAATCCCTTTTAACCTTATTGATGCAATTAAAAAAAGCTGGGAAAATGATGTTCATTGGCATATTTACGGCAGATTTGATTTAGCCGGCGGTATTGACGAAAAACCAATCAAACTCTTGGAGTTTAACGCAGACACTCCAACATCTCTATTTGAAACTGCTCTTTTACAATGGGCTCTTCTCAAAGAAAATGCAATGGATGAAAGTAAGCAGTTTAATAGTGTTTATGAGGCTATCCAGCAAAATTTTAAAAGAGTAATAACACTCTTTGATGATACAGAGCTTTTTGATAAAAGATATGATGGATGGAAGATACTTTTTTCTTCGATTTATGGCAATGAAGAGGAGGAGGCAACTACAAGGCTTCTGCAGCAAATTGCAACAGATGCAGGTTTTAACACCGGTTTTGAGTATCTTGAAAATGTAAAATTTGATGAAAATGGAATCTTTGACAGAGATGACAATCAATATGAATACTGGTTTAAACTCTATCCATGGGAAGATATAGCAGTAGATGAGCCCGAGCTTGCTACCATACTTACAAATATTATGCAAAATCAAAGTGCTATTATTTTAAATCCGGCATACACTCTGCTTTTTCAATCCAAAGGCATGCTGAAAATTTTATATGATCTATTTCCCGACTCACCATATCTTTTAAAAACATCTTTTGAACCTTTAGAGGGAGTAAAGCATGTAGAAAAAAGTGTTTTTGGCAGAGAGGGTGCAAATATAAAAATATTTAGTGCAGATAAAAAGCTTTTAAACCAGCAAGATGGGCCTTACGGCAACTATAAAAAGGTTTATCAGGAGTATGTGGAACTAAATATGGATGAGAGCGGTGCGAAGTATCAAGCAGGTGTTTTCTTTGCCTATGAGGCGTGCGGACTCAGCTTTAGAAAAGGTTCAGAAATTATGAACAATATGAGCAAATTCGTGGGACACTTTATCGCTTAGTTTGTAAGAGAGATGCATCTCTCCTACATTAGCAAATACTTTTAACTTTTTGTCTGAAGCTTTTGTTTTAAAATAATTTTTCCGGCTTCTACACCCGGTTGATCATAGGCATTTATATACATAAATTTAGCGCAAACAGATGTTAAAAGTTCATACTCATACATCAAACCGGCAATGCTTCTCTCACTCACACTATCTATTGTAATTACATCGCAGGGTATATCTTTTAAATTATTAATTGACTCTATTGTAGCATCTGCCTGCTTGTTGATAAGCAGAGAAAACTCTATATCATCAACATAATTCAGCTCGCTTAAGCCCGTTAACTCTATATTTGGTATTTTTAAATGATTGTAAAAATCATCAACTTTTATAACAGTAACCGTTTTATCTCTTCTGCCTTCTACAATTAATTGTAAAAAGGAGTGCTGATCTATCGGACCTATAATTCCAATAGGAGTTAAGCCTTGTCTGCTGCTGTTTATATCAACTTTGCCCAGACTCTCTCCCCAAAGTTGTATATACCATTTGTTAAATCCTTCAAGTCTGGATGAGTATGAAAAAACCACATTTATATTAAAACTATTTTTATACTCTATAAAAAATCTTGCTTTTTTAACTATTCGAGCATATGTTTTGCCTTGAGTAAAAAATGAATCATGTCTTTTTTTGGCACCATGTAAAATCTCATCTATATCTATTCCAACGATAGCCAACGGAACTAATCCAACTGCACTAAAAACTGAAAATCTTCCACCTACATTTTTTGGTATTTCAAAGGATTTTATCTTATTTGCTTTTGCGTATTCATTTAGTTTAGAATCATTTTCTGTTATAACAAGAGTATTGTCTCTGTCACATGTAATAAGAGAGTTTATATACTTAAAAATAGAAATAGTCTCAATTGTGGTTCCAGATTTTGATATAACTATAAAAAGAGTATCATTTAGATCAATATTTTCCAATTTTGATTTTATATCAATCGGATCTGTAGTTTCCAAAAAATAGAGTTTTTTAGTTAAGTTTTTAGAGTATTTTAAAAACTTATATATAGCGTAAGTTCCAAGTGTGCTTCCGCCGATTCCAATTACGACTATATTTTTTTGTTTAACGGACTTAGCATACTCTTTATACTCTAATGTATCTTGAAAAACAAGATTATAGTACCCTATATACTCTTTCTCTTTTACAATTTCGCTAAAAATATCTTCATCAGATATTGTTGGATTAAAGTTATGTTGATATTTCATGTTCAATCCTTGCTTTTGTTATAAAAATAGTTTGTAGCCTCTACAAAACCATCTACGCTTCCACAATCAAATCTTTTACCTTTAAATTTATAAGCAATTACTCTACCCTTTTTTGCTTGGGCTAAAAGCGCATCTGTTATTTGAATCTCTCCGCCTTTGCCAGGTTTTGTCTCTCTTAAAATATCAAAAATATCAGGCGTTAAGATATATCTGCCTATAATCGCCAAATTTGAAGGTGCATCTTTTGGATCAGGTTTTTCCACCATATCAGAAACTCTAATAACGCCATTTTCTTCCGCTTCACCTGCTATAACACCATACTTATTGCTGTCTTGCGGAGGAATCTCTTCAACAGCCACTATTGAGCATTTATACTCTTCGAATAATTTTGTCATTTGACAAATAACAGATTCGCCGTTATTATCACACAAATCATCTGCTAAAATTACTGCAAAAGGCTCATCCCCTATAAGAGTTTCACCGGTAAGTATCGCATGTCCCAAACCCTTCATCTCCATCTGTCTGGTATAAGAAAAAGTGCATTTTTCAATAACATCTTTTATTTCAGTCAGATAGTGCTCTTTTGATGTGCCTTTTATTTGATGCTCAAGC
Organism: Sulfurimonas xiamenensis; assembly: GCF_009258045.1. Taxonomy (NCBI): domain Bacteria; kingdom Pseudomonadati; phylum Campylobacterota; class Epsilonproteobacteria; order Campylobacterales; family Sulfurimonadaceae; genus Sulfurimonas; species Sulfurimonas xiamenensis. The sequence continues at coordinate 1,358,881 of NZ_CP041166.1, forward strand.
TCATAAGATATATCAAAATGGTCTTCAATTGCTCTTTTTCCGCGCCCCGTTACAATGGCAATTGTGTCAATATCGGCACTTATTGCCTCCTCAACACCATATTGCAAAAGAGGCTTTGTAAGTACAGGAAGCATCTCTTTTGGAATCGCTTTTGTAGCGGGAAGAAATCTTGTTCCATATCCGGCAGCCGGAAAAAGACATTTTTTAACTTTTGTTTTATCTTTTGGCATCTTTTAACCTTCATTAATTATATTTATTTTATTTTATCTAACTGCGCCATAAAAAAAGTTAAATTTTTAGTTTATAAACTTTTGCATGCGGGGTTAAAATAACCTCTTCAAAGAGAGTTTTGTCATACTCTTCTAAAACCATTAACTGTATATACAAAGAGTTGTAGGTTTTTTCATCAAGCACTAAAAATGTATTGTAGCTTGACATATAAATAACATTTATATCTGCCGTTATATTTAAAATATTTACATCTTTTTTAAATTTCATATTTTTATCATATGAAGTCTGTACAAATCTTTTAATTGGCATTTTTTGATCTGAAAAAGTTATAGTTGAATTTTGAAGATCCAAGAAAATTCCCTGCCCCAAATTTATACCGCTTTGCTCCTCTTTAAATACTCTGCTCATATAAAAAAGAGGTGAACTCTTCATCTTTGCATTCATAAGATTAATGTTTGAAAATGCCTTGACAGTCGGGTAGATATCTAACATTCTATATGGAAGATAAAAATAGATATCTCTTGTTTTTGAAGGAAGTTCTATATCAGTTTGAAGCGATAGAAGAAAATCATTTGCATCATCAAAACCGTACTCTTTTGTCATCTGTTCTATATTTGAAAATATCGTTATATTTTCATCTTCAATACGCTCTTTATTCTCCTCTTTAAATCTAAATGTTTTTTCAGTATATTCAACATCAAGTCTTGCCATTTTTGCTGAAATATTTTGAGGACTGGTTAGCGTAAAACTAACAGGAAAATTCACACTTCCGCTATGTTTCCCGCCATCTGCCAATGTTTTTACATCACTGTAATATCGAATAGGATATCCATAATCCCACCATGCAATTACATAATCCTCTCTATCTGCTATATTTTTTAACTTATCTAAAACCTTAATCTCATTAACATTAAATACCGTTGGAACTTTATACTCCTGTACATGAGCTATATTTGGATATAAAACTGCTAATGTAAAAGCAGTTATAGCTAAAAACTTTAATCTTTTTGTCGGCATATATCTTGCAATTTCTGTTATTAAAAAAGCAGCACCAAAAGCTAAAACTGGAACTGCATAGATAGTAAATCTCAACCCTCCGAAATAAGCCAAAAAACCAAGACCTATCATAGGAAGTCCAAAAAGCATTATTTTATGTCTGTAGGAGAGATATATAAATCCTCCAAGAGATAAAATAAAAGTAATTACATGTCCGCTTATGCGGTTTGCAAATGTCTCAAAGGGTATATGTCCTGCTTCTCTTATTGTCTGCATTACAGAGAAGAAGTGAAGCTTCAAGCCCTCATCGGCTGCAGTTACGGCATCTTTAAATACATATCCTTTTAACTGATTCCAGATAGGGGTAAAACCGCCTGATGCGAAAAACACAACAACTGAAGCAACTAAAATAGAGTATGTATATTTATCAAATCTTTTATCTTTAAAGATATAAAAAACAGCCAAAACCAGAGGGAATCTAATAAAGCCGTCAAGATTTACCATTGCAAGCATCATTAAAGCTAAAAGTTTATAGTTATAAAAATTTTTTCTATCCCAAACAAGTGTGTAAAAAAGGATTAAACCAAAAAATGAAAACTCCAAAGAGTAGCTTTGAGGATACCACCATCTATAAACTAAAATATCAAGAGCTGTTATAAGAAGATACCTGTTTTCATTTGTTCTTATAGCCCAAATTATCGACCAAAGCAGAAACATTGGAAGTACTATATTTAGCATATCGGTATCATAATAACCAATCATTGTTCGATTGTAGTAACTCCATGCAATACTAGCTAAAAGTGCAGCTATAAGACCCATCTCTAAATTATCTAAACTCTTTGCAATAAGTATTATAGGAACAACAACAAGCGAACTTAAAAAAACAGGCATAAATAAGATTATGCTCTCAAACGAAAAAGGCAATATATAAGCAAAAAGTGCAGTTAACTGCGAAGCAGCAGTAGTTATGGGAGAGAGATCGTTTTCTTGACTTATGCCGCTAAGAATATCTCTGGCACCCTCTGCCCAGAAATAGCCATCATTTGTGTTTATCATAAGCTGAGAATTAAACATAAAAGGTTCATACCCAAAAAATTGATAAAACCAAATCATCCTTATAGCAACTGAAAACAGAAACGCTATCGCTATATAAAGCAGTGTTACTTTTGTACTTTGTGTTAAATTATTCAAATGTATATCTCTCTATTTTTGTTTTATACGCATTAATATCCAATATTCTATCATATTTTATGGCGCCTTTTAATAGTAGTGTGTACTTATGCACTAATGTTTTTATAACTAAATCTTTTTTATCTTTTGGCAGCTCTAAATCAAGCAGCTTCTCTAAAGCCTTAACTCTAAATCTGTCCATTCCCCAAAATTTTGTACTAAGCTGATCGTCTGCTCCGCCATATTTTGTAATAAGCTTTTTATCTATAAGCCCTATATTGTTTTTTAATGCCACTCTTAGCCACATATCATAATCTTCACAAACTTCTAAATTCTCATCAAAAAAGCCGACATCTTGTAATAAATTTTTATGCATAAGCGTTGCCGAGGGAGCAATAATGCAGTGAGAAAGGGACGCATCAAAAATATCTCCGTGAAATTTTTGATATTTTTGAGGCATAGCTACTTCAACACCATCTCTTATCCATCTCTCATTTGTGTAACTCATCAATATGTGAGGATTTTTTTTATGAAATATCGCATGAAAAGCCAACTTCTCTTTATGCCATACATCATCAGAATCTAAAAACGCCAACCACTTATACGCAGCTTTTTTTATACCCAGATTTCTTGCGCTTGAGACACCTGAGTTTTTTTGATAAAAATATTTGATGTCTGGAAATAAATTTTGGATTTTTAAAGTACTGTCAATTGAACCATCATCAACAACGATAATCTCTTTTGGTTTAAAAGTTTGCGCATATACAGATTTTATGGCTCTTTTAAGAAGTTCAAAACGGTTATAAGTTGGGATTATAACCGATATATCCATATTTTTCTTACCACTCTTTTATTTCATTATAAAGGCTATCTCTTTCAACCGGAATAAAACCGCTGTTTTTTATAAGCGCAGTAAAATCTTCAAGTTTCATGCCATGTGCACTTTTTGCACCCGCTGCAGAATTTATAGACTCTTTTTCTATCGTTCCGTCTAAATCATTTGCGCCAAACTCTTGAGCAACTAATGCCAAGTTTACTGTAGAAGTTACCCAGTATGCTTTTATATTATCAACATTATCCAAAACTATGCGGCTTATTGCTATCGTTTTTAAAATCTCGTTTGCAGTTATAATCTCTTTTATATTTAAATAATTATTCTCTTTTTGATAAACAAGAGGGATAAAGCAGTTAAAGCCGCCGGTTTTGTCCTGAAGCTCTCTAATTCTCATCATATGATCTATGCGATTTGCCCTGCTCTCAACATGTCCAAAGAGCATTGTAACATTGCTCTTTTTTCCTCTCTCATGCCATTTTTTATGAATTTCAAACCATTGATCTGATGTGACTTTACCTTTACAAATATAATCTCTTACTTTCTCATCGAATATTTCTGCTCCGCCTCCTGGCATAGAATCCACACCGTTTTTAACCATCAAATCAAGTATCTCATCATAACTTTTACCATATTGACGCGATAAAAAATCAACTTCTGCGGCAGTAAGAGCTTTTACATGCAGATGAGGATAAGCACTCTTTATCTTTTTAAATATATCAAGGTACCACTCCAAACCTGTATTTGGATTATGAGCAGAAACTATATGGACCTCTTTTGCGCCACGGGAGTCAATATCTTTTACAATCTCCATAATCTCGTCATGGCTCATAGTATACTGATTTGGATTTTTTCTTGTTGCACTGTATGCACAAAATTTGCACACATCAGCACAAATATTTGTCGGATTTATATGACGGTTGATATTAAAGTATGTTTTTTTATCATGCTTTTTTTTGCGAATCGCATCCGCCAGCTCACCAAGATCAAAAAGATCCATATCATAAAGCGCAAGCGCTTCTTCAAAATTTACCCGTTTTCCTGCCAAAATTTTTTCTTTTAAATCCATAATTATCTTAATGCCTCAAATTTTTCAAGCTCATCAAGCTTTTCCCAAGGATAATCACTCTGTCCAACCTGTCCACGAGCAGCTACATCAGCATATAAAAAAGTCTCTTTTGATGGTTTGTCAAGACTAAATTTATTTGTTATCCAGTTTGGAGTAAGAGAAAAATTTTCTTGTACAAATTCTGAAAGTTTATCATCGTCCAAGCTTTGTATTACTGTTCCATATGTATCGACCGCAATAGAGGTTGGACGCGCAACCCCGATTGCATAAGAGATCTGTACAAGCGCTTTTTTTGCTAAACCTGCAGCTACAATATGCTTGGCTATCCATCTGGCTGCATATAAACCGCTTCTGTCAACTTTTGTATAATCTTTTGAACTCTGCGCTCCGCCTCCGATGGGTGCATATCCGCCAAAACTGTCAACGATAAGTTTTCTTCCCGTAAGTCCTGAATCATGCAGAGATGAGTGGGATACATATTTTCCTGTCGGGTTGATATGAATAATGCACTCATTTTTATTGTAAAGTTCTTCAGGAAGTCCTGCATCATCTATCAACTCTTGTATTAAAGCTCTTACACTGTTTATATCCATCGTATTTACACAAGGAGCTGAAACAACAATAGTATGAATTTTTTGAGGTCTGCAGCTCTCGAAATTCTCTTTCTTGCCGTAATCCATAGTAACCTGTGTTTTGATATCAACACCAAGTTTAGATGGATTCTCTTTTGCATAGTTATAAACTTTTTCCATCAAAATTCTTGCATATGTGATAGCACTTGGCATATAGTTTTTCGTCTCAATATCAGCATATCCAAACATAATTCCCTGATCACCGGCACCTATCTCGCCGCTCTCTTGATCCACTCCTTGATTAATATCGGGAGACTGCGCATTTAAAAGCACTTGAAGTTCTATATCTTCAGGATGAAGGCACTCCTCCTTCGTAAAGTATGGATTTCCGTCATAACCGATATTTACAAGAGCGTCATGAACAATTTTCTTATACTCTTCGGTAGTTATTCTAGTTTTTGATGTTACTTCTCCACCGATTACTATATGTTTTCCGGCAACAAAAACCTCTGATGCAACTCTTGATTTTGAGTCTCCTATAATTAGTCTATCGACTATGCTATCCGCTATAATGTCAGCGCACTTATCAGGATGCCCCGGGCTGACTACTTCACTTGTAAATAGATACATTTTTATTTATTCCTAACTATTATAATCCTGATGCTTTTTTGCATATTAAAGTCGTAATATTAGCATCTACTAACTTTAATTGTACTTCGTAATCTTTTTCAAAAATTAAAATTTATACTATTTTATCTCTTTGTCTCTGCCCTGTTTGAGTAATTACACTATAATTATAAAAAAAGCAGGACAATTGCCTTGGATTTAGCAGTTCATATTGAAGATATAATAGAAAAAAATGGTAGTGATTTTGAGCTATCTAAACTCTTCAAAACTTTTATAAATGAGTATAAAGCTTCTCTTAGTGAGCTCTTTAAAAAAAATCAAGGCAAAGATTTTCTCGTTTGCCACACAAAACAGCTAGATTCCATTATCTCATTAATGTACAAAACTACTTTAAGGCGTATATTTGGAAACTACCTTCCCATGAGAAGCTCTATTCCCATAGCCGTTGTTGCTCTTGGAAGTTACGGGCGGGAACAGCTATGCGTTCACAGCGATATAGATCTGCTTATAGTTTATAAAAAAATTGACGGCTTTAACAGTGAGCTTATTATAGAAAAATTTTTCTATCTAATTTTGGATTCAGGACTGAAACTAAGCCATAGAGTACATGAGGTAGATGATCTCTTTAAAGCCAGCAATGAAGATATCACAATAAGAACTTCACTTATGGAAGCAAGATTTGTTACCGGATCAAGTTTGACTTGGCATGCAGCAAGCAAAGAGTTAAATAGAATACGACTTTATAAACAAAAAGAGTTTATTCTTGCAAAAATTAAAGAGGCTCAAACTAGAAGAAAAAAATATCCAAACTCGATGCAGCCAAATATCAAAAAGAGCGTTGGCGGGCTTCGAGATTCTAACTTTATATTTTGGATAGCACAGACTATTTATGCAATTACAAGCTTAAAAGATTTAACAGGTTCTCTCTATTCTGATGAAGAGTATAAAGAGTACAGAGTAGCACTAGAATTGTTGTTTCGCGTAAGAAGTGCTCTTCATCTTATTACAGGCAAACAAGAAGATAGACTTCTTTTAGAGTATATACCAGAGGTAAGTCATATGCTTGGTTTTAAAAATCAGCAAAAGATGATTACAAAAGTACTTGAGGCGCAATGGCGCATAAATAATTTTACTCAAATATTTGTTAAAAAAATGGTTAGACCATATATTGCGGATATCTCTAATGTGAAAAAATTTAGACATCACCGCTTAAGCAGAGGTATTTACGAACTAGATAACAGAATTTACGCCTCTTACAATCTAGCGATTCAGCCGTTAAACAAGCTTTTAGAAATTTTAGTTTCTCTTGAAAATAAAACATACCATTTTGATGCCGGATTTTTAAACCAGTTTACCTATACAAAGATAGAGTATCCGCTAAAATCAAAAACATATATGCTGCTCAAAGAACTCTTTAAAAAAAGACATATGTACTGTTTTTTAAAACTCTTTTATGATGCAGGCATACTTCATCATCTGTTTCATAATTTTAAAAAAGTGCTTCATCTGCCGCAATTTGACGGATATCATCACTATCCCGTAGACATTCACTCCATAAAATGTGTAGAAGCATTGGAAAATATTGAAGAGCCGTTTATTAAAAAACTTTATGATGAATTTGGCAATGATGAAAAACTGTTGCTAAAAATTGTAACTCTTTTTCATGATACAGGAAAAGGAAGAGTTCAAGACCATAGCGAGGTAGGTGCAAAACTTATAGCGCCGTTTGTTAAAAAAATGAAACTAAAAGATGAAGATATACATAGATCTATAACTTTAGTAAAGCAACATGTAACCATGAGCAATGTCGCTTTTAGACAAAATATTCATAATGAAAAAACACTCTATAAGTTTATGTCAAATGTGGAAGATATCAAAAATCTAAAACTTCTTTATGTTCTAACTTATGCCGATATTAATGGTGTGGGTGAAGGAGTTTATAACTCTTTTAGCTCAAAACTTCTTCGCGAACTCTATATAAATGCTCTTGAAGTTGCACAAAACAAAGGTAGAATTACAGATGCTTCCAAAAGAATAAACAGTGAAAAAAGGGTTCAAAAACTTCCTGAATTTCTTGAACTTCCAAAATTACTTCAAAAGAAACTCTTAGGCATTGAATCAAATCTTTTCTTTTTTAAACACACGCCTTTAGATATCATAGAAATTGCAAAAAAAGCAAAAGAAACAAAAAAGTATGATTTTTCAATCTCTACAGAGAGCTCTCTTGTTATAGAAATTTATAGAAAAATTCCATTAAACATTGGATATCTTCTTGCATCTTTAAGTCATCTCGATGTTGCATCTATGGAGATTTTCACACTTTTTGATGATATAAAATATTTTAAAATTGAATTTATCGAGCATGTCGGCAAAGATGAGCTTCGTCAAATAGAAAATATTATAAACAATGCTTTTGATATGAGCAAGCATATAAAACTAAAAGAAGTTACAATATATAAACATGAAATAAACATAGATTTTGAGCACTCGCTTACACATGCAGAAATAAATATAAATACACAAAACCAAAAGGGTCTTTTAGCTTACATAATGGAGTGTTTTGAAGAACTTGGCATAAACATTGTATCAGCAAAAATTCACAGCACAAAACATAAAGTAAGAGACAGTTTCTTAATAGAAAAACAAAACGAACTATGTAATAATGTCGAAAATATTTATAAATTATTGATTACAAAAGGCAAATAGATGTGCGGAATTGTTGGTTATCTTGGACAAAAAAATACAAAAGAGATTTTACTAGAGGGTCTAAAAGAGTTAGAGTATCGCGGATATGATTCAGCAGGAATAGCCGTTTTACAAAATGGAAATTTTTCAAACTACAAAGCCGTAGGCAAACTTGTTAACCTTAAAGAAAAAACAAAAGATTTTAAAACAGAAGGCTTTGCACTCGGCATCGGGCATACGCGATGGGCAACACACGGAAAGCCTACAGAACTAAACGCACATCCGCATTTAGGAGAATCTTCTTATGTTGTTCACAATGGAATCATTGAAAATTATGTAGAGTTAAAAAAAGAGCTTCAAGCAAATGGCGCACGGTTTTTAAGCCAAACTGATACGGAAGTGATTGTTCACCAATTTGAAAAAAATCAAAAAAGCGCAAAAAACTCTTTCGAGGCATTTGCAAAAACTGTAAGCGAACTTCAAGGCGCTTATGCAATTTTGCTTGTTACAAAAAATGAACCTGATAGAATCTTTTTTGCGAAGTATGGCTCTCCGATGCTAATTGGAATAAATAAAGAAAATGAAAAATATTTCGCATCCTCCGACACGCCGTTAATTGGACACTGTCAAAGCGTCAACTATTTTGAAGATGGAGATTACGGATATGCAACTTCTAAAGAGATAGCTGTTTTTAACAAAGATGGAGCTAAGAAAGAGTTAAAATTCTCCGCACTTTCACAAAATAAACTTCTTGCTCAAAAAGATGGCTACAGATTCTTTATGGAAAAAGAGATATATGAGCAGAGTGTTGTAATTTCAGATACTCTAATGGGAAGATTGGGTGAAAATGAAATTATTTTTGATGAACTTGACAAAACTCTTTTTGACGGTATAAATGAGATAAAACTTTGCGCATGCGGAACATCTTATCATGCAGCTATGAGTGCTTCATATCTTTTTGAGAGATATTCAAAAATTAAAACTTCATTAGAAATTGCAAGCGAATTTCGCTACAGAGAACCAATTATGACAAAAGACACGCTTTTTGTCGTTATTTCTCAAAGCGGTGAAACAGCTGACACTTTGGAAACCCTCAAAATGGCAAAAGCTGCTAATCTTAAAACTTTAGCTATTTGTAATGTTGACAACTCTTCAATGGTAAGATTGGCAGATGCAACTATTTTAACTAGAGCAGGAATAGAAAAAGGAGTGGCTTCAACCAAAGCTTTTGCTACGCAAGTTAGTGTTTTTTGGATGTTAAGCCTATATATTGCAAAGAGAAAAAATTCGCTAAATGCACAAGAGATAGCTTCACATATTTCACTGCTTCGTGAGGTTCCTTCACATATAAAAGTAACAGATGCTATGCATGAACGAATCAAAAGATTATCCAAAAGATATCTCCACGGACATGGTTTTTTCTTTATCGGAAGAGATATCTTCTATCCGCTTGCTCTTGAAGGTGCACTAAAACTTAAAGAGATCTCTTATCTGCATGCAGAAGGTTATCCCGCAGGTGAAATGAAACATGGTCCGATCGCCCTTGCAGATCCAGAACTATTTACCATTGCTCTTCTTCCAAAACATCTTCATTATGAAAAATCAAAAAGCAATGTCGAGGAGCTCAGTGCCAGAGATTCTACTATTTGTGCAATAAGTCAGAGTGAGTTTGATAAAGCAGATGATTTTATACAAATCTCCTCTTGTGAGCACTATATGCTGGAATTTTTCGAGATGATGGTAGTTTTACAACTATTGTCTTTAGAGATATCTATAAGATTGGGAAATGATGTGGATATGCCAAGGAACTTAGCAAAGAGTGTAACTGTAGAGTAATTATTTTCTAGCTTTATAAATAATATGACGCATAAAATGCGTCATATTTTTACATACTGCAAGCAGATTTACCGCCTGGTGCTGTGACTGGTTGAACATTTTCATTGCTAACTCCACCACTTGCATTTACCTCTTCGATAGTAGCCCAAATAGATTCAGCGGCAGCCATATAACGCTTTGAGCTTTCACTCATTGGATTAACAAATGTAATTGGTTTTCCTTCATCTCCACCGGTTCTTATACTTGGTTCGATAGGAATTTCAGCAATTATTTTAGTATCAAACTCTTCTGCCATTGGCTGTGAAGTTCCTTTACCAAAAATATCATACTCAACACCTGTATCCGGTGCAATAAAACCGCTCATATTTTCTACAATTCCTGCAATTGGAATATTTAATTTTTTAAACATATCAAGTGAACGACGAGAATCATCAAGCGAAACTGATTGAGGAGTAGTTACTGTAAGACCCGCAGTAACCGGTACACTTTGCGCCAATGTCAATTGTGCATCACCTGTTCCAGGAGGCATATCTATAACTAAAACATCCAAATCGCTCCATAATATATCACTTAAGAACTGCTCGATTGCTTTTATAATCATTGGTCCGCGCCACATAAGAGATTTTCCCTCTTCCATCAATGAGCCCATTGAAATCATCTCTAATCCATACGCTTTAATTGGAAGAACTTTATTTCCTGAAACTTCAGGCTTAACATCTGCTACACCTAACATACGAGGAATATTCGGTCCATAGATATCTGCGTCTAGTAAACCGACTTTTTTACCTTGTGCTACAAGAGCAATAGCTATATTTACTGATGTTGTCGATTTACCGACTCCGCCCTTTCCTGAACTGACCATCAAAAAGTTTTTAATATGCGGAGCAATATTTTTGCTCTTTGGCTTTGGAGGCTCAGGCATTTTCGGAGCATTAATATTTACCGTAACATTCCCCGCACCGACTGCTTTTAGCTCTTTTGTTGCATCATCAATAATTTGTTGCTTCACCTCTGGAGCACTTGATGTAATTTCAACATTAAAACTAACATCATTACCGTTAATTTCTATACTATTAACAAAACCAAAAGTTACGATATCTTTTGTAAAACCTGGATACATAACTTTTGATAGTGCTGAATTTACAATATCTTTTGTCATTCTATATATTTTCCTTTTTATTTAATTTAATAACGCCTTTAGGGCAAAGCCCTATTTGTTTTTAGAACAAAATTTTACCATAATTAAATAAGACAAAAATTATCCTATATCAATAAAATTTATTTTATAAACTATTTTTTATTTTTCTTTTGAATCTTGTATGATTTTATCAATTGCTTGCGGATTATCCATAATATTCTGCGTTATCTTATATGAACAAAATTTCGGTCCGCACATTGAACAAAACTCCGCCTCTTTAAAAACATCTTGAGGAAGCGTTTCATCATGGTACTCTCTAGCTCTTTCGCTATCAAGCGCAAGTTCAAATTGTTTTTCCCAATTAAAACTATATCTTGCATCACTCATCGCATCATCAACATCTCTAGCACCTTTGCGCCCTCTTGCAATATCAGCTGCATGAGCAGCAATTTTATAAGCAATAATACCTTCTCTTACATCATTTGCGTTTGGAAGTCCTAGATGTTCTTTTGGAGTAACATAGCAAAGCATTGATGCTCCGTGCCATCCGCCGACCGCAGCACCGATTGCTGAACTTATATGATCATATCCGGCAGCAATATCTGTTACCAATGGTCCTAAAATATAAAAAGGTGCCTCATGACAAAGTTCACGCTGAAGTTTCATATTGCGTTCAATTTGATTTAATGGAACATGCCCCGGTCCTTCTATCATAACTTGAACATCCCTCTCCCATGCTCTTAAAGTCAAATCACCCAATACTTTAAGTTCGCCAAGCTGAGCATCATCACTTGCATCTGCCAAACATCCAGGACGAAGAGAATCACCTAGAGAAAGTGCAACATCATATTTTGCACAAATATCCAAAATATCGTCATATGCCGTATAGAAAGGATTTTCTTTATGATAGTGCATCATCCATGCAGCCATTAAAGAGCCTCCGCGGCTTACTATTCCCATTTTTCTTTTAGCAATTTTTGGCATATTCTCCAATAAAAATCCTGCATGAATAGTAAAATAACTAACACCCTGTTTTGCTTGACGCTCGAGTACTTCAAGCATTACATCTATGCTTAAATCTTCTATTTTATTTCCGACATCATGTAGTATTTGATAAATTGGAACCGTTCCTATAGGTATTTTAGATGAAGCAATTACAGCCTTGCGAATTTCATCCAAATCGCCCCCTGTTGAAAGATCCATCGCAGTATCAGCTTTGTAATGTTGAGATACCTGAATCTTTTCAACCTCGCCTTGTATATCAGATGCTATTGCGGACGAACCAATATTTGCGTTGATTTTGCATCTTGCTGCAATACCTATTGCCATTGGTTCTAGTGAAGTATGATTTACATTTGCAGGAATAATCAATCTTCCTCTTGCTATTTCACTGCGAACTAACTCAGGAGATAGATTTTCTATATTTGCCACATACTCCATCTCTTCGGTAATAATACCTTGCTTTGCGTAATGCATTTGTGTTTTAACAGGGTCGTTTTGACGCTTTTTTACCCATGAAGTTCTCATATTCTCTCCCACTTTAATTATATACCACTATCATGCACTGAAAATATAGTCAAATAAAGTTAATATAATATTAAGTTGATTATCTGCTCTAATAATTTATATATTAAATTAAATTTTTGCGAAATTATTACCTGCTTCAAGAGAAAAAAAAGCTTTTGATGTGTATAATTTCGTAACACTTATATATTTTAGGAGTTTTATTGTCTAATGTAACACTTATTTTACTTGCAGCAGGCAGTTCAACACGCTTTGAACTAGATATAAAGAAACAATGGCTTAGAGTTGGAAATCAACCATTATGGCAATTTGTCGCCGAAAAATGTGAAAAAACAAAACTTTTTAAAAAAATTATCATAACTTCATCTTTAGATGATATAGAATTTATGAAATATTACTCTGATTTTGTATTTATAGAGGGCGGAAACAGCAGACAAGAGTCTTTAAAAAACTCTCTTAAAGAGGTAGATACAGAATTTGTTTTAGTAAGTGATATTGCCCGTTCTTGCATAAGTGAAGAATTTTTGCAAAATATTATTTCATATAGAGGAAAAAGTGACTGCATTGTTCCTTACTTAAAAGTAAATGATACTATAGTATATGATGATCAAACAATTGACAGAGATAGAGTAAAAGTTGTTCAAACACCACAACTTTCAATTACCTCTGCACTCATAAGTGCTCTTGAGCAAAAAGAGGAATTTACGGATGAGAGCAGTGCAATAGTTGCAAACGGAGGCTCAAGAGAGTTTATTTTAGGCCAAAGCAGTGCCCATAAAATAACTCATATAGAAGATTTAAAAAAGTTACAATGCCTTACCCCGCCCTCAAATGATATATTAAGCGGAACTGGATTTGATGTTCACGCTTTTGATGAAAAGGGCGAAATGTATCTTGGCGGTGTAAAGATAGATTCCAAATATGGATTTAAAGCTCACAGTGACGGTGATGTGGCAATTCATGCTCTTATTGATGCTCTTCTCGGCGCTGCCGGAATGGGAGATATCGGTATGATGTTTCCGGACAATGATACTGCTTATAAAAATATAGACTCAAAAAAGCTCTTAAAAAGAGTTGTTACAACACTTTGTAATTTTGGATTTGTAATTATAAATGTAGATTTGACAATAGCAGCCCAAAAACCTAAAATCGGCAACTATAAGCTGCAAATGAGAAAAGTGCTCAGTACTATTTTAAATATAGAGAGCCAAAGGGTAAACATAAAAGCCACAACAACTGAAAAACTTGGTTTTATCGGCAGATGCGAAGGTGTTGGTGTTATTGCCAACGCAAATTTAAAATATTTTGATTGGACAAAAATTTGAAGATACTAATTATAGAAAATGAAGTTTACTTAGCGCAAAGCATAGCTACAAAACTAAGTGAACTGGGTCATGTGTGTGAAATGTGCACATCAACAAGAGATGCAATAAAAAGCAACAACTATGATGTCGTTTTGCTTTCAACAAACATAAACGGTCAGGATTTTAATCCTGTAATAGAGACATTTAAAAAATCTATTATAATTCTTATGGTTTCATATATAAGCAACGATACCGTGTCTAAACCTCTCTCGGCAGGGGCAAAAGATTATATACTCAAACCTTTTATGATTGAAGAACTTATTAGGAAGATAAATCATTATCAAGAGTATGAAAAGTTAAAAAGAAGAAATAAAGCTTATGAAAAATATTTGACACACTCCTTTGCATCTCTTGACAGCGAGCACAACTTTGATAATCTGCAACTTCCTCTTTTTATCTTTTCACCATATCAGAAACATGCAGACTCTTTCGCTTTTGAATATGCAAAAAAGAAAAATTTACCACTACATTTTATAACCCTTAGTGACCCAAAAGCCATAAATGAGATAGAATCAATTACAGATAATTCGCTTATTTATATTATAGATTTTCAAACTCTTAAAAAAAGCGAGAGAAAAGCTCTTTATTCATCACTTGAAAATAAAAAAGCTATAATTTCAAGTACTGACAAAATAGATGATGAAACATATGATATTATAGAAATTAAAAGTGAAAACAATATCTTCGATGAGGGAGAAATTCTCCCTATTGAAGATTATGTAAAATTTATCGTTTTAAACTATCAACATAAATTTCCTGATACCGAACTATCAAAAAAATTAGGAATCAGCCGTAAAAGTTTATGGGAAAAAAGAAAGAAGTATGACATTGTCAAGAAAAAATAAAACTCTTTTAATAGACAAAGAAGCAGCGGCGGCACTTGAACTTCTCAAAGACGGCTTACTCTCTCCAGTTGAGTCGTTAATGAATAAAAAAGAGAGTGAAAGCGTACTAAAAACAGGGCTTATCAATGGTAAATCTTTTCCTTTTCCCTTTATTTTGGCCCCATCAGGCAAAATAAATGCAGAGGTATTGCGTTCATTGCAAAAAGGAGAGGAGATTATTATTCTCTTCGATAAAAAACCTTTTGCCTCTTTAATAGTTGATGAAGTTTTTCATATAGACCCCAGAGATAGAATAAAACATATATATGGAACAGATGACATCTCTCATCCCGGTGTTATGACAACACTGAACAGACTTGGTTCATTGGCCGTCAGCGGAGAGTATACTCTCTTAAATAAATCCAGCAATACAAACAAACAAAAAATACAAGAAGCTAAAAAACTTATAAATGCAAAACATACAACAGCTCTTGTAATGGCAGGAAATCCCCTGCATAGAGCACATGAAAAACTGATTCGTCAAACACTCGACAGCACTGATTTGCTTGTAATTTTTTTATTAAAACCATATTCAGAATCAAATTTATCTTTTGAAATAAGAAAAGAGTCTCTTGAATTTTTTATAAATAATTTTTTAACAAAAAATCATGTAGTTGTTGTACCGCTTGAAAACAGTTATATTTTTGCAGGATACAATGAAATAATAATTGATGCTGTAGTTGCTAAAAACTATGGCTGCAACAGATTAACAATTGGCAGAAATCATGCCGGGCTTGGAATGTTTTATGATTGTAATTCAAATAAATCCATCATTGACAAAGTAATAGGAATAGATATTGAAATCACCGTTGCAAGCGAGTATGTTTATTGCGACAAATGTACTACACTTGTGAGTAAAAATACTTGCCCGCATGGCCAGCATCATCAAATTTCTTATCATTCAAACTCCATACTGGAACTTTTAGAACTTGGCATTTTACCGCCTACAATACTAATGAGAAAAGAGATTTCAGCCGTAGTCCTATCTAAACTTCATCCAAATAGATTTAAAAATTTAGAAAAAATCTATTATGACATACTCCCTAGCAAAGGGCTTTTAGAAGAGCATACTGAAAATGACTTCTACTTGGAACTAATGAAACTCTATCAAACAACATCATTAACATAATTTTGTTGTTTTACAAATTTACTGAAGGAAAAAAATGAACTGGTTTTTTATAACTTTGGGATACAGCGGGCTTGCACCAAAAGCTCCGGGAACTGTCGGAACACTCGTCTCTTTGCCTCTTGGTATGCTTATACTTATATATTTTGATGCTCAAACTCTTTTTTTAGCTACTGTTTTAATCTCTGCAATAGCCATTCGTGAAATAAACAAGTACGAAAAAAAAAGCGCTATACATGAT
Source organism: Sulfurimonas xiamenensis (assembly GCF_009258045.1). Taxonomy (NCBI): domain Bacteria; kingdom Pseudomonadati; phylum Campylobacterota; class Epsilonproteobacteria; order Campylobacterales; family Sulfurimonadaceae; genus Sulfurimonas; species Sulfurimonas xiamenensis. The sequence continues at coordinate 1,375,176 of NZ_CP041166.1, forward strand.
GATAAACGCATAGTTATTGATGAGTTGATCGGAATGTGGTTTGCTCTTAGCGTTGCACCTGCAATTAGTGTAAATTTAAATGAAGTTGCTGATTTGCAAAATGGTTTTTTAATTCAAAGTTTACTCTCTTTTGTACTGTTTAGATATTTTGATATAAAAAAACCATCTATTATCGGTAGACTGGACAGAGAGGCCAAAGGTGGTGTCGGCGTCGTTGGCGATGATATCGTTGCAGGATTTGTAGCGGGAATTTTAAGTGCTGTTCTTTGGCAGGGATTTTTACAACTTCAAGGCATGATGTAGCATAACTTATATAAGATAAATAGTCTTAATTCTATATCAATTTGCTTTTACAACAGTAGTGTTGGAAGCAGATAAAAGAGGATATGTTCTTATGAATAAAATAGATAAAAATGTTATCGCATTAGGTGCGAATAGCTTTTTTACAGACTTCTCAACAGAAATGATACTTCCTCTTTTGCCCATTTTTTTAGATAGATTTTTACATGCAAGCAAAGGAGAAATCGGTCTAATAGAAGGAGTGGCTGAGCTCGGAGTTGCTCTGCTAATTGCACTATCTGGTTTTTATTCTGATCGAATCGGAAAACGCAAAGTACTCACAATTATCGGATATGGTCTCTCTAACATCATCAAACCTTTTGCTTTTTTTGCTCAGAGTGCTGCCATGATTGCCACCATAAGAGTGGCTGATCGCATCGGCAAAGGAATCCGCAGCGCACCTCGCGATGCTCTTATCAGCGACTCTGCTCAAAATGAGTCCAGCGGCTTTGTTTTTGGCTTTCATAAAATGATGGACAGTGCAGGAGCCGTTGTAGGAAGCTTAAGTGCCTTTGGATTGCTCTGGTTTTTGGGAGAGAGCGAGGCATCTTTTCGAACTATTTTTGCTCTAAGTCTTATTCCCGGTCTTATTGCCATGGCAATTCTTATCTTTTTTGTTACAGACACCTCTTTTACACCGGTGCCTCTAAAACAATTTCGTCCTAAATCACTAAGTAAGCAGTTCTACTGGTTGCTCATTTTTCAGAGTCTTTTCAGCCTCTTTGCAATGAACTACTCTTTTATGATTCTTAAGGCTCAAGACAACGGCATGGCATTAGCAATTATTCCGCTCGCCTATACTCTTTATAATCTTATTCTCTCGATTTTTGCCATACCAATTGGAAAAATGGCAGATCGATTTGGGAAAGCAACACTTTTATCCGTTGTCTATATGGCTTTTGGATTGGGAGCACTTGCTATGGTTTCAGGAGATATTTGGGGAGCATGGATAGGATTTGGTATCTACGGCTTTTTCGCCGGCGGTTTTAATGCACTTGCCAAAGCCATTATTTCAGACACTTCACCTAAGGAGCTTAAAGCAACTGCATATGGAGTTTATTATACCTCCATAGGAGTAATGACCCTGCTATCGCTTACTATTGGCGGATGGCTGTGGGACAATTATGGGAGCACTACTCTTTTTATGATTGCATCGATAGCAGCGATACTATTATCTATACTGCTCTACAAAATGAGAAGACATTTTCTCGTTTAAACTTTCAAAACTAAACAAACAAAGGATCTTCTGAGGGTTCTATCTCTTCAAAATCTTCTATAATGTGTTCAAATATTTTCATAATTTTTCTCGCCTTGTTAGAATGCTCATCAAAGATTGCTTTAGATGCCGGAAATGCTTCACCAAGTTCTTGATAGATTAAGATACGGCCATTGATATGTCTGTTTATTTCAGCAAAAGCATCTTCTAAATACTGTTTTGTAGTTGTATGTCTAAAAAGAGCTCGAATCATTTTAATACGCTCCTTAATAGGAATAGACTCATCTATAGCTTCAGCTATTCTCTTTATATCAAGTCTTGAGAGATAGACGCCGCTAATTGCAGGTGCTAAAAGCTTATTTGTAAGTGTTTCTACAAATTGTGGAACACTCTCTTCATCCTCTTTGTCTGAAGCATCCGGATTTTGCTCTTGCAAATTTTCAGGATCTGTTGAACATCTCTCTTTTACAAACTTATCAAACTCTGCTCTTAAATCACTTAAATCATGTTGATTCATTTTTTTCCTTTATTTTTTTAAAATCTCATATTGCTTTTGTCATAATCTAGATGCTGCTTCTTTTCTAAAAATTCAAAAATAGCGCTGCTTAATTCTTCTAACATAGCATCAAACCCAATATAATTTGCTTTAAGTTCATCTGCTCTTAATTTAAGTGCTGAAAACTCTTTTTTTTGCTTCATATCCAAATTTATATCACTAAATTTATCGACCATATCCAAACTCTCTAAATCAGAAAAATCTATAACTGCATCATAATTTGAAAAATCGATATTTACACTATCTGATATACGATTTATATCAGGATTTATTACTCCCATCTCAATAGTAAAATTCATAAGATTTTCCAAATCATTATAAAAGTAACTTATTTCAAAATCATCTCTTAAAAAGCAAAATGCTTTCGCTCTTGAATCAATTCCAATGAGTGCTATTTTTTTACAATTTCTGTTTTTTAAAAATTTTGCCAATACATTTATGCCCAAAATATCACCAATAAGTTTTTCTCCCTCTCTTAAAATAATATCACACATGCCTGATTTTAAAACTGCCTCACTTGCTTCATCCAAAAGTTCTACTACATTTTTTGTATACTCATTGGATATAAACGCACCATTTACATGCGATTTTTTCATATTTGCTACAGTATAATAAAAATCATCCTCCCTAATGTTCATAGGTATCATCATGGCATCTTTGTTTTTTACTTTAAAAAGCTTATTTAATATTGCAGACAAACTACTCTGTCCTGCAAATTCCCCTATAAAACCATAAAGCTTTGTATGATGTGATATCTCATTTGCATTGTTCATCATATTATATATTTTCCTTTATTCCCCAAAGTTCTCTAGCCTCTTCCTCTTCTGCTTTGCATCTGTAGCAGAGTTTATCACTGCTATTGTTTGTACTAAAAATCATATTGCACTCATCACATCTTTTAACATTAAATTTTATCAAATTGTGAACTTCAGGTTCAAAAAACTCTTTTATTTTATAAACAGGCGAAAGTATGATTGCATTAGGTTCACACACATCATGACAAATATGACACTTTATACACAATAACGGATCAAAATCTATCTTTGAATTTTTTATATCTGAACTAAGTGCGCCGCTCGGACAGACTCTATAGCACATTTGACAGGCAGTACATGTTTTGCTATCTATTTGTTTCATTGAGGTAAATGTTAGTTCACCTGCTTCAATTGTGTGATATATAGATGGTTTATCGACCCTTCTAAGAGCCATAAACAGAAGCTTTCTTCTATCTGTTATGCGTTTTTGTTTTAAGAGTGCAATATCACTTTTTTGCAAAGTATGTTCAACTAATGCATCAGTTGCTTTTTGTATCTCTTTTTCAAATTTCATTTTGGTTTTAGCGACATTTTTTAAATTTATTCTGCTAAAGAACTCTCTTCTGTTACTCTCTTTTACTTCGTCTTTATCTTCATATTTAACATCTTTTAATTCTATAACGGCATCACTTTGTATAGCCTCTAATATATATAAAGCCTCTTCATAGTTTTTCTCTATCTCAGGTTTGCACTTATGTGCTATTGCACATGCATCACAATGTCCAATATCAAAAATCATCTTTTTTTTCAGCAGAGCCATCGAGATTATATTTTCTACATTTAAAGCTGCTATACATGGAACATTTTTTCTGCATGAGATAAGATTATCACTCTCTTCTATATATTTAAAAAAGAAATTTGTAGAATTAAAATCATCTAAAGAGAGTGCCTCATTCGGGCAGACTGCATCACACGCTCCGCATCCCACACATGAAGAAAAATTAATTGCCGGAAGAGGATTGTCTCCTACAACAATAGCCCCTGTCGGGCAGATAATTTCACATCTGTTGCAATTACTCTCTTTTGAGAGAGAACGAATACAACGACTGGCTTTAAGTTGTATCATTTACGCACTTAACTCTTTGTTGAGATATTCATTATCACTTAAGATAAATTCCAAAGTCATATCCGCAGTATCATAATAGAGAGGAGTTCTCGCCTCATACTTAACATTTATCAAATACATCGGAGCCCATTGTAAAAGATGTTTATTTAAAAATTCTTTTTGCACTTCTCTAAGATTTTTTATAGCATCTTTATCATTATTTTCAATAGCTTTTAATTCAGCTTCTGCCAAATGATGCATAAACTCAAGTTCAACTCCGATATGATCCGCTGAAATAGTACGAGCTGCTTCAAAATCAACCATAAAATCATATGCGCTGTATATATCGGTTACAGGATTTGCTCCGCCTGTCTCAATCTTCTGATCTTCTCTAGTGTAAAATGTTTCATAAGGGATAAGATGCAAAAGAGAGAGATTTACAAAATCTGGATTAAAATACTCCTCCAGTAGTTTGTTATTTTGCAACTCTTTAAAAGGCTCCCAATTTTTTAAAGTTGGGAGAAAATCCAAAATATTTTCATCTTTTTTTATTGTATCTAGCATATTTTCATCTAACTCTTGCAATAATATTCGAGATAAAAGTGCATAGATATTAACTCTTGCTTTTGTGTTTTGCATATTTCTTCTTTATATATAATTTTTTTTTATTTTAGATTTTATCAAAAAAGTCTAAATATAGAGTAAAAAACTAAATTCCTTCTGCTATCATAGCATCTGCGACTCTTTTAAATCCTGCTATATTTGCACCATCAACATAGTTTCCTTCAACCCCGTAATCTTTTGCGGTAAGTACCACTCTTTTACAAATCTGTTGCATAATATCTTTTAGTTTATAATCTATCTTTTCAAAACTCCATCTCTGCATAGAAGCATTTTGACTCATTTCAAATTCGCTGACTACGACACCGCCGGCATTTGCAGCTTTTGCCGGAGCAAAACAGATGTTGTGATTTAAAAAAGCATCTATTGCTTCAGGGGTACAAGGCATATTTGCTCCTTCACTTATACATACACAGCCATTAGAGATTAAGTTTTGAGCATCTGCTTCATTGAGCTCATTTTGTGTTGCACACGGAAAAGCGGCATAACACTCAATATTCCAAACTGCATGCTCACCGTCAATATAATCGCAAACAGGGATATATTTAGCTTCTGGATGAGACTCTATATACTTTTCAAGCGAAGTTCTTTTTTCTAACTTTAACTCTTTTAAAAGCTCTAAATCAAGGCCTCGAGAATCATATATTGTTCCTTTTGAATCTGAACATGTAACCGGAATTGCCCCAATTTGTAAAAGTTTTTCTATTGCATGCAAAGCAACATTACCTGCTCCGCTTACTGCACATTTTTTACCGACTAAACTCTCTTTTTTTTCCATCTCAAGCATTGCTTGAGTAAAATATATAACTCCATATCCTGTTGCTTCCGGTCTCATATGTGAGCCTCCAAACATGTATGGCTTTCCTGTTAAAACACCGTCATAAGATGATGTGATTTTTTTATACTCTCCAAAAAGATACCCTATTTCTCGTGCTCCCACTCCGATATCTCCGGCAGGAACATCTATGCGGGGACCTATATACTTATGCAACTCAGTCATAAAAGCTGAACAAAATTTCATAATTTCAAAATCACTTTTTCCTTTAGGATCAAAATCACTTCCGCCTTTTCCTCCGCCTATAGGCAGACCTGTAAGTGAATTTTTAAAAATCTGCTCAAATCCTAAAAATTTTAAGATACCCTCATTAACACTTGGATGAAAGCGAAGTCCGCCCTTATATGGTCCAATAGCATTGTTAAACTGAACTCTATATCCAGTATTAACTTGAATCTTCCCACTGTCATCCAACCAAACTATCTTAAATTTTATAACTCTATCCGGTACTACCAATCTCTCTAAAATAGAGTATTTATCATATCTTTTATCTGATTCTAATAGTGGAGATATAGAGTAAAGAACTTCTTGAACCGCTTGAAAAAAAACATTATTTTGAGCACTATCACCTGTCAATGATTTTTTAATATTTTCCCGTGTTATATCCATATTTTTCCATTTTTTTTTATAAATTTATTTTTACATTTTACAACAATTAATATAAAACAAATATATCAGCCCTATTTTATGTTAAAATTCAAATCAAAAAAAGGATACTCCATCACTTATACTCTAGTTCATACAATTCATATTTTCTCAGTATTTATTTACGGCGGATTTTTATTTGTTGATGTTTTATTTCTTTCTAAAATGAAAGAAACTTTAAACGATGACGAACATGCAAAAGCAAGAGAAGCTATTATGATGCATGTAAGAGAAGTTGTTCCATATGCTTTAATGGTAGCTGTTGCAAGCGGATTGTACCTTATTTCTCAAATATTTGGAAAAATAGAAAACGGTACACTCTCATATTTTCAAACTCTACTCTCCATCAAAGCTTTTTTTGCTTTATGGTTAGGCATAAGAGGAATCAATCAGAAACTTTTTAAAATAAACCCCTGGGTATTTAAAAGCCACTTCTTCCCATTTAGCCTGGTTGTAATTATTATTTTATTATCACAATTTATGTTTTTATAACGGCAGTTAAACTATTCCCAGTCATTAAATTTAGAGTGGGAATGTTTGTCTTTTTTATAATGTCTGGCATTTTTAGTTTTATCTAACTGATTTGATTCATAAAGAATTTCCTCTTTTATATCATCTATGTTTTTATCACTGTTTTTATAGTTGATAATCTTTTTAATCAACTTTTCAAGATCTTGAAAGTCACCTTTGTAAAGAGCTGTCTCTTCAACCCTTTGTAGTAGCTTTAAACTGTTATTGACTTTTTTTTCATATCCCTCTTTAGTGATATCTGATGTACTCGACAAATAAGAAACAACACTCTTGTGAAATCTCTCTAATGCTCTTATATAACGAAGTCTAAGTGAATTGTTTATCGCTTTTTGTGATGCCATTTTTAACCTATTATTTATTTGTTAGTATAATTATACACTTAATTATTTATAATGGAGAATTATATTGAAAAAAACAATATTATCACTTTTGCTTTTATCCACTTGGCTTTTTGCTACTGTTAAAAATGAAGAAGCTTCTCAGGCACTGCTTGATTCAAAAATACCGATTGTTGATATAAGAACTCCTGCCGAGTGGAGAGAGACTGGACTTTTAAAAGGCTCTATACCTATTATGTTTTTTGATGAAAAAGGCAATTATGATATAAATGATTTTTTACAAAAACTAAATAGTGCTGTTGATACAAAAAAGCCTTTTGCTATCATCTGCAGAACAGGAAGCAGAACAAGAATTCTGGCATCTTTTTTATCTCAAAAATTAAATTATGATGTTATAAATATAAAAAGAGGTATTCTTTATGCAAAATATCTAAAATTGGATATTTTGCCTTATAAACCTAATTAAAAAATTATGCAATTCTTAAAATTTCTTTTCTATTTCACTACAAGAGTTTTTTTGACTTTTGCTATTATAGCGCTTATTGTTTTTCTGCTTTGGGCACTCTTATATGCCATTTTTATTTAGTTGGCTCTATTTTATTTACCATGGCATAAAGTGTGGGCAGATAAATAAGATTTAAAAATGTTCCCCAAACAAGACCAAAACCTAAAGATATTGCAATCGGTTGCAGTATAACAGCTTGTCCCGTTGCATAAAATATAAGTGAGAAGAGTCCTAAAAATGTTGTTACCGATGTTATAATAATTGGACGAAGTCTCAGTTTTGCTCTTTGTAGAAAATCTTCTAGCTTATGAGTTCCATGCAAAAAATCTATCATTATTATTCCATCATTAATAACAACGCCTGCTAATCCTAAAATTCCTATTATTGAAGCCATAGAGAGATTTATTCCCATTATTTTATGCCCAATCAGGGCTCCTAATACAGAGAGAGGAATAACGCTCATGACCATAAGCACATATTTTATTTTTGAAAAAATAAGCAGCAGAGTTAAAAAAATCAAAAATATTGCTAAAAAAACTGCTTTTTTCATATCATTTTTCAATTGCTCATTCTTCTCTTTTTCTCCTAAAAGTTCAACATGCACACCCATTTTTGCTATTGAATCCAATGTCGGTTTTAATTTTTCTAAAATCTCTTCAGCTGTAATTTTTCTCTTATCAACATTAGCAAATACCGTTTTAATTATATTTCCATTGAGCTTGTCTATTTTTTCATAATCTTTTATCTCTGAAATATCGGCAATATCAGATAATTTCACATATCTACCATCACTTAGCGCTAAATTAAAGTTTAAAAATCTTTCAATATTGTCTTTTGAACTATCTTCTGTTTTTATCTCCATTATTCCCGATTCATTAAAAGTGGTTGTCTGTTTTTGCTCTAAAAAATAAGCGCTAAGTGTTTTAGCAACAGAAGCTTCACTCAACCCCAAGCTTTCCCCATAAGAGTTTATTTTAATTTTATACTCCATTTTTCCATATTTTATATTATTGCTATAATCTTTAATATACTCCATTTTAGAGAGTTCATCTTCTAGTTTTTTTATATTTTTTTGAAGTATCTCATCATTGCTTCCAGATAAATTTATCTGAATATCGCTCTTAATAAGTCCCGGTTTATCTTCCATAACACCAAGATCTTCCATATTGTATTTACTTCTATAAACATCAATTATCTCTTTTGCTCGCGGAGAGAGTTCAAAGGTCTGTTTTTGTCTTATTTTATTAGGATTGTCAAATTCAAAACTAAAATTTAAAATTGGATTTATATATTTGTCAACCCAGTTTGTATCAACCCTGTCATAAAGCTCCATGGTAATCATAAAAACACTATTGTTTCTTTGCGTCTCTCCTGAGAGGCTTCTTCTATAACCGACAACAGAAGATATTGCTTTAAGAGAAAACTCTTCTGAATGTTCCATCAGTTTTGCTTCAATCTCTTTTGATATCTCATATGTATCTTCCAACGGAGTATTGATATTTAGTTTTCCTGATATATATAGATAGTTTCCATCAAAATTAGGAAAAAATTGAAATTTCATAGATTGTGCTATATAAAAGGTTGCCAGCGGAATTAAGATTAAAAAAAGCAACAATGATATTTTTTTAAAATGTAAAAAATGTAAAATCAGCCTAACATAAAACTTTTGTAAAGGTACCCAGCTAATTAAATTATTGCTTTTTCTTAAAAATTCCTGTGCATGAAGAGGCAAAAAGAAAAAACTCTCTATTAGAGAAGCTATTAAAATTATAACTACAGTAATAGGAATAAGCAAAATAAAAAGTGCTATCTCCCCCTGCATCATAAAGATGGGCAAAAATGCTGCTACTGTTGTTACAGTTGCAAGTGTTACGGGAAGCACCATCTCTTTAACACCTCTAATTGCAGCACTGTAATTGTCCATCCCTTCATCTATATATCGTTGAATATTTTCACCTACAACAATTGCATCATCAACTACTATACCTATAACTATCAATGCTCCAAGCAAAGAAATCATATTTATTGAATATCCCAAATGGTAAATAGTTAAAAGTCCTATTATAAAAGAGAACGGAATTCCAAGAGTCACAATAAATGCAACTCTTAAATTTATCAATATATACATTGATATAAAAACCAAAATCAGACCAAACATCAAATTTGAAATAATGGTATCCAGTCTCTCTTTTATGGGTTTAGAAGAGTCTTGATAAAAATTAAAATCAACTCCATCATAATTTTTTTCTATATTTTTAATATACTCTCTAAGTACTTTTGATAGAACAAGCGCATCACCTTTTGTTCCTTTTGATATAACTAAAGAAATTATTTTTTTATTGTTAAAAGTTGCCAAAGTTTCAGTCTGCGGATACTCTATGCTTACCTCAGCTATATCACCCAGCTTTATATATTTTTCATCAATATTTAAAATGCTCTCTTTGTACTCTTGTGCGTCGGCTTTTCCGTTAACAGTTGATACATAAGCAAATTTTCCTTTTTGCTCTATGTTGCCGACAGGATATATGTATGATAAATTTGCTATCGCTTTTTGTACACTTGCATGCTGAAGTCCATATGCCAAAACCGCTTCTGAATCTATTTTAATAATCACCTCTTCATCAGAATCACCGCGAATCAAAACTTCACTAATATTATCTAGTTTTGATATTTTTGATTTCAAATCTTGGGCAATAAGAGTCAATTCGCCTATTGAGAGGGTAGATGATGAAAGAGCCAACCTTATAAGAGGTCTTGTTTTATCCAGCAACTGTGCAACGGGTTCATTCATATCTGAAGGCAGATACTGTCTGCTTAGCGCTATGGCATCTTTCACACGACCAAGCGTTATCTCTTTATTTGCATTTTCATTAAGTGTTAACAGTATCGCAAATGCACCGGGAGTGATGGTGGTCTCTGTTTTATCAATACCGCTAATATTGCTTATCTCATCTTCTATATCACGAACAGCCATTTTGTCCATAATATTGGCGCTTGTTCCGCGGTAAGAGCCTAAAACACTGATTTTATCAAGTTCTACATCAGGAAAAATCTCTTTGGGTATTTTTATATAAGCATCAATGCCCATAAAAATTAGAAAAACCAGCAAAGCATAATTTAATCTGCTGTTTTTTATAAAATATTCAATAAATCTATTCAATGAACACTCTTATAAAAGCGATTTTATTACACTGCTTACACCCTGATGCAAGTTATAGTTTGCTATTGGAAAATCCAAAAATTCGTTTTGAAGATTTATACTGTTTTTTGATAGATAATCGCCCAATATCTTTAAATCTATACTCTTATAATTTTTACAGACATTTTCATTAAGTTCAGTTCTTAACAAAACTCCCGCTTCATTGGATTTTTGAATCGTAAATGCCAAAGTTTTTAAACTTACAAGATCGCTCCACTTTAAAAAAAGTTCCGGAGTAAGCTCATCTTGAGCAATTCCTTCAGGACTAAAAAGCATATTTGCATCTCTTAGCGGAATCAAAACACTCAAAATAGCTTGACTAAAAGGGATTACTCTGTCTTTCCAAAAAGGAGACTCTTCTTTACTTTTTAGTTCATCTTCTAAAGTTTGTAAAATTGTTTGTATATCTGCATTTTTAAGAAGATCATAACTTTGCTGTTTCATTCAAATACTCATTTTATATTAAATTTGTGCCATTATAAAATACTTTTAGTATAATTTTGCTTTTATTATTATCTAGGAGCAAAAATTGAAGTTATCTAAAACTTTTCTTACAAACAGCATCGCCGTAATACTTGTTTTTTTATCATTTTTATTTGAAAGTACTTTAAATTCTTTGTTGCTATATACAGGTTTATTTGCACTTTCGGGTGCAGTAACAAATCAACTTGCAATTCATATGCTATTTGAAAAAGTACCTTTTTTATATGGTTCAGGAGTAATACCTGCTAGATTTGAAGCTTTTAAAGATGCTATTAAAAACCTTATGATGAGCCAATTTTTCACCCGAAATCAACTAGATAACTTTTTTAAAAGTGAAGAGAGAAAGATAAATTTAGTTCCTATTATAGAAAAAACTGATTTCTCACCCGCTTTTGACGCGTTAAGCAAAACTGTTATGGAGTCCTCTTTTGGAGGAATGCTTGGGATGTTTGGAGGAGCAAATGCACTTGAAGGACTTCGTGAACCATTCTCTTTAAAAATGAAAAACGCCGTTATTAAAATAGTACAGAGCGAAACTTTTAACTACACTCTGCAAAAGCATCTGCAAAATTCATCTTTAAGTGAGGATATGATTCAATCTATTGAAAATATTATTGAAATTAGATTAAACGAATTAACTCCACATATGGTAAAAGAGATAGTACAACAGCTTATAAAAGAACATCTCTCTTGGCTTATAGTTTGGGGTGGAGTTTTTGGTGGACTGATTGGCTTGTTAAGTTCTTTTATGCTATCAATGTAGCTTCAAACTTAACAAAATCCAACTTAAGAGATTTCTATAACTACATCAGCAATCTCTATAATATCACCCACTTGAATCTTTGCTCTTTTTCTTAACTCAACTTCACCGTTTCTTCTGACATGACCATTAGCAATTATTAGCTTTGCTTCTGCTCCGCTATCGACCAAATCTAGAACTTTTAAAAGTTTATAAAGTTCTATATACTCATCTTTTAACTTATAATTCATACTTTTCTTCTTTATTTAAAATTTCTTATATAATTATAATATGAATAGATATAAAACATATATACAAATTATCGAAAATTGAAAATTATATAAAATTTTTATATTTACATACAAAATTTAAAAACTTTTGATATAATGTTTTTGATGAAAGATTTGTGTGTGTGAGCTCATCTATTAGTATATTCTGCTAGACAAACGACTCCCCTATATTTTGACTCCTCTTCTAAAAGAAGTGAATTTTTACCAAAGAGGTACTACAACATGGCAGAATTGCTAGACGGATCAGTTAAATGGTTCAATGAAGAAAAAGGTTATGGTTTTATTCAACAAGACAATGGTGGCAAAGATGTATTCGTACACTTTCGCCAAGTGAACAGAACGGGACCAGGTCGCGTCTCTTTAGCTGAAGGTCAAAGGGTAACTTTTGAACTAGGCGAAGGACAAAAAGGTCCTCAAGCTGAGAATGTAACTCCGCTATAACTTTTATATTGCAGGCTTAGCGCCTGCAATTTTTATATAACTTTTTTATAAAACTAAAAATAGATTATATTTTCTTACTAATACCCTCAATTCTACAATACTCTATAATATATAAATTTACACTATATTCAATTATTAAATAGGCTTTAAACAACTCTTGGATATAATCGCGAAAAATAAATAGGTGCGTAATATATGTGCCTGCATGAAAGAAACTAACAATGGTAACTGTACAAAATTTAACAATGCGTTATGGAAATAGAGTTCTATTTCAAGATATAAATTTAAAACTAGATCGTCATAAAAGATATGGACTTATCGGAGCAAACGGTGCCGGAAAAACAACCTTTTTAAAAATACTTAGCGGTCAGATCAATGAATATGAGGGTGAAGTTATTATCCCAAAATCAAATAAAGTAGGTGTTTTAGGTCAAAATCAATATGCTTACGAAAACTTCACCATAGCAGATGCAGTTTTATATGGAAATAAAAGACTCTATGATGCAATAAAAGAGAAAGAGCATCTTTATGCAACAGGAGACTTTGAAGATGATTCTGTAAATAATCGCCTTGCAGAATTAGAAGTAATTTCCGTTGAAGAAGATCCTACCTATGAATATGATGTCAATATTGCAAAAATATTAGAGAATGTGGGAATTCCTGCAAATCAGCACAATGAGCTTATGAGCACGCTTGACAGTGCAGATAAATTTAAAGTTCTTCTTGCACAGGTTCTCTTTCCAAAACCTGATGTTTTGTTTTTAGATGAACCTACAAATAATCTTGATATTGAAACAATTAGCTGGCTAGAGGATGAACTAAAGCGTCATGAAGGTACTATGGTAGTTATTTCTCACGATAGACACTTTTTAAATGCTGTTGTAACAAATATTCTCGATGTTGATTATCAAAAAATTCGTGAGTTTACGGGTAATTATGATGATTGGTATATTGCCGCAAATGTAATAGCAAAACAGCAAGAGCTTAACAATGCAAAAAAAGAGAAAGAAAAAGAGCAGCTAGAGGCTTTTGTACGCCGCTTTAGTGCAAATGCTTCAAAAGCAAAACAGGCAACTTCACGACAAAAGCAGCTTGAAAAACTAGTAATCGATGATATCAAGCCATCTTCACGCCGTGACCCGAGCATTGTTTTTAAAGCAAAAAGAGTTATGGGAGATGAAGCACTTCAAGTTATTGGAGTAAACCACTCTTACGGCGACAATGAAGTTTTAAAAGATATCAATCTTAAATTTGATCCGGATGAAAAAGTTGCTCTTATAGGTTCAAACGGTGTAGGTAAAACAACTCTGTTAAAGATTATAATGGAAGAGATGAAGCCGACAAGCGGAGAGATTCACTGGGGAGCAACCATAGAAAACAGCTATTTTCCTCAAGATACAGCAGACATTATCAAAGGTGATGGAACTCTATATGACTGGCTAAGAGGATTTGACCCAAAACGAGATATAGCAGAGATTAGAAACTGTTTGGGAAGAATGCTTTTCTCAGGCGAACAACAAGAAAAATCGGTTGCTAGCATATCAGGTGGTGAAAAACATAGAATGATGCTCTCTAAAATGATGCTTGAGGGTGGAAACTTTTTGGTTCTGGATGAGCCTTCAAACCATCTTGACCTTGAGGCAATCGTGGCACTTGGAGAGGCACTTTACAACTTTAAAGGCAATGTTATTTGTGTATCACATGACCGTGAACTTTTGGATGCATTTGCAAACCGCATAATCGAACTAAGAGAAGACGGCACTTTCGTAGATTTCAAAGGAAGTTATGAAGAGTTTGCAGAAGCTAAGGAAAAAGGTGAACTATAGAGATTTTTTAGGTCTTGGGATCGCAGGTAATTTTGCTCTGCACCTAGCTCAAGCAGGAGAATTAGAAGATTTTAAAGATGTTATCACGGCAGATGAGGCAGCACCTAAAGGGATGTTTCCTTTTTATCTGCCAAAAAGAGTCAGAGAAGCCAAAGAGATCTTAAGCACCTACCCTCTCTCAAGCTCCACCATTAAAATACCAAACAAAGAACTTAATATTCAAGCAGAGCCTGAAGTCGCTCTTATCTGCAGACTTGAATACGAAAACAACAAACCAAGCAAAATAATTCCTACACACTTTGGCGCATACAATGACTGTTCAATCAGAGTTGCAGGTGCTTCCAAGATAAGTGACAAAAAAAACTGGGGCGAAAATTCTAAAGGACTGAGTGAAAATCTCATCAAAATAGACCGCTTTAGCGATGGCGGCATAATGGATAACTACTCCATTTGCAGTTTTTTAAAAAGAGATGGCAAACTTCATGCTTACGGTGAAAATGTTGAACTAAAAGGCTACAGCTACTTCTATGAAAAACTCCAAGAGTGGATGGTAGAGCAGATAAATATCCAGAGAGATTTCGGTCCCCTTGAGCCCTTAAGCGACTATATAGCATCATGTAATAATCCTTCAGATGCCATTATCAGCATAGGTGCCACAAGATATACTTCTTATGGAGAGAGCACATTTTTGCAAGAGGGAGACGAGGTTTTTGTAGTGCTTTACAGTCATACGGAACTCTCTTTGGATGATGTAATCAAAAGCATAAAAAAGAGTAGTTTTGAGTCTTCAAATATGAGTCTTCTCAAACAAAAAGTAATCTTATGAGCAGAGGAAAAAAGCTTGACCTCTTTATCGGTGCAGAAATAGAAGATGGCTGGGCAAAAGTTGAGACTCCCAGAAAAAGTGTCATATCAGGTGAGATATTAGAGCCTTCTAAACATTTTTTAGTTTTTAAAAAAGAGAAGAGACGCGGCAAGACGGTAACTCTTGTCGGCGAATTTCATACACCGCAAAACGACTCAGAAGCACTGTTAAAGGCTTTAAAGAAAAAACTCGGCTGCGGCGGAACTTTTAAAGACGGCTGGATGGAGTTTCAAGGCGAACTTAAAGATAAATTAAGAGCTTTGCTTGCCCAAGATGGTTTTAGATTTAAGAGTGGACATTAGCTTTATCCTTAAGCCCTCTAACTCCTAGATTTCCATATCTGTGATATGAATTTGTAACACTCTGCTCTATAAAGTAGTGAAGCAGCTCAACTCTTCCATGAGATATAAATGGCTCACTTGATATATGTTTTGCCTCATCTTTTAAACCATCATATATTTTTTTGGTTACATGTTTTGGATTTAAAAATCTAATTCTCTGAACTTTTTTCATAGCGCTTATAAGCTCTTCTTCATTTTGCAACTGCAAAGAATCGTCCTTTTCCAAAATCTTTTTAGAATTATTTATTAGCCATACAAGTGCATCATTCTCTATACTTTTTGGTAAAGATATATATAATTTTGCCTTTGCAATTTTAACCGCTATGATAGATGCAAGTATCTCTTGAAATTTGTCACTTTCTTCGCATCTTAAAAGAACACTCTCTACTCCTAAATATCTGATAATATTGCTTTCACCTCTGACATTTGCATAATCATGCTCTTTTGCAAACTCTTTCTCATGCCAATATGAAAATCCTTTTGCTATATTTGATGCTTCAAGAATCTCGTTTGAAAAAGTGTCATTTAAAGCTAACTTTTCAATCTTTTTTATAAAAGGATGAGATAACAGTTCTTTGATATTTTTATTTTGAGAATCTATATTTACAAACTGTGTTACATAGTTAAACCCGCCTGCTTTTCTTCCGCTTCCTATGGCAGATTTTCTCATTCCGCCAAAAGGTTGTCTTATTACAATAGCACCTGTTGTACCACGATTTATATATAGATTTCCGGCTAAGAGCTTCTCTTTCCATATTTTTTGCTCTCTCTCATCAAGGCTCTCTATTCCCGAGGTGAGACCGTATCCTGTAGAGTTTACTATATCTATGGCACTCTTTAAATCATCTGCTCTCATAACGCTTAAAACTGGTCCAAATAATTCATTCATATGACAAAAATCACCGCTTTTTGTCCCCCATCTAACAGAGGGCTTTAACATATAGGGGTTTTCTTCTTCAGCACAAGAGGGCTTTATAAGCCACTCTTCACCATCATCAAGATACTCAAGCGCTTTTTCTAAATTACCTGAAGGTTTTGAGGAGAGCGCCCCTATTCTATTTTCAAAGTTCCAAACAGAACCGACTTTCAAAGAAGAGGCTGCATCTGCTAAAGTTTGTTTGAAATCTTTATCATTATAAAGCTCATCCTCTAAAACAAGCAGAGATGTTGCCGAACACTTCTGCCCTGAGTTATTAAATGCAGAAGCTATAACATTCTTTATTGCCTGATCACGGTCAGCCATTGATGTAACTATCGTAGCATCTTTTCCTCCAGTCTCAGCACTTAGATAAATATCCGGTCGCTGCTTTATCATGCTGTAAGCCGTTTTTTCACCGCCCGTAAAGATAGTAAAATCAATATCTCTATTTGTGACAAGATTCTCTCCTGCCAAAGTTCCGCTTGATGGAAGAAACTGAAGCGTATTTTTACTTACACCCGCACTCCAAAAACATTCACACACCATTTGAGCACAAAGAACAGAGTCTGATGCAGGTTTTAGTATAACCGTATTTCCGGCTGCAAGTGCTGCGGCAACACCGCCTGTAGGAATTGCAACAGGAAAGTTCCATGGGCTGACTACAAGGCCTACTCCCTTTGGAGTCGTTTTCACACCCTCTAATGCCTCTATTTTTCTCATACTGTAAGGATAAAAGTTTAAAAAATCAACTGCTTCTGAAACTTCAACATCTGTTTCTGTAAAAACTTTTCCTACTTCGGCTGCAGCAACACCAATAAGATCTCCTCTTCTTTTTCTAAACTCATGTGCCACATCTAAAAGTATCTTCTGGCGCTCTTTTGTGCTTAAATCTCTCCATCCGTCTGGATCCTCTTTTGCAATTTTTACAGCTTCATGCATATCTTCTGCACCTGCTCTTACATATGAACCGACCAAAACACCATCATGATACTGGGATTTATCTATTACTTCTACAGCATCATCACTCTCAATCTCTTTGGAAGCTACGACAGGTTTTGCACTATATCCTCCGCTTTTAGCTATATTTTTCCATTTATCAGCAATAGATTCTGCCCATCTTTTATTTTGCGGTAAAACAAAGTCGGTATCAGGCTCACTCTTATAAATAAAATTATCCAGATCAACATCAGGTTTTTCAGGCTCTTTGTTTCTATCTTGAACTCTGTAGGGAGTAAGTCTTAAATCTTTTATCTCTTCTATAGCATCGTCGTAACTTTTTATAAGAGTTTTCCAAGCTTCAGAATCAACTTTAAGTCCAAAACTGTGGCGTAAAAAATTCTGCTGGGCAGTATTTTCATCAAACCTCCTTACAAGATAGGCGATTGCATTTGTAAAAGTCTCTTTTGTCGCAGTCGGCGCATAGAGTATGACATCAAGACCCTCTTTTTTCAAAACCTTATAAGCAGTCTCGCTCATGCCCTCAAGCATCTCGGCACTGTAAAATTTCTCAACCTTTCTCTCTTTAGCCAAAAGCATTCCTAATGCGTGATCAAAAAGGTTGTGCGAAGCTACTCCCAAATGTGCATAAGGAGCTACATCAGGTTTCAAAAGATAATCCATAATTATTTTAAAGTTTGCATCACTCTGCGATTTTTTCGTATAAGTAACACACTCCCACTCCCTCAAACTAGCTTCTGTTAGTTCCATCTCCTGATTTGCACCTTTTACAAGACGAATCTTTATAGGTGCTCCTCCATTTTCTACTCTCTTTTTTGCCCATTGAACAAGATCTTTTGTCAATGCCAAAGTATCAGGAAGATATGATTGAAGCACAATACCGGCATGAAGAGATTTAAATTTTTCAAGAGAGAGCGTTTTTTTAAAAACATCAATAGTAAGATGTATATCTTTATACTCCTCCATATCAAGATTTACAAACTTATCTTTCTCTTTACCATCAATATCTGTAAATCTATTCTCTACAGCAACACTATAAATTTTTTCCAGTTTTTTTGAAACCTGTTCTACGCTCCAGTCATGTGCAAGAGGATTGATTTGAGAAAATATAGTAGATATTTTTATAGAAATATAGTCAATATTAGGGTTTTGAAGGGCTTTAATATATTTATTAACTCTATAATCAGCCTCCTCTTCTCCTAAAACTATCTCCCCTATTATATTGATATTTACACGGGTTCCCTCCGCTTTTCTCTTTTTGATATGCTCGATAAGAGCTTTCTCTTCACCCGGAATAACTACATTTTTAATATCATTTCTAAGATATTTTATAAAAATCGGTACAGAAACATTGGTCATATAAATACCAACTTTGCGAAAAGAGAGAACAAGAAGCTCTTCAAAGGCAGTAAAAAATGTTGTGTCTTTATATTTGTTGAAAATATACTCTATTTGGTCCGCTACTCTGTGGGGATTTCTTGAGCGAAAACTCTGATCTAACAGTTCAATCAAAAACATTTTGTTCATGGGGTCTTTTAGCATTCTGCCCATTGTGTCATGAAATTTTTGCTCTACTGACTCTCTATGCTGTTCTATATACTGCTGCCACCCTTTTGCAACGATTTTTGCTTCGTCAAATCTCTCTTTAGATATTTTCATAATTTACAACTCTCCCTACTCTATTTTGCATAATCTACTACTAGACTAACAAAAAAGTAGTTAAGTTGTCAAATTAAAAACAACTTAACATCTGCTGAATTATTTAAATATTCATTAATTTTTATTAATATTATAAAGATTTAATATATCTTATAGTAATATTATTTGAAACCAAACAAAAGGAAAGTATATGCCATATGTAAAAGATGTTTTTGAATATTTAAAGAGATCAAGTCCGTCTCAAACAGAATTTTATCAAGCTGCTGAAGAGGTTTTGGAGTCACTGAGACCGTTAATGGAGAAGTATCCAAAATATAGAGAGCACAAAATTATAGAGAGAATCGTTGAACCTGAGAGACAAATACTCTTTAGAGTAAACTGGGTTGATGACAACGGCGAAATCCAAGTAAACAAAGGTTACAGGATAGAGTTCAATTCGGCTTTAGGGCCATACAAAGGCGGTCTTAGATTTCACCCAAGCGTAAATGCAGGCGTAATTAAGTTTTTGGGATTTGAACAAATTTTCAAAAATGCACTGACAGGTCTTCAAATCGGCGGCGGAAAAGGCGGAAGTGATTTTAATCCAAAAGGCAAATCAAACAATGAAATTATGAGATTTTGCCAAGCTTTTATGAGCGAACTTTACAGACATATTGGGGCGAACACAGATGTTCCGGCTGGAGATATCGGTGTAGGCGGCAGAGAAATCGGTTATATGTTTGGTATGTACAAAAAACTTGCAAATAGATATGAAGGCGTACTTACAGGAAAATCACTTAAATGGGGTGGTTCACTGGTAAGAACTGAAGCAACAGGTTATGGTGCGGTATATTTTGCAAAATATATGCTTGAAGATAGAGGTGAGACTTTAGAGGGTAAAAGATGTGTAGTTTCAGGAAGCGGTAATGTTTCTATCTATACAATTGAAAAACTTTACCATCTTGGAGCAATCCCTGTTACATGCAGTGATTCAAACGGTATGATTTATGATGAAGATGGAATCGATTTAGAACTTTTAAAAGATTTAAAAGAGGTAAGAAGAGAAAGATTAACAGAGTATGTAAAAAGTAGACCAAATGCAAAATATACTCCTGTTGAAGAGTACCCTGAGGGTTGCAATGGTGTTTACAGTATTCCTTGTTATGCAGCATTTCCAAGTGCTACTCAAAACGAACTTAACCTAAACGATGCTAAAAATCTTCTTGCAAATGGCTGTGTTTGTGTAAGCGAAGGTGCTAATATGCCTTCAACTCTTGAGGCGGTTCACGCGTTCATTGACGCAAAAATTTGCTACGGTCCTGGTAAAGCTGCTAATGCAGGCGGTGTTGCTACAAGCCAGCTGGAAATGCAGCAAAATGCTTCTATGAGCAGCTGGACTTTTGAAGAGGTGGATGCTAAATTGGCTCAAATAATGAAAGATATTTTTGTAAATGCAAGTACAACTGCGGCTGAATTTGGTGAGCCTACAAACCTAGTTCTGGGTGCAAATATTGCAGGATTTAGAAAAGTGGCAGATGCCATGATTGAGCAGGGGTTAGTTTAATCATTTTTGCTAAATTTTTTTAGCTTCGAATAAATTTCGAAGCTAAAATATTTAAATATATATTAAGATAATTGCTTCATATTTTTAGTTGTACTATTCTTGCGAAATTCATTAAATAAATATATTTTTATTAAAAATAAAAATGCCATATCAAACAAAAAAATTATATTATTAAAATTTTTTTATAATACAAGATAAAATCAACAGCGAAATATTGGTTAAAAAAGTCAAAAAGAAGTAAATATGACAGAAAAAAACATAACAGATACAAATGAAAAATTAAATTTTATAAAACAGCTCTCTTTTTTTCATTCTCTTGATAATGAAAAATTAGATATCCTTAATAATATATCAAGAATCATTACTTATCCAAAAAACTCTATACTTTTTTATGAAAATGATTTAAACAATAAACTCTTTTTTTTAGTATCAGGTCTTTTAAAAATATATAAAATAGATAAATTTGAAAATGAAATATTTTTATATCATATACATAAAGACTCTCTTATATCTGAGCTTACAACACTCGAAAACGACACAATATACTGCATGTCAAATGCCGAATTTATGGAAGAAAGCATTGTTTTAGAGATTGATTTTTTAGAATTTAAAGCGAATTTTTTATCCAAAAATATATTAAACAATGAATTTATAAATGAAATATTATTAAAAACAAAACAACTACATTGTGTTATAAATAGAGAACTTGTTTTTGATGCAACTGCAAAAGTTGCTTTTTCTTTATGTGATGATTTAGAGATGTTTAACTCTCTTAAAAGGCATGAAGTCTCTTTTATGCTTCATATACAGCCTGAAACTTTATCTAGAGTTTTAAAAAAACTTAAAAGAAATTCTATTATAGATATAGAAAAATCAAAGATTGTTATTTTAAACAATAAAATGCTCCAAAATTTATATAGAGGCGAAATATTATGATTAAAACAAAAAAAATTAGTACAAAAATAAAATTTATCGGTGCTTTACTAATATTTTTAATAACAAGTGTTATAGCAACAACAATATATTTAAATCAACAAAATATTAAAGATGCTTTGACGATAAATATTGCCGGAAAACAAAGAATGCTAACCCAAAAAATAGCAAAAAATGTTTTCTATATAAATTATGATTCTACACAAAATTTTACTGAATTAGACGAAGCTTGTGATGAATTTGCTAACGGGCTAAGCATCCTAAAAAACACAGATAACAATAAAAAAGTGTTAGCTGTTCCTACGAATGAAATATCTACTCAACTCATTGTAGTAAGCAATTTATGGAACTCTTTTTACAAAGATGTTCAAAATTTCAAAGTAATTATAAACTCAAACAAAAACAATGAAGCTAAACTAAAAGAAATAATTTTATCTATATACAAAAACAATACAATATTGCTCGACAATGTAGATAAACTGGTTGCAATGTACACAAAATACAGTGAAGATAAAACAAATTTTATAAAAACTTTTCAATATACATCAGGTGCAATACTTTTTTTACTTTTTGCATACTCGCTTATGCAGTTAAAATCAATAGAATCTCATGTTAATTCATTTATGAAATATTCAAAAATGTTAGTAAAAAGTAAAAATATATCAAATTTAGCTCCATTAAAAGTAGGGTCTGAAAGCGAAAGTGAAATTATTGAAGTAAGTGACACAATAAACTGTTTTATCAAAAAAATAAATTTAGCAGTTGAGTACTCAAATGAAGCACTCAACCAGTCGGAAAAAGCTTCATCAAAATTAGAAGAACTTACTGATGAGTTTGATACTATTATCAATAAATTAAAAAACAAATCATTAGTAACTAAGCATTTAAACAATAGTGAAGATATTGTTATTGAGTCTACAGAAGAACTTATAAATTCAACAAAAAAGTTAATGAATCTAAAAAAAGAGCTTGAAAAACTAACCAAAAGCTGTCAAGATCTTAAGAATCAAAAAGTTTAATAAAATATACTTAATTTTATTTTATTTTTAAGTGCTACTTATATCTACATATTCGAAATATAAAATTATTCTTAGCTTAAAAAACTAATATTTTGACATAGATCAAAGATTTTAAAAGCTCCAAAGTGATATTATAGATTTGTTAATGGACACCTTAACAAAAATTATAGTAGTCGTAGTTTTTACTACAAGTGTTTTAAAAATTATCATATAGGAGAAAATATGTCACTTTCAAGAAGAGAGTTTCTTAAAAGTTCAGCGGCAGCATCTGCAGCAGCAGCTGTTGGTATGAATGTGCCGACAGAGCTAAAAGCAGCGGCTAATCAAGCTGAAGGCGACTGGAGATGGGACAAGGCAGCTTGTCGTTTCTGTGGTACAGGTTGTGGTATTATGATGGCAACAAAAAACGGTAAAATCGTTGCTGTTAAAGGGGATCCAGCTGCACCGGTAAATCGTGGTCTTAACTGTATTAAGGGTTACTTTAATGCTAAAATCATGTATGGTGCTGATAGATTAACTCAACCACTTCTCAGAGTTGATGCAAATGGAAACTTTGACAAAAAAGGTAAATTTGCTCCGGTATCATGGGAAAGAGCTTTTGATGAGATGGAATTCCATATTAAAAAAGCACTAAAACATGCTGGACCGGAAGGAGTCGGTGTATTTGCGTCAGGGCAATATACTATTATGGAGGGTTATGCAGCTCAAAAAATGATGAAAGGCGGATTTAGATCAAATGCTTTTGATCCAAATGCTCGTCACTGTATGGCTTCTGCGGTTGTTGGTTTTTATCAAACTTTTGGTATTGATGAGCCTTCAGGATGTTATGATGATATCGAGTTGACGGATACTGTTGTATCTTGGGGTTCAAATATGGCAGAGATGCACCCGATTTTATGGTCTCGTGTAACTGACAGAAAACTTTCAGATCCAGATCGTGTAAAAGTTGTGTCAATCCAAACATATACACATAGAACATCAGATATTGCAGATATAGAGATTATCTTTTCACCAAATACAGACTTGGCAATATGGAACTATATCGCTAGAGAAATTGTAATGAGAGATGAGGCAGAAGGCATTATTGACTGGGATTTCATTAAAAAACATATCATCTTTACAGTAGGGCCTGTAAACATTGGTTATGGTATGAGAAGAAGTGATGAAAAATCAATTAAAGACGGTAAATATACTGCTAAAGAGATGGAAACTATCTCTAAAGAGATGAAGAAAAAAGTTTCTGCAAAAGAAGCACCTGCATTAGAGCCTTATGGATATAAAGAGGGTGATGTAATGGAAAATATTCCTGGTACTCTTGGTCACTGGGAAATTTCATTTCAAGAGTATAAAAAATCTTTAGAACCTTATACTTTAGACTACACAGCTAGGATAGTTAAAGGTGATCCGGATGAAGATTTAGAGAGCTTTAAAGCAAAACTTCAAGCATTAGCAGATCTATATATTGAAAAAGATAGAAAAGTAGTATCATTCTGGACAATGGGTATGAACCAACATACTCGCGGTACATGGGTAAATACACTTTCATACAATGTACACTTTATGTTAAACAAACAAGCTGTTCCTGGTTCTGGAGCATTCTCTTTAACAGGTCAGCCGTCTGCTTGTGGTACTGCTCGTGAAGTTGGTACATTCTGTCACAGACTTCCAGCTGATATGATGGTTGCAAATCCAAAACATAGAAAAATCACTGAAAACAAATGGATGGTTCCAGAAGGAACAATCAACCCAGTTGGCGTACAACATATTATGAAAATTCATCGTGATATCGAAGATGGGCTTATCAAATTTGCATGGGTAAATGTTTGTAATGCGTATCAAGATTCTGCAAGTGCTACACACTGGATTAAAGCAGCGCGTGAGATGGACAACTTTATTGTTACTTCTGATGGATACCCTGGTATCTCTGCAAAAGTTTCTGACCTCGTTTTACCATCTGCGATGATTTATGAAAAATGGGGCGGATATGGTAATGCTGAAAGAAGAACACAACTTTGGAGACAACAAGTTCTTCCAGTAGGAAATGCTATGAGTGATACATGGCAGTGGGTTGAACTCTCAAAAAGATTTACAGTTAAAGATTTATGGGGTGAATGGGCACCTTCAGGTCCAAGAAAAAAAGCTCTTCCTAGTGTTATAGAACAAGCAAAAGCAATGGGATATAGTGAAGATACTACTATGTTTGAAATTCTTTATGCAAACGATATTGCTAAGTCATACAAACTTGACCAAAATGATCCAATTCAAAAAGGATATGACAATAGTGAAGGTTACGGAGACAGCAGAAATGTTGTAGGAAGTGACGGAAAAGTATTTAAAGGATATGGCTTCTTTATTCAGAAATATCTTTTTGAAGAGTATGCGGCATTTGGACGCGGACATGGTCATGACCTTGCACCGTTTGATATTTACCATAAAGTTCGTGGTCTTAAATGGCCGGTTGTTGACGGTAAAGAAACACAATGGAGATTTAACGCTAAATATGATCCTTATGCAGCTAAAGCTACAAAAGAGACAGGTAATTCACATGCGTTCTATGGAACACTTGCTAAATCACTTAAATTTGGTAACTTAACTGGAATGGATAAAAATACTGAACAAAAATCATTAGCAAACAAAGCGAAGATATTTGCTCGTCCATATATGGATCCACCGGAAATGCCGGATGAAGAATATGACACTTGGTTATGTACAGGTCGTGTACTAGAACACTGGCACTCAGGAACTATGACAATGCGTGTACCTGAACTTTATCGTGCTGTTCCAGAGGCTTTATGCTACATGAATCCAAAAGATGCAGAAGCTAAAGGCCTTAAACAAGGCGGTTTATGCTGGGTAGAATCACGCCGTGGAAAGGTAAAAGCTAGAGTTGAAACTCGTGGTAGAAACAGACCTGCAAGAGGTTTAGTGTTTGTTCCGTGGTTCGATGAAAAAGTATTTATCAATAAAGTTTGTTTAGATGCGACATGTCCAATGTCAAAACAAACAGACTATAAAAAATGTGCTGTAAAAATTTATAAAGCGTAATTTACTAAAAACAAAAAGGAGAGATAGCTTTTATAAATAAAAAGCTATCTATATAGAATGAGAAACAAAACAGAAAGTGATAGAAGAAAATTTATTTTAACAATGGCTCGAGGTGCTGGTATTACAGCTCTAGGTGGTTTAGTATGGAGCGCATATGTAGATGAAGTTACAGCTAGCTCTCTTATACTCAGGCCGCCTGGTGCCATAAAGGAAGAAGATTTTCTAAAAACTTGTATCAAATGCGGACTTTGTGTTGAGGCATGTCCTTATGATACTCTATTACTTGCAAAACCAGGTGATAACAAACCTTTAGGTACGCCTTATTTTATTCCTAGAGATATTCCTTGTTATATGTGTCCAGATATTCCATGTGTGCCTGTATGTCCTACAGGTGCACTTGATGAAGCAAGTGTTACAACGGATGGTAAACTTGACATAAACATCGCGGATATGGGTCTTGCTGTTATAGACAGAGAAACTTGTATTGCTTTTTGGGGTATTCAATGTGATGCATGTTATAGAGCTTGTCCGATATTAGGTGAAGCAATAACTGTCGAATACAACAAAAATGAGAGAACAGGAAAACACGCATATTTGACACCTGTTGTTCATGCAGATGCTTGTACGGGTTGTGGACTTTGTGAAAAAGCTTGTGTTACGGAAAAAGCATCTATCTTTGTACTTCCAAGAGAGGTGGCAATGGGTAAAGCTGGTAATTACTACATAAAAGGCTGGGATAAATCTGATGAAAGCCGTATGGAAGAAGCTACAGAAATAAAAACAGAAACAGAGCTAAGCAAAGAGAAAGCCATGGACTCTTTAAATAGCGGGATGGGAGATTTATACTAATGAAAACACTTTGGAATAAATATCGCTATCTTTTCTTTAGAAGAACCACTCAAATTGGCTTGTTGTTTTTGTATTTTGGAGCAAATGCATGGGGTTGGACTGTCCTTATGGGAAATCTCAGTTCATCATTAGTATTTGAAATCATTCCTTTAAGTGATCCTTACGCAGCATTACAAATGTTTGCAGCTGGTGCTGTAATAGCAACAGATTTACTAATAGGTGCTTTGATAATTGCAATATTTTATCTGATAGTCGGCGGTCGTGCATTTTGTAGCTGGGTTTGCCCTGTAAATCTCATAACGGATGCAGCAGCTCTACTAAGAAGAAAGTTGAAAATTGACAACATTGCAAAAAAACAACCAGCCTCACGCGATATGCGATATTGGGTTTTAGGACTAAGTCTGATTATATCCTTTATGATGGGTGTTACAGCTTTTGAATACATATCACCTATTTCTATGTTACATAGAGGTGTTATATTTGGTTTTGGCTTTGGGTGGGCAGCAATGCTCATTATTTTTCTTTTTGATCTTTTTGTTTTAAAAAATGGTTGGTGTGGACATATCTGCCCACTTGGTGGATTTTATTCATTAATAGGCAAGAACAGCTTAGTAAGAGTACATCACAATGAAGAAAATTGTACTTTATGCATGAAATGCAAAGTTGTTTGTCCTGAGCAGCAGGTTCTATATATGATTGGTAAAGAAAGCATTCCTGTACTCTCTGGAGAGTGTACGAATTGTGGAAGATGTATAGAAGTATGTGATGATGATGCTCTTGGTTTTTCAATAAGAAAACTAGTAAATGATAAAAAAAAGGGAGAGTAATAATGAAAACAATGATAAAAATATCGGTTGGTTTAGTTGCTGCTACACTGCTAATGACTGGTTGTGTAGGTGATACTAATGCTAAATCTTCATCAAAAACAGAAGTAGTACAAACTGTATCTGAAGAGTCATTAGGTTTAAGAAAAACTGACCTATACTCTGAAGATGCTACTGTATCTACAAAAACTGAATATAGAACAGCGCAAGCTACAACAAGTTCAAGAATCCAAAGAGCATTTCAAGATGCTCCGCCAATGGTTCCTCATGATACAACTGGTATGCTACCGATTAAGATCGGTGACAATCAGTGTACTGGCTGCCATATGCCGGAAATAGCTACTGCAATGGGTGCTACACCAATTCCTGTATCACATTTCACGGATTTTAGACCTAAACATAAGATGGTTAACGGTGTTTTTACAAAAGCAGTAGATAACTTAAAAAATGAAGTTGCTATTAAAGAGAATAAACAACTTCAAGGTGCAAGATACAACTGTTCACAATGTCATGCTCCGCAATCTCAAGGTAATCTACTTGTAGAAAATACATTTGAGCCTGTGTATACATCGGCAGACGGTGCAGAAAAATCAAGCTGGAACGGAACAAAGCTTACTGAATCTTTAGATACTGTTATTGGCGGTCCAAGCTATGTAACTGAAGAAGATCTTGACAACAGCGAATCAAAAGCTGGTGTTTTAGAGGGTGCAGCTCACTAATGCAAAGAAGAGAGCTCTTTAGCTCTCTTGCTTCCTCTTTAAAAAGCAGCAGAAAGCAAGAGAAATTATTAAGACCGCCATATTATACAGATGAATCTCTTTTTCATAATGAGTGTAGCAAATGTGATGCAGCGTGCGCCACTGTTTGTGAAGAAGATATAATTAAAATTTCAGATGATAAAACACCATATTTAGTATTTTCAAATAGTGGTTGCACATATTGCGACAAGTGTGCTGAAGCATGTAAATTTGGAGTATTAAATATAGAAAACAAAAAGCTCATTAATGCTACAATAACGATAAATAAAAACAGTTGCTTAAGTTGGAATCATACAATGTGTTTTTCTTGCAAAGATCCATGTTTAGATAATGCGATAGATTTTCAGGCTATGTTTATGCCGACAATAAATGATAAATGCACAGCTTGTGGGTTTTGCATAAGCAGGTGTCCGACAAATGCAATACATATAAAGGTATTATAATGAAAATCATTACTCTAATAACACTACTGTTAACACTTCTTTTTTCACAGGAGATTAAACAACCTGTCTCTCAATTTACTTCAAGCGGACCAGTTGTAGATCTGTTATATAAAGATGGAAAGGTATACAGTGCAACAAATGCCAGCTGTGTAGATATTTTTGATTTTAAAAGCAGAGAACTTATCAAAAAAATAGAGATACCTAAAATAACAGATTTTATGGGTGATGTTGTGCACTCAAAGGTTTACTCTGTTGATGTTATCGATGATAAAATACTAATTTTATCACAGGACAAACAGGGTTTTAGAAGAGTTCATCTTCATCAAAACGGAAAAACTGAACTTTTATTTGATTATAATAAAGCACTTACAATAGCAAAAGCTAAATTTTTAAATAGCGATACTATTTTATTGGGATTGTTAAGCAACGAGCTTGTTTCATACAATATAAAAAATAATTCTAATAATTGGATAATTCAAGTTTCAGCCGCAAAATTTTCAGACTTTGTTTTAAATGAGTCAAAGTCTGAAGTTGTGGTTGCTGATGAGAGCGGAGATTTAAAAATTCATAGTACAAAAGATGGAAAACGCATAAAATTATTAGCCGGTCAAAACCTAGACAATGTATTTCAGGTGGATTATAAAAACGGTATTATTGCAACAGCCGGTCAAGACAGAAGAACTGTTATATATACTCCAAAATTAAACTCATCCTATTATTTAGAATCTGATTTTTTAATTTACAGTGTTGGGCTATCTCCAAGCGGTAAAATTGTAGGATACTATAGCGATGAAGCCAACAATGTAACTTTAGTAAATACTATTACTAAATCCAAGATCGGTATATACGGCGGCAATCCTATGACAATTTCAAAAATAGTTTTTATAAATGAAAAAGAATTTTTAGTTTCAAGTGATGCAAATGTTATTAATTTATATAATGTAAAATAACAAACCAGGAGGAAGAAGATGGAGTATAATGAAAGTGAATTTTTAATAGAGACAGAAGTGCCTTACGATGAAGTTATAACATCAAGAACGGATTTAAAAGGTAATATTACTTATGCAAATGAAATTTTTTGTGAAATAAGCGGCTATTCTCTTGAAGAACTTTTAGGAAAACCTCATAACATTGTTAGGCATCCTGATATGCCAAAGAGCGTTTACAAAGAGTTATGGGATACAATAAAAAGTGGAAATCAATGGATAGGTGTTGTTAAAAATCTACGAAAAGACAAAGGTCATTATTGGGTCAAAGCTATAGTCTCTGGTGTGTACAAAGATGGAGAGCTTGTTGAGTATAAATCATTAAGAACTCCAATAGAGTATGACGAAAAGTTAGAACATCAAAAATTATACGATAAAATGCGTAAAGAAAATGGTGAAAAAACAAGAAGAGTAATTTACGAATAACTGAAAAACTCTTTTAAGAAGAGAATTGATAAAGCCTGTGAAAATTTATTTCACCGGTAATTTAAAAACAAAAGGAAAAAAAATGAATATTTCAAGCATTGTCGTTCAAACATTACCAAAATATTTAGACGAAGTGGTACAGAATCTTAAAGATTGTGAAGTATGTGATTATCATATGCATGATGAAAAAGGGCGAATTATTATAACAATCGAAGGTGAAGCAGTTTCAGAAGAGTTGGAAAAACTAAGAGTTATAGAAGCTATTCCACATGTAATAACTGCTGATATGCAGATGTCTTATAGTGAAGATGAGCTCGATGCACATATGGAAGTTATTGCAAATGGCGATGCAGTTCCAAAAATGTTAAATGACGACAGTATCCCTGCATCTGCAATAAGATACAATGGTGATTTAAAGAAAAAAGAAGATTTAACGACATTTGCTAAAAATTTTGATAAAACAAAGAGGTAAATTTTGTCTATTATATTTGAATCAACTATAAAAATGGTTGAAGGTAGTAAAACTGATTGGTATATTGAACTCAAAGATACTATTGATGGCACTATTGAAATATGCAAAGATTTACAAGAGTACTCCAAAAAAATAGAAGAACTTGGAAATAAATATGGTGGCATTATAGATGAAGTCAAATGGAATAAAAATGAAGATATTCATCCCATAATAATAAATGAAATCAGATTTAAAATGGCAGAACTCCAAAAGGAGATTGAAGAAGAGAGAGGTGAACCTATTATTAAAGAGGAAAATAGCTAAGTGGAAGCAAAAGCTATAAAAACTCTCAAATATTTAAGTATCCCTGAAATTAAAAAGCATTTAAATAGTGTTGAATATATTATTATGGCAGCACCCGCTCCTGAGCATTTTAAAAATACGCCTATTCATTTTACTATATTTTTAAATACACATGAAGAGTTGCCAAGAGATATTCAAGAAGCCATTTTTAATAAATTTTTAAATGAAAACAGTATAAAAAATCCTGCAGAAGTTATGAGCAAAATTATGCCTGTAGGATTTTCTCAAGGAACTCAAGAAACTTTTATGCCTATGCTTTTAATTAAGCAGGAAGACAAAAAAGATATACCGAATGTGCCTATGTTTGTTATAGATTTTCTCGCTGATTCCGAAAATTTTCATGAAGCAAAAGAGAAAAGTTTAACCGGTTGGAGCTACTCTTATAATCAATAATTAGCTAAAGCCTCTATCTCCTCTATACTTTTTACGATAGCATTAGAGAGGTTTTGTGCTCCATCTTTTGTAACCAGAATGTCATCTTCTATTCTTATTCCGATACCACGATATTTTTTCGGCACACTTTTATCATTTTTATCTATATACAAACCCGGTTCTATAGTTAAAACCATGCCTTTTTGGAGTGATATTTCTTGGTTTTTTGTATCTTTGTATGGCGCAGGATCATGAACATCTATTCCCATCCAGTGCCCTATTCCATGAGGATAATATCTCTTATGCTTTTGCTGTTTTATCAATTTTTTATAATCACCCTTTAAAATTCCCAATTCAACCATCCCTTTTGTCAACATCTTTTCTGCAATCTCCTGCAAGTGAGTTCTTTTTACTCCCGGTTTTATCATGTTGATAATTTTTAGCTGTGTATTTAAAACAAGATTATAGAGCTCTTTTTGTGGCTGTGTATACCTTCCGTTTACTGGAATTGTTCTTGTTATATCGCTTGCATAATAGTTATGTTCGCAACCTGCATCAATAAGAATCAGCTCTTTGTCTATCATAGGCTTGTCATTTTCTATATAATGAAGCGTATTTGCATTATTGCCGCATGCAACAATAGATGTATACGCATCGCTGTAAGCAGAGTTTATTTTAAACTCATGCTCTATCTCTGCTTGAAGCTCATACTCATATTTGTTTCTTTTATTTAAACACATAGCTCTGTGATGTGCTTTGGCTGTTATAGCGATTGACTCTTTAATCAACTCTATTTCTGCAGGAGATTTAAATAATCTCATTTTTTGTACTATTTGTGTAATGTCATATCTATTTTTAAAATCTTTTACTAATTTTAAAATCTTTTTAAATTCTTGTTTTTTTGAATTTACTTCACAATAGATATTTTTTTTATTCTTTACAAAGCTTTTAAATCTTTTTTTAAATTCATCGCTTGTATATACCTCATCCACTTGAAATCTTTTTTTAGCTTCTTTTTCGCCAAGCCTTTTTCCTGTCCAAAGTTCTAATAATTCATCTTTTTTTTGAACAAAAAGAGCTGTTTTATATTTGTTTTTAGTTTTTATAAAAACCAAAACAGCATTGTCCTCCTTAAAACCAGTCAAATAGTAAAAGTTACTATCTTGTCTGAAAGGGTGCTGTGTATCATGGGACCTTGTTGTATACTCAGCACTAAAAATAATTCCAACTGAATTATTTAGCATTTTTTTAGCCAGAAGATCTCTTCTTTTTTTATACTCACTCTCTTTTATCATCTGCAAACTCCATTAAGCCATTCTATATTTTTAAAAATTATTTCAGACAAAGCAATATTTAAAGCCTCCACACCACCTTGTGCATTAGGAGTTTTAACATCAACTCTTGAATTAAAAGTTTTTGATTCAATTATAGTGTTTGTTTTAGAATCAATCAGCGTAAAGCTTATAACCATATTGACATATGAATTTTTTAAATCTTCACTGTAAAACTGCATAAACTCTTCTATATTACTCTCTAATATAAAATCATTTTCCCCTCTTGATTTTGAAGATTGAACACTTTTAAATAAGTTAGAGTTTCGTATGCTTTTTAAAATTTCTAAAGTTATAAAATCATTAGGTGACTCTTGCCACTGAGCTTGAGAATATGAAAAAACTCTATTTTGAAACTCTGTATATTTCATATCTGAATGCATTAAAGACGATAAACTAAATGCTTGAGAAATTTTTATTATCTTATCTTTGCATCCATCTACATCGGCACTAAATATCTTTGAATTATCTGTTGAAACAAGCTTATACTTTGTAACAGCAGGTTTAATTGTTGTACATCCTGATATAAACAAGATCATAATTATAGCTAGAGCTGTTTTCATCTCTACTCCTCTCCAGGTCCTTTTTTAATTTCTTCTTGTAAAAATATAGCATCAGCCGGACTTCTTTCATATTTGTCAATAACTTCTTGAGTTTTTACAATCAATTGTTGCATCTCAAAAAGTGTCCCGTTTATATTATGCACCATCTCACTCGTAATTGCTTTTATATTAAATTCTCCGCTTTGTAATGCGGATTTAAATGTTGACATTGAATCTTCTACTTCAAGGTAACTATTCATTATTGAATTAAGCGATAAAGCCATATCATCTTCAAATTTAGTACTTTTTTCTATTAAAACAGTTATTTTTGGCATCATTTCATCAAGTTTTTTTGAAGAGTTATTTAAATTTTCAATAGTTTGTTTAAAATTAAGAATTGTTTTATCATCTAATATCTGATTCATTTTAGAGAGCAAAAGAGCGCTATTTTCTAGCACTAAAGAGATATTTTCCTGATTTTCATCTTTTAATAAATGCTGTATTCTCTGAAGTATCTCAACCATATTTATAGATACATTTCCAAATGTATTTTCAATTTTTATAAGTAGTGAAGGAATTGTTTTGATAACCGGATACTTCTCACCTTTTTGAACTGTTATAGGTTCAGCATTTTCATTGCCAAAACTTAAATTGATATAGCTAAGCCCTGTAATGCCTTGTGAAGTAAGTTGTGCAACCGTAGATGATTTTATAGGAGTGGATTTTAAAATACTTACTAAAACTTCAATTTGTTCCGGATTTTTTGGATTAATATTTAGTGCTGTAACTTTACCGACATCAATACCTCTGTATTTTACCGGAGAATCTAAGTTTAAACCTGAAACTGACTCATTAAAATAGATAGCATACATTCTCATTTCAATCTCTTTAGAGGGCTTTAAAAGCCAATACCCAAATGCCATCATAAGAGATAAAGAAAAAAGTACTAAAAACCCGATTAGGCTATAGTTTACTCTATTATTCATAATTTTTTTTCTCTTTCATGTAACAAATATTTTTTATTATCATACACTTTTTGTCCCTTTAAAAAAAGTTTTAACAAATCTATTTTCAACAACAAATATATTGTCCAAATCACCTTCATACACTATTTTTTTATTATCAATAACTGCAACTTTATCGAGTGTATCATAAATTGATTGCAAATCATGTGAAATCATAACAATTGTTAAACCAAGTAAATCACGAAGTTTTAATATTAAAGCATCAAATTCTCTAGCAGAAATTGGATCAAGCCCGCTTGTAGGTTCATCCAAAAATAGAAGTTTTGGATCCATTGCAAGAGAACGAGCCAATGCTGCTTTTTTTTTCATTCCGCCGCTTATTTGAGATGGGTAGAGATCTGCATCGCTAGAGTTTAATCCGACAAGAGCTATCTTAAATTCCACTATATCATCAATCATAGCTTTTGATAAATCACTATACTCAACAAGTGCCAGCGCTATATTTTCTTTTAAGCTCAATGATGAAAAAAGTGCTCCCGATTGAAACAAAACACCCCACTCTTTTCTTAACTTTACTGCTTCTTTATACTTAATAGAACTAAGTTTATGCCCCAATATTTCAATTTCTCCATCTTGAAATTTTTGAAGCATAAGCATCTCTCGTAAAAGAGTTGTTTTTCCACATCCGCTTGGACCCAAAAGTCCATATATACTCCCTTTTGGCACACTTAAACTAATTTTATCATGGACAACTTTATCTCCAAATTTAGTTTCTATATCTTTTACTTCAATAATATTATTCATTATATTCCCAAATTTGTAAAAGCAATTGAAAAAATCGCATCACATATAATAACAGCAAAAATTGACTCTACCACACTTTTTGTTGTATTGAGTCCTATGCTTTGCGTATTGTCCTTTACAAGCATTCCTCTATATATTGCAATTGAAGCAATTAAAAAAGCAAAAAACGGTCCCTTTGCTATACCGACAAGGAAATGCTTCAGTGCAACAACACTATTGAATCTATCTAAAAACATATCAGTTGTAATGCCTAAATCTAAATTTGCAATAACCATTCCGCCAATAATTGCCATGATATCTGATATAAAAATAAGTATCGGCATAGCAATCATAAGAGCAACAATCTTTGGAATAACCAAAAATTTATAAGGATCAAAACCCATTGTTTGCATTGCATCCAATTCTTGCGTTATCTTCATTGCTCCTATCTGCGCTGTAAATGCCGAACCGCTTCTTCCTGCAATAACTATTGCCGTAATAAGTGGTGAGAGTTCTCTAAAAATAGATATTCCAAGCATATCAACTATAAATATATTTGCACCATATATTTTTAACTGATAGGCTGATTGATACGCCACAACAAGACCAATCAAAAAACTTGTCAAAGCAACAATACCAAATGCTTTTACAGCAGTTTCATTTATTTCAAAAGCTATCTCTTTGTATCTTATATTTTTATAATATATAAGATATTGTATTTTATTTGCAAAAAGTTCA
This sequence comes from Sulfurimonas xiamenensis, assembly GCF_009258045.1. Classification (NCBI taxonomy): domain Bacteria; kingdom Pseudomonadati; phylum Campylobacterota; class Epsilonproteobacteria; order Campylobacterales; family Sulfurimonadaceae; genus Sulfurimonas; species Sulfurimonas xiamenensis. The sequence continues at coordinate 1,410,712 of NZ_CP041166.1, forward strand.
CCCATAAATGATAAAAAAGATAAAAAAACAAAATAATTTTTATATGTATCTTCGCCCAGTTTTTCTAAAAAACCTCTTTTTTTACGATGTAAAACTTTTTTAGACTGTAGCTTTTGTTTTTTTACAAGTTCTAGCATATCTGAAATTTCTTGATTATCACAAAGCAGACCTTCAAGCAAAATATTTTTTGATAAGAGTTGTTGTTGTAAATTATATATAAAAATAGATGCAGCACTGTCTAAAAAGTGCAATTGCATTAAATCTATAACTACACTATGAACTTTACTTAAATCTGCAGTGTTTACTCTTTTTTCATATTTTGTAAGGTTATAAAGAGTAAGCTCTCCTTTAAATTTTAAAAAAAGCTTATTGTCAATATATAAAATATCCAAAGATGAGTCATGCATAATAAAAAGTCAACAACCTCTCTGTTTTATTGTTTTATTCATATTCTAAATCCATTTTAAATAAATTTTCTTGTAAAAATCCTCTATCTCCGTCTGATTTTACAATAAAATATCTTTGATTGCATACAAAAGCACCTAAATTAATATAAGTGAAATTTTTTAACTCCATCATTTTATTTTGATGAAAATGACCTTCTACAAAATAATCACAGTTATACTTTTCATCTAGTCTTTGCGACATAAATTTATCTAATCCTGTAAACTCTTTACAATCATCTTTTTTACCAAGGTATAAATCTAAGCATTTTAAAATATAATGCCCGCTTAAAAAATCCACTACTTTTAAAAAATGCAAAACTGCAAAATTTCTAATAACCGTCGTATATACTTTATATCCAAAATCACTCTCTATATCACCATGTGCAAGCAAAACTTTTTTATTTTCAAATCTGCATGCAACAGGCTGAAGAGAGATTGGAAATACTTTTATATTTGGAAATATGCTCTTAAGATTAAAATCATGATTTCCTTCTAAATAGATAACTTCTATATCAAAAGATATCTTATTTAAAATTTCAATAGCTTCTTGATTTTTTTTATGTGTATAGGGAATCTCTCCAAAAAGAGCATCAAAAATATCTCCCATAAGAATTAATTGCGTAGGAGAGAGTTTTTTTGTAGAGATATCTTTTAAAAATTCTAAAAAATCCGGGCGTTTATACGAGTAGTGTGCATCTGCAACAACAAATGCACCCTCTCTTATCTCTAAACTATGGGACATAGGCTATATTTGGTATTCCTAAATCTTCATCAAATCCCATCATCAAATTTGCATTAACGACTGCAGCAGATGATGCACCTCTCATTAGATTATCTATCGCACTTGAAATAAAAAGCATGTTTGATTTTCTTTTGACATAAATATCGCAAAAATTTGTTCCAGCCACGCTCTTCATATCTACAGGATTTTTACATACTCTTACATGCTTCGCCTCTTTATAGAACTCTTCAAGAACTTCATAAGCATCAAAATCACTATTTACCTGTATATATATTGAACTTATCATCCCACGAGTAAGAGGTACTAAATGAGGGACAAAATGAACCTCATCAAAATCAACCCCAAGTTTTTGCGCAATTTCAGGTGCATGTCTATGCATAAGAGGGTTATATGCAAAAAGATTATCATTTACATTTACAAAGTGCGTATTATCGCTTAACTTTTTGCCGGCTCCGCTGACACCGGTTTTTGCATCTACTATAATTGGAGTGTTTTTAACTCTTCTGCTCATAAATGGCAAAACACCCAAAATTGCAGAAGTAGGGAAACATCCCGGATTTGCCACAAGTTTTGCGCTGCGAAGCTCATCGCGAAAGAGCTCAGGCAGACCATAAACCGCATGAGAAAGATTTTCTGTATCTGTATGAGGACAGTAAAACTGCTCGTAAATATCCTGCGGCAGTCTATAATCAGCTGAAAGATCAACAACCTTTAAGCCTTTTGATATCAGAGGTTTTACATACACCATAGCTGTTTTATGTGGAAGTGCTAAAAAAACAAGCTCACAGCTACTTGCACACTCATCTATATCAGCTTTTAAAACATCGCACTCATATACTTTATTTAAAGAATGATGAAGTTGGCTTAAAGTTGTATTTCCTTCCGAGTTTGCTACATAACTGAGCTGAAATTTTGGATGATTTATAAGAATTTTTAAAAGTTCAAGCCCGGTATAACCGCTTGCACCTATAACACCGACTTTAGTGACACTCAAAGACTATCTCCTGATATCTTATTTCAACTATCTCTAGCTCTTTTTTGCCCCCTGGAAGCTGTACTTTAACCTCGTCTCCCTCTTCTTTGCCTAAAAGCTGTTTTGCCAAGGGCGAATTAAAAGAGATTAAACCAATATTTGGATTACTTTCACAACCACCAACAATTGTATATGTAACCTCTTCATCTGTTTGAGTATCACTCATCACAACAGTTGAACCAAAGCTTACTCTTGAGTGTTCAAGCTCGCTTGGATCAACTATTTTAGATGACCCGATAAGCTCTGCAAGTTCTGCAATCCTGTCATCTGTCAATCTTTGCTGTTCTTTTGCAGCATGATACTCCGCATTTTCTTTTAGATCACCATGTTCAAGCGCTTCTTCTATATCTTTAACGATTTGAGGTCTTTTTACCTCTTTTAAATACTTTACTTCTGCTTGGAGTTTTTTATATCCAAACAGTGTCATCGGCTCAATTTTTTCCATTAATAAATCACCCTGAGAAATAAATTTTTAACTCATTATAGCAAAAAAATTCAACCCTCTCTCATGGTAGAGAGGTTAAATTTTATATTTTTATCTATACATTCAATCGTAATGTCGCATCCGCTTTTGCTTATCTTTTTCGCATTTTTTACATTTTGCAGCAAAACTATAACTTCTTTGCTTTGCGGATCATACGCTTTAAGCATCTCATCATCTACCAAAAACCATCTTCCGCCCCCGCAACCGTCGCCAATAATGCCTTCGCACGCAAGCGGACTATCTAAACTAAAACCATAAATCATTCAAATATTTCCTTTTTTGTTTTTGACACTATCATCTTAACTGCTTCACTACACATAACAAGTCCAAAAGTGGCAGTCACACCAATAAAACTACCCTTATCTTTTACTTTTGCCTCTTCTGAACTAAAGATAACTTTATACTTTTTGTCAAAACCTTTTTTTCTTAACTCATAACGAATTTTTGAACCGAATTTATCGCCATAACTCTTCCAGATATCTGATACTTGAACCTTTGTGGGATCAAGTCTTTTTGCTGAACCAAATGATGAGATCAGTTTTTTATGACACTTTTGAGCAAGAGCAAGTTTTGCTTTTGTATCATCTATAGCATCTAAAACCAAATCATATTCATCAAAATCAAAATTTATTATCCACTCTTCATCAACTCTTGCATTTATAATCTTTATATGCGGATAGTGCTTTTGAAGAGCTTCAACTTTAAATTCATCTATGTGCATTTCTGAGTGTATTTGACGATTTTGATTTGTTTCATCATATATATCAAAATCTACAATTGTTATATTTGTAACACCGCTTCTGCTTAAACAGTCAAGGCAATGTCCTCCGACTCCGCCGACGCCTAAAAGTAAAATATTTGCATTTTTAAGTTTGTAAAAATCATCCTGCAAAAGAGATTTTATGCGCTCATATCTCATTCTCTTCTATCCATGTTTTAAGCTTCTTCATGCTTTTATATGCACTCATATCGAGTTTGATCGGGGTTATGGAAATATTTCCCGATGTTATTGCTTCATAATCGCTTATGCCCTCTCTTCCTTTTCGAGCAGAAAAATTCAGAGGATGAGTTCCAAGCCAGTAATACTCCTCTCCTCTAGGATTTCTATGAAGGTGCGAATCGTTTGCATAAAGCCTGTAGCCGGCATATGTTATAAAAATTTTTGGATCTTTTAAATCAATGTTTGGAGGGATATTTACATTTAAAAATTCTCTTTCAGGTAAAGGAAATGTGCCCTCTTTGATCTTTAAAACCAATTTTTTAATAGTTTTTTGCGCTAAAGTAAAATCACCCTGAGGATTTGTAAAATCCATAACTTGAGAAATGGCGATTGATGGAATATTATGTAAAACACCCTCCATTGCTCCCGCTGCCGTTCCCGAATAGGTAATATCCTCACCCATGTTTGAACCGCGATTTATACCGCTAATTAAAAGATCCGGTTTAACATCTACAAACATTGTGCTTAATGCAAGATAGATACAGTCACTGGGAGTTCCGTCATCCAATTTAAAAAAATTATCCTCGACTCCAACAAAACGAAGAGGACGAATTATAGTTAGAGAATGCCCGCATGCAGATTTCTCGCTTGCGGGAGCTACTACCGTTACTTCAACATCATCCAACTCTTTTAAAGCTTCTACTAAACAGAGCAAACCTTTTGCTTCATACCCATCATCATTAGTGACTAAAATTTTATACTTATTTTTCATAACGATATTTTACTCATTGTAATTACAAATGAGCTTAATTTTTAAGTAAAATATAACTAAGATCTCTTTAAGTGGCTTAAAAGTACAATTCTTTTTAAATAGCACAAGGATAGTGTGTGAAAAAAATTTTATTTCTACTGTTTATATTCTTTACATCTTTAGCTTTTGCTAAACCTATCATTATAGTCAGCATTCTTCCACAAAAAACTTTTGTTCAAAAAATAACAAAAGATATGGCAGATATAACCGTTATGGTCGAACCGGGGAACTCTCCTCACTCTTATGAACCGAAATCTTCACAAATGATAGCTGTTTCTAAAGCTGATATATATTTTAGTATAGGCGTTGAATTTGAAAATGTATGGCTAAGTAAAATAAAATCACAAAACTCTAATCTTACATTTATAAATATAAGCGACAATATCCCTAAAATAGCCATAAAAAAAGACAATCATAAACACAACAACAACGATCCTCATATATGGACTTCACCAAAAAATGTAGAGATAATGGCAAACTCTATATACAAAGCGCTTATTACAGTAGATCCGAAAAATAAAAACCTTTACAAGTCAAACTTTGATGATTTTATAAAAGAGATCAGAGATACAGATGCACAGATAAAAGAGATACTTAAAGAAACAGAACCAAAAAGTAAATTTATGGTTTTTCATCCATCATGGGGATATTTTGCAAATGAGTACAATCTCACGCAAATAGCAGTTGAAGTAGAAGGCAAAGAGCCAAAACCAAAAGAGATGATTAAAATTATTGATGAAGCAAAAAAAGAGAATATAAAAGTAATTTTTACTCAACCTGAATTTTCAGATAAAAGTGCTCAAATTATTGCAAAGGAAGCCGGCGTTGTGGTTAAAAAAATCTCTCCGCTAAATCCTAACTGGTCACAAAATCTAATAAACATGGCAAAAGCAATTGCAAACTGATAAAAATTCACCTATTATAGAAATTAAAAATCTCTCTTTTGCTTATGATAAAGAACTGACATTAAAAGATATAAATCTTAAAATTTATGAAAAAGATTTTATGGTTTTTATCGGTCCAAATGGGGGTGGAAAAAGCACTCTTATAAAACTAATGCTTGGTATAAATTCTATGCAAAAAGGTTCTATAGAGATTTTAAACAAACCTTTACACAAAAGCCTCTCACAAATAGGCTATGTTCCGCAAAACACAAATGTAAACCTTGATTTTCCCATAAAAGCGATAGAGGTCGTTATGATGGGAAAAGGCTCAAAAAAACGCTCTTTTTTTGGTTACTCAAGAGAGGAAGTTTCACATGCTATGGAGATGCTTAAGCAAGTAGGCATGCAAAATTTTGCCCACAGTAAAATAGGTTTGCTCTCAGGTGGTCAGCGTCAAAGAGTAATGATAGCCAGAGCCCTCTGTTTGGACCCAAAAATTCTTCTGCTAGACGAGCCGACTTCAAGTATTGATGCAGATGGACAAAAGCGTATTTATGAACTCTTAAAAGAGTTAAATAAAAAAATAACAATTGTTGTTGTAAGCCATGATATATCTATTATTTTAGAATACGCTTCCAAAGTGGCTTATATCAATAAAGAGCTGCTCTTTCACGATTTAAGTTCTATCAAAAAAGAGTTTTATACAAGCGGTGAACACTTTTGTGAAGTTGAACTTCTTCAAATGTTAGGAAAGCAAAAATGATAGAAGCTTTATCTTATGAATTTATGCAAAATGCTTTAATTGCCGGAGTAATTGTCAGCCTTATTTCTGGAATTATCGGCTCTCTAATCGTTGCAAACAGAATGGTTTTTTTAGCCGGCGGAATTGCGCACGCGGCATACGGCGGAATAGGAATAGCTGTTTTTACCGGCATCCCGATATTTTTAGGAACCTCTCTTTTTGCCGTTGTCGCAGCGCTATTTATGGCTTTTGTTACTATAAATCAAAGGGAAAAAACTGATACCTTCATAGGGCTTATTTGGGCCGTAGGAATGGCTATTGGGATCATTTTGGTTGATTTGACACCGGGATATAATGTAGATTTGATGAGCTATCTCTTTGGCTCTATCTTAGCAGTAAACAGCGAAGACCTCTATTTTATGGGGATTCTTTTTGCAGTTGTTCTATTTGCTGTAACATTTTGGTACCGCGATATTTTGGCTGTATCTTATGATAGCGAATATGCTGCACTAAGCGGAATAAATGTAAGATTTTTTTATACACTGATACTTATCTTATCAGCATTAACCGTTGTAATCGCCATAAAGGTTGTAGGATTGATTTTGGTTATAGCACTTCTTACAATTCCTATATATATCGCACAAAATCTCTCCTCTTCACTCTACAGCATGATGCTGTTCTCCGGATTTATCGCATCTCTATTTACAATTATCGGTCTTTGGTTCTCTTATAGTTTTAATTTAACTTCAGGTGCCTGCATTATCTTAGTCTCTGCTGTATCACTAATGATTTTTATGTTTATCTCAAAATTTAAATAAAGGCTTTTGCAAATGAAGATAGATGGACGATTTTGGCTTACAAAAGATAACGAGAGTTTTTTAGGGGCCGGACGCATTGAACTTCTTAAAAAGATTGAAAAAACAGGCTCGATCAATGCCGCGGCAAAAGAGATGAAAATGAGCTATAAAGCTGCATGGGAGAGAATCAACGGAATGAACAATCTTGCTGATGAGCCGCTGATTCAAAGAAAAACCGGCGGAAAAGGTGGCGGCGGGACAACACTTACTCCCTATGCACATAAACTTATAGAAACATACAACCGCCTCGATGAACTACACCGCCAATTTATAGAGCGTTTTGCCGAAGCCGGTGATGATCCGGAACGATTAGCAAAAATACTTAAGAGAACTTTTTTAACAACAAGCGCAAGAAATCAGATCCCTTCTAAAATAAATGCTATTAATTTAAATGAACTTAATGCTCAAATAGTTATGTCACTCCCTGGCGGTGTTTCTCTAACCTCTGTAATCACAGCTAAATCAGTTCAAAATATGGGACTAAATATTGGCGATGATATCTATGCGATTATCAAATCCAGCGATATAAATATAGTAAATAAAGTTCCGGATGATAATGAAAATTTAAATATATTAGAAGGCACTATAAAAACGATAGAAATCTCAAAAGACTCTTCAGAAGTATCTTTTGCTATAAACAAACACACAACATTAATAGCTCTTTTAAATAAAACAGATATTGATTCTCTAAAGATAGGTTCCAAAGCCTACGCAATAATCAACAAAAAAAATATAATTATAGGCTCTTGAATGTAACTTTAATAAATATATAAGAAATTTTTGTTTATCATTCGTTATATCAATTAAGATATAAAGAAGATTATCCAAAGCTAAGAAGTTATTTATTTATATATCTCTATAAAAACTTAAAAAAGGAAAAAAGTGAATTCTTTAAATTTTACCGTTGTATCAAAAAAGATATACTACATATTAGAATATAAGATATTTCAAATCAAAGAAAAGACTCTTCAGAAAATAGCGCAAAAAAAAGCACTATTTTCTGAGGCGTCTACGCCTCATTTATCTAGTGAATCTTTTTTTGCTCCATGCAAAATGAAGCAAATTTCTCCTTTCTTATTATATTCTCTTGTTAGATGTCCAAAACAAGTTGCAGCCATACAACAAAAAAAGCACTTCACTAGATTACAACTCTCTTTTTTAAACCAATTTTCTTTTTTTTACAAAAAATCATAAGGAACATAAAATGTCTCTGCTCATAAAATCAATTATTTTTCTACTTCTCTTAAATATATCATTAAATGCCGGAGTAATCAAAGATTTAAATACAACAAAAAAAGTCTTTGGTTCATCGCCGCCTATGAACTATCTTATATACGCACTCAACCCGGAAAAAACAGTAGGATTAAATTTTAAAATAAAAGAGCAAAACAGCTGTGCTGGTAAGCAGTTTCTTAACAATAGATTTTTATCTTTGCCTATTCTTGGTACTTTTCACGGCGAGGGACAAGGCATAAACCTTGAAAAGCTTCTTAAGCATAAACCGGATTTAATTCTTGTCTGGGAAGATGATATGTTAATAGAAAAAATTTCCAAAGAGATAGCAAAAACAGATATACCGACCATCTCCATCCCTTTTAGAAAAATAGAAGATATGCCAAAATCGATTAGATTAGCCGCAACAACTATAGACGAGGAGCAAAGAGGAGAACTTCTTAGCTCTTATACCGATAATATTATTGATGAAATCAAATCATCTCTAAAAGATACAAAACCGATTCGCTACTACTATGCTGAAGGGCTTGATGGACTCTCAACCGAATGCGACAGCTCTTTTCATGTAGAGGCACTCAACTTTGCAAATGGAGAAAATGTTCATAAATGCCGACAAAGAGGACTTTTGGGGCTGGAAAAAATAAATTTTGAGACGCTTTTATCCTACAATCCAGAGATTATAATAGTCCAAAATGCCTTTACTTACAACAAGATTATAAATAATCCTCTTTGGAGACATCTGCAGGCAGTAAAAAACAAAAATATCCATCTTATCCCGGACAATCCTTTTAACTGGGTAGATAGACCTACATCTTTTATGCGCATCATGGGAATTCAGTGGCTGGCAAACCTCTTTCATCCAAAAGAGTACGCAGTAAACATTCACAAAAAAACAGCTGAGTTTTATAAGCTCTTTTTTAATGTAGAACTAACAGATAAAGATATAAAACAGTTATTGGGAGAAATAGATGAATAAAAAAAGTATCGTTCTATCTTTCATTACAGCAGGTATACTTGCCGCCAACCAGATTAGTATAGAACAGATAGTTGTAAACGGTGTACAGGAGGATGCTTATTTTTTTGTAGATGATACAAATCTATCAGATGCAAAAAACATACAAACTTTTACATCAAGAAGTATCTCAACACTTAGCACACATGCCAACATGAACTCTTACACGGTAATAGCATTTTCGCCCTCTGTTAATTTTACTCCGGCCGATGCAGCAGGCTCAAATGAACCCTCATTTCATGATCCTATTCGTATCCGCGGCAAATCCCAGACAGGTCCTGGTGGAGTTTTTATGATAAACTCTATGCCTGTATCAAGCAATCCAGGCGGCGGAAAACAGATGGTAGATATACAAAATATTGCATCTATTGACCTGCTAAAAGGGTATATGAGCGTTGATAAAAATCTAGGGTTTTCAAGTCTCATCGGAAAAGTGAATATGAATATTTTAGCGCCCTCAGAAGAGACGAAAACAACTCTCTTGCAATCCTTTGGTTCTGATAACTTTCAAAGAACCTTTATTAGAGTTGATAGCGGAAAAATAGGAGATTTTAGAGTTTTTGGCTCACTATCTACTCTCTCCAACAATAAAACAAAAGGCGCCGGAGATTTAGAAAGAACAAACGCAATGGTTGGAGTTTCATATAATCCAAATGATACTTTTCAAACTGATATTTACGCAATAAAAAACAGTGATGAACATCATAATTACGATAGTTTAACCTACCAACAGACACAAGATTTAAAGAGATATTTCAATAAAGATTATGCTACCATAAAACCAACGACCTCAAATGACATAAACTACTATGACTGGAATAAGCAAGATTTTGACACGACAACAGTTGTGGCAAATTTGAAACTTCAAGCGACTTTAGATGATCTTGTAACCTTTAAACCATATTATAAAAAAGACAAAGGAGAGTACTGGTTTTCAAGAGAAAATGCTGATGTATCAAAGAACCGTGTTATAAATTGGGATATAGATCATGAAGTATATGGTGCAATTGCCGCGTATGAGCATATCTTTTCGCCCGCTTTAAAAAGCAAAATCGGCTACTCTTATCATCGTCAAGAGCCTCCTGGACCTGCAAGCGACCAAAAAAAATATGCAGTTGTAGATGGTGAGCTTGTCTTTAATGGTTATGCAACGCTTGCCAAAACTGATGATCATATCATTCAGTCTCCTTTTTTAGAATTTAGCGGCAAATTTGAGAGGTTTAATTATAGTGCAGGAGTTCAGTACCAAACATTTGAAGTAGGTGCTATTAAAAGTTATGCATCAGACGCTTCAACAAGCAGTGATTATGATACAGCGATTACAAGCGCCGCGTTTGATCCCTACTCAAGTGTAGATACAAAAACATTTAAAACCTATCTTCCATCACTCTATTTGGGATATAGAGCTACTGAGAATAGTGCTCTTTATATGGACTACTCTCGTACATATGGCTTTGATGTTAATCTTTTTTCAACCTATCTCAATAAAAGAAGTAACTTTGTAAGCAAAGGGGTGACTCTTCAAGAACTGTGGGATACACTGGAGCTTGAAACTTCAGATAATATAGATTTTGGTGCTAAAATAAATCTAGGTGCAATTACTTTAAATCCGTCTCTTTTTGTTTCATTTGTGAAAAACAAACAGGCAAATATTTATGACTCATCTTACAATGTAAACTATCCTGCAAATGTTGGAGATGCTTTTGGCTACGGAGCTGAATTTTCAGCATCTGGACTTATAGGTGAAAATACAGAATTTTTACTCGGCTTATCCTATAACAGATACTCTTATAGTCAAAATTTTCAAAGCTCAGCCGCCTCCACTACAGATATTAAAGGCAATCAGCTCCCGGATGCACCCAAATATATGGCAAAAACAGCGATCTCGTACTACTTGGGGAAATGGAGCTTCACTCCAAGCATTCGTTATACATCAAGCCGTTATGGGGATGTAGAAAATACACAAAAAATAGATGCTTTTACTCTTGTAGATATGGATATCTCCTATAAGGCATCCTCATTTATGGGTTCAAAAAATACCATTTTCAGAGCAACTGCTACAAATATAACAGATGAAAAATATATCTCTACCATTAATGCAGCAGATAATATTTTAGCAGCATCAACAACAGCAAGCACCTATCAAACAGGTGCACCTTTTGCTATCTACTTTAGTGCAAATCTAAAATATTAAGGTTTTTGATGCATCAAACAAGTTATAGCAAATATTTAATCTTTGCAACGATGCTTTTACTAGCAGCAGCAACTTTCTCCCTTTTATGGGGGCAGTATCCTATAGATATGACAACTTTTATAAAATATTTAGAGTATAAATTTTTGGGCAGCACTACTATGGAAGCTGATGCTTTTGCGCTTATAGATAATATTATTTTGCAAATTCGTCTTCCCAGAATCCTTTTAGCCCTCTTGATAGGAGCGGCACTTGCAACTTCCGGGGCTGTTTTTCAAGCAATGTTTGTCAATCCGCTTGTTTCTCCTGGAATACTAGGAGTGCTCTCTGGAGCATCTTTTGGAGCGGCTTTGGGCATGCTTATAAGTGAGCATTGGTATATAGTTCAAATATTTGCTTTTTGTTTTGGTTTTGTCGCCGTTGCAATTGCCCTGCTTATCGGCTCAACCATAACTGCCTCACGCTCAACGGTTATGCTTGTTCTTGGCGGTGTTATCAGCGGGTCACTCTTTACTTCGCTACTTTCAATTATAAAATATATAGCAGATCCATACAGTACACTTCCCGCAATTGTTCATTGGCTGATGGGTTCACTCTCCATGGCAGAGCTGAATGAAGTTCTTCTTATAGCTGCTCCCATACTTTTTAGTATTTTTGCAATGATATTTATGAGTAAATATTTTGATCTTTTAAGTTTGGGGGATGAGGAGGCAAAAGCACTCGGCATCAATGTAAAACTTATACGCACTCTTGCAATACTCTTTGCTACAATTGCAAGCTCTCTTGCTGTTGTAATGGCAGGAATTATAGGCTGGGTAGGACTTATCATACCGCATATTATCCGTATGGCAGTGGGGCCTTCTCATCGTCTGCTGATTCCTTTATCAGCGATTTTTGGAGGAGCATTTTTACTTCTTGTTGATGCTGTATCCAGACTGACTTTTAGTGTTGAGATACCAATTGGAATTTTAACTTCTCTTATAGGGATTCCTATCTTCATCATTGTATTAAAAAAAGCGAGGGCAGCATGGAACTAAGACCGCTTATTGAAATAAAAGATCTTCATTTCTCATACAAAAACAACCCTGTATTGTCCGGAATAAATTTAAATCTATATAAAGGGGAAGTGATATCGCTTCTAGGACCAAACGGATGCGGAAAAAGTACACTTATGCGTTTAATGCTCAAACTTCTTCCTGCTTATGGCAGTATAACCCTGCACGACAGAGAGTTAGAAAACTATTCTCACAAAGAGATTGCTTCGCATATTGCATATATTCCGCAATACCATACCGTACCATTTAACTACACAGTGCTTGAAATGGTTCTTATGGGACGCGTCTCAAAACTTTCAATATTTGCATCTCCGTCAGCTTATGACTATGAAACAGCGCATAACGCCCTTGATAAAATCGGTATTTTAGATTTAAAAGACAGAGCCTTTAGCGAACTTAGCGGCGGGCAGAAACAGCTTGTACTGCTTGCCCGTGCTATTGCTCAAGAGGTAACTGTTTTTCTTATGGATGAGCCTGTAAACGGCCTTGACTATGGAAACCAAATCAGACTTTTAGAACTTATAAATGAACTAAACCGTGAAGGTTATACATTTTTAAAAACCACCCACTATCCGGATCACGCTCTTCTTATATCCAGCCGCATAATCGTTATGAGAGGCGGAAAAATCATTGCAGACGGAGCACCCGATAAAATCATAACATCCTCTATTATAGAAGATGTTTACGGCATTAACGCCGACATTATTACACACGATAGACACAAAAGATGTGTACCGATTTTTGCACAAGGAATAAAATGAAATCTCAACAAAAATTTTCTAAAAATACAATCTCTTTAAAAACAAAAAGTTTTTTAGGAGGAGCGATTATTGGATCACTTGGTGGACTTATCGGTCTTGGCGGAGCAGAGTTTAGACTTCCCTTTTTAGTAGGAATTTTAAAGATAGATACACTCCATGCTATTATTTTAAATCTTTTAATCTCACTTGTTACGGTAATTTTTGCCCTTGCTTTTAGAGGTGTAGATGCGCATATTTTCTCTTATGGCTATATTGTTTTAAATCTGCTTTTAGGAACTCTTGCAGGTGCATGGATAGGAGTAAATTTTGCCACAAGTGTCAATAAAGAGAGACTCAATACTTATATTTTTTATCTTTTGCTTTTTTTAAGCATTGTTCTTTTTAGTCATATTTTCCTTGATTTTACACAGACAATAAAGCTTCCATATATCCTGCAGCTTAGCATCGGCTTTATAACCGGCCTTGGAATCGGCATAATTAGTTCGCTCTTAGGCGTTGCAGGCGGAGAGCTGCTTATTCCCACCATTATACTTCTTTACGGAACCGATATAAAATTGGCTGGAACATTAAGTTTGGCAATTTCACTTCCAACTCTTATTGTTTCACTTTTTAAGTATCACAAAAATAAGAGATTGATCGAAGTCTTAACTTTTAAAAATATTATTATTTTTATGACTCTAGGATCTATTTTAGGAGCGTTTTTAGGCTCACTCTTGTTTGGCATGGTAAATGCTCTATTTCTTGAAGCAGGATTAAGCTTTATACTGCTGTTATCGGCGTACAAACTCTTTAAAAAAAACAAAAACTTGACATCATAGCTTCTATTAGTGTAAAATACGGCATCAAATTGTGTAAAGAACTCTTACACTTTCCCTATACTTCTTACAAGAAATACCTACTGGGCAAAATCTAAAAAAACTAAGGCAGCTAATCGTATGAGCGAAAATACTCCACAACAACCTCGCAAAAACAGTAACAAAAACAACACAAAAACAAGAACTCACAAACCGGCAAAAGGCGCAAGTGTAGATGATTTGCGTATAAAAAGCATAGAAGAGTTAACGGCTATTGCGGCAGAACTCAATGTAGAACATCCAAATGAGCTAAAAAGACAAGATCTTATCTTTGAAATTTTAAAAGCACAAACCGAACAGGGAGGGTTTATCCTCTTTAGCGGTATCTTGGAAATTATGCAGGATGGATACGGTTTTATCCGCTCGATTGACAAAAGTTTTGATGAGAGTATAAACGATGCTTATGTTTCAAATACCCAGATTCGACGCTTTGCCCTAAGAAACGGTGATGTTGTCACCGGACAGGTTCGTCCTCCAAAAGAGCAGGAGAGATATTACGCGCTCATCAAGATAGAAGCAGTTAACGGCCTCCCTCCTGAAGAGAGCAAAAAAAGACCTCTCTTTGAAAATCTCACTCCACTCTATGCAACAGATCAAATCAAGCTTGAATACAGAGAAAAAGGTTTAACAGGCCGTATGATGGATCTTTTTGCTCCTATAGGAAAAGGTCAACGCGGACTTATCGTTGCCCCTCCAAGAAGCGGTAAAACCGAACTTTTAAAAGAGATTGCTCACGGTATAACTGCTAACCATCCCGAAATTGATTTAATGGTTTTACTTGTTGATGAGAGACCTGAAGAGGTAACAGATATGGAAAGAAGCGTTAAAGGCGAGGTTTACAGCTCCACTTTTGATATGCCTGCAAAAAATCATGTAAAAGTTGCAGAGATGGTAATAGAAAAGGCAAAAAGACGCGTTGAACTCGGTCGCAATGTAGTTATTCTACTTGACTCCATTACCCGCCTTGCCCGCGCCTATAATACAGTTACACCCTCAAGCGGCAAGGTTCTCTCAGGCGGTGTTGACGCAAACGCTCTACACAAACCAAAAAGATTCTTCGGTGCTGCAAGAAACATAGAAAACGGCGGAAGTTTGACTATTATTGCGACTGCTCTTGTAGATACAGGGAGCAGAATGGATGAAGTTATTTTCGAAGAGTTTAAAGGAACAGGAAACTCAGAGGTTGTTCTTGATCGTAAAATAGCAGACAGACGCATTTTCCCTGCTATAGACATTCTTAAATCAGGAACAAGAAAAGATGAACTCCTTATCGGTCCCGAAGTTCTGCAAAAAGTATTTATCCTGCGTCAAATGATCCACAAACAAGAAAATGAGATAGAAGCACTTAAGTTTGTCTACTCTACAATGGGTAAAAAAGCTACAAACGAAGAATTTTTAGAGAGTATGAACACAAACTAAAATGAAAATCGGCGTATTTGACAGTGGAATTGGTGGTTTGACAGTTGTAAAATCACTATTAGAAAACCAACTATTTGAAGAGATTATATATTATGGAGATACTGCTCGCGTTCCATATGGTATAAAAGACAAAACAACTATTATTCGTTATGCAATAGAAGCTGTAGAGTTTTTTAAAAATTTTGAAATTGATTTAATTATTGTAGCATGCAACACAGTCAGCGCATATGCGCTTGATGAGATGAGAGAGGTTTCTTCATGCCCTGTTATAGGCGTTGTTGAAGCCGGTATTTTAGCAACTTCAAATGCGCTTAAGGATAAAAACTCAAATATACTTATACTTGGGACAAAAGCAACTATTAACTCTAAAGCTTATGAAATTGGACTAAAAATGGAAGGTTTTTATAATCTTCAGGTAAAGGCTACGGGACTATTTGTTCCGATAGTTGAGGAGGAGATTTATGAGGGTGAAATACTAGATGCTGCTTTTAAACACTATTTTAACACCACAGCAACCCCAAATGCAATAATTCTAGGTTGTACACACTTCCCTCTTATTGCTCAAGCACTGCAAAATCATTTTGGAAAAGATAGTATACTTATTCACTCTGGTGATGCTATAGTAGAGTATTTAGAAAAAACTTTTAATTTAAATACAAAACATAAAAAACCCAAACTTGAATTTTTTGCTTCAGAAAATCCCGAAGCACTTAAATCAATTGCCAAAAAATGGCTAAAGCTGTAGCTTGTTCATAGTAATGAAAGTGGCTCTGTAACCACTTTCAAAAATCAACTACTTTGCAATCTTCTTTGCAACTTTTTTTGCTAATTTTTTAGCATCTTTTTTTTCACTTAAAGCTTTTTTACTAACTTTTTTTGCCACTTTCTTTGTAGCTTTTTTAACATCTTTTTTAGCAATATCAACTTTTTTGATAGCTTTTTTTGCTATTGCTTTTACATCTTTTTTCTTTAACTCTTTTGCCATTTAGGACTCCTTTAATTTTTTATCACCAAAAAATAGTAATAATTTATAGTCATTATATAGTTTATATATATCTTTGTCAAGAAAATATAGAGATATGTTATAATTTCATATTAATTTACAAAAAAGAAGATATATGACATTTATTGATTTTAAAAAATTACTTCTTGACGCAGATATAAGCCTGCCTAAATTTAGTAAACTTATAAAAGTGAGCGAAAAAAATATTCAAGCATACAAAAAGAAAAAAGA
Source organism: Sulfurimonas xiamenensis (assembly GCF_009258045.1). Taxonomy (NCBI): domain Bacteria; kingdom Pseudomonadati; phylum Campylobacterota; class Epsilonproteobacteria; order Campylobacterales; family Sulfurimonadaceae; genus Sulfurimonas; species Sulfurimonas xiamenensis. The sequence goes on from NZ_CP041166.1 coordinate 1,427,410, forward strand.
GATACCAAATACCATAGCTGTAATTGCCGCATGTTTTGCATCAATGAAAGATGCAAATATTGACTATAAAGAGATCATAGAAGCATTAAATTTAAAAGCCAAAACAAAAGAAGGTGCTGGTTTTGCCAAAAAAGAGCCTAAAGAGAAAGAAAACAGTAAGATTTAATCTGTAACATTTATGAAATAATTGAGCATTATTATTCTGTTATGAGATTAGAGCTCCCTAAAAAATGGATTCATAACTTAAAAACTTTAGATGTTGCATTTCAACCTATTATTAATATTCATACAGGGAAAATTTTTGCCGTTGAGGCACTTCTTAGAAACTATGAGAAAGTCGGTTTCAACTCCATTTTTGATCTTTTTGATGCTGTGTATAAAGACAATCTGCTCTACTCGTTTGACTTAAAACTCAGAAAAAAAGCCTTTAAAAAATTTACAACTATCAACGCTCATGAGAACATAAAACTCTTTTACAACCTTGACAACAGACTCCTTGAGATGCCAAATTTCAAACATGGAAATACCGGCAAACTTTTAAAACACTACGATATCTGTAAAAACAGCATCTGCTTTGAAATATCAGAGAGACATGAAATCTCAAACAGCTCAAGGATGCAGGAGGTTTTAGAACACTATAAAAGCGAGAATTTCTGCATAGCCATAGATGACTTTGGAGTCGGTTATTCAGGATACAAACTTCTTTATGAGAGCAAACCAGACATCATAAAAATAGACAGGTTTTTCCTAAGCGACATACAAAAAGATGAGAAAAAAAAACTTATGGCAAGAAGCATAACTCATTTAGCGATTCAACTTGGCATAAAAGTTATAGCCGAGGGAATCGAGAACAAAGAGGAGCTCCTTACCTGCAGAGATATAGGGTGCCATTTCGTTCAAGGATACTTTATCCAAAAACCGACTCTGCTTGCATCGGAAATAGCGCAGGAGTATCCTCATGTTTTAAATATTTTAAACAGTGAGAAAAGAGTGACCGAGAGTAGTTACAAAATTGAGACCTTTTTAAATAAAACACCCCCTTTTTCTATTGATACCGAAATAAAAAACATCGTAAAGCATTTTCAAAAAAATCCTCAAGCAGAAACTGTTACTATTGTAAACTCCAACAACGAACCGATGGGCATTTTGCAAGAGAACAAGATTAAGGAGTTTATCTACTCTCCTTATGGAAGATCACTGCTGACAAACAACGCTGCTAAAAGATCAAAGCTGGTAAATCTTATAGAACCGTGCGGAACAACAGAGATAAACTGTAACATATCTACAATTATTGAGCTATTTTCAAATAACTCGGAATCCATCGGCATTATCCTTACAAACAACTCAAAATATTACGGTTTTTTGTCTGCAAGAGCAATTATTACAATTATGAGCGAGCAAAATATCATCCATGCAAGGGAGCAAAATCCTCTGACAAAACTCCCCGGAAACTCCATGATAGAAAAACTTATCTCAGAGATTATAGAGAGTGAAAAAACTTATATTTTATGCTACTTTGATTTAGACAATTTTAAAGCCTTTAATGATGTATACGGCTTTAGAAACGGAGATAGAGCGATTATGCTTTTTGCAGATATTTTAAGAAAAAACCTGCCTACAGAGTTTTTTAAAGGGCATATCGGAGGAGATGATTTTTTTGTAGCCGTTGAATCAACAAAAGAGAATGAAGAGAAGTACACGGAAGCACTCTCTAAAATAGTACAAAAATTTGAGTATGACACAAGAGAACTCTACTCAAAAGAGGATAAAGAGAAAAACTACATCATCTCCACGGATAGAGAAGGGAATAAAAAAAGGTTTCCTCTTCTTTGCGTAAGCGCTTCAGTGCTAGTAGTGCGCAGTAATGCAAACAGAAGAAACGCTGATTATATAAACAACATCCTATCTCTTCAAAAAAAAGTTGCAAAACAGGAGAGCAGCCACATCTCTATAAGTTGTCTGTTATGATTTTTTAACCCTATAAATGTTAGAATCACTTCAACTAAAGATGGAGAGTATATGTGAGAGAGAGTTCAGAAGTTTTAGCGCGAAAATATAGACCGAAAAGTTTTGATGAGCTGATTGGGCAGGAGATTATTTCCCAAACTCTCTCGCTTGCGCTTGATGCAAACAGACTCTCTCACGCCTACCTCTTTTCTGGGCTTCGGGGAAGCGGTAAAACATCTACTGCGCGTATTTTTGCAAAAGCTCTTATTTGTGAGAAGGGAATTACACATCAACCATGCGGCGTATGCCAAAACTGCCTACTCTCGCTTGAAAATCGTCATATGGATATTGTAGAGATGGATGGGGCTTCATCGAGAAAAATAGATGATATAAGAGATTTAATAGAGCAGACAAAGTATAAACCTACAACTGCAAGATTTAAAATTTTTATTATAGATGAAGTTCACATGCTTACAAAAGAGGCTTTTAATGCTTTGCTTAAAACATTAGAAGAGCCGCCCTCATATGTAAAATTTATCCTTGCAACAACTGATCCTCTCAAACTTCCAGCTACTATTCTAAGCCGTACACAGCACTTTCGGTTTAAATCAATTGCTGCAAACAAAATAACAGACCATTTAGCGCATATACTTAACCTTGAAGGTATAAAGTATGAAACTGAAGCATTGGAAATTCTTGCTAGAAGCGGAAACGGAAGTCTTAGAGACACACTTACGCTACTGGATCAGGCTATCATCTACTCAAAAAATCATGTCGATGTCCGCACCGTCACAGATATGCTTGGACTTGTTGATCCAAAATTTATCTCTGATCTGTTTCGTGCAGTTTTTGCAAAAGACTATAACACTCTTATAGAGCTTGCTAAGATTTTAGAGGATTATGAAGCTGAAATGGTAGTAGATGAGCTTATAGCCTACCTCAAAGAGAGAATGTACGAGGACGATGCCCTCTTCTCCACACTTGTTCTTGATAGATTTTTTAGAATATTAAGTGACTCTAAATATCTCTTTAGTATAAATGCGGATGGCTCTTTTGTACTCTCGCTTATCTTTTTTAAAATGGTAGAAGCATTGCGCATAAAAGAGGTAGATCAGATGATAGAGTCTTTGCAAAAAGAGATTCACAGACCTGCCATATCGTGCACATCCACAATTTCTGAAGACAAGTTACCAGAACCTAAAGATAAAGAGAATAAACAAAAACAAAATATAGAAGAAAACTCTTATAAAGAGCTATTTGCAAAACTTATCCTCAAAATAAAAGATAGAAATTTTGAACTTGGGGAGTGTTTTGAAAAAAGCATCTCTTTTATCTCTTTTGAAAACAATACACTTACATGGGAGAGCTGTGCCGATGAAACATGTAAAAAAATCCTAACTCACGGCTACTCTGTTATAAAACAATTAGTAAGAGAGGTGTTTGGATTTGAAACAAAAATAAAATATAAATTATGCACAAACCCAAAAGAAGAAAAAAAAAACAAGATAGAACAAGAGAATCTTGATTCAAATCTAGGGCAGCCCTCAATGCTTTATGCCCAATCTTCTTCTATGGTTGAAGAAGCCGAGATTGGCGGAAGCGGGAGTTGTGTTACAGAGTGCGATAGTCGTGAATCATCAAGAGAAATAGATGCACTTGAAATCAAAGATGAGCCTATGGTAAAAAAAGCATTAGAGTTGTTTGAAGCTAAAAAAATGACTATCCAGTCAAAAATTTAACTCTTTAGCATCTCTTTTATATTAAAACTAAATATTGAACCTTTGCCAAACTCTGATTTTATATCCAACAAAGAACCGAGTGCTTTTAAAATATATTTGACCATCGCCAAACCTATTCCCATAGAATTATCCCAGCTGTTTTTATCTACCCTGTAAAACTTATTTGTAATTTTTTCTAAATGTTCCTCTTTTATTCCTATTCCGCTGTCTTCTACTGAGAGATTAGTTCCTTCAAGCTTTATAATAACATCGCCGCTTGAATACTTTAAAGCATTATCCACTAAATTGATAAGTACTAATTCCATCATTGTTTTATCGCTAAATATCATCTTTTGATCCACTTGAACAATCACTTCTCTGTTTTTATATTTTGTTGCAAGGTTTAGGGCCACTTCATTGCATAGCTGTTTTAAATCAAATTCGCTTTTATTTATAGTCAAATCACCGTTTTCAAGCTTGACAGAAAGAGCCAGCCTATCTAGCATTTTTGATATCTTCTCACCGTTTGAGTTAATTTTAGACAAAAATTTATCTCTAATGTTTTGCGGCATGTCTGCATCGCCTTGTATAGTTTGAGCATATCCTATTATTGAGGCAACAGGATTTTTAAACTCATGCGAGATAGCCGACAATATATCATTTCTCTGTTTATTTATAAGCCTTAGTTTAGCCATATTTTTTATCTTTTTTTTCTCATTCTTACTCAATTTTTTTACTAAATTTTTTAAGAGTAAAGAGATTTGTAAAAATTCATAAAAATATTTTGTTTTTATAATGGCTTTATAGTTTTTGTTTGAAACTTCATCTAAATATTTTGTAATCTGATCAATATCATAGAGAACCTTTTGGCTCATGCTTTTAGATACAAAAGCAGCTATTATTACAATTATGAAAAAAACAAACAAAAGTTTTGTCCACAAAGAGTAAAAATCATACATTATCTGCGCTAAACTCATAGAGAGTCTTACATAAACCGGCTCATTTTTATATACAGTTTTTTTTGCTACATATAAAAAATCAGTTTTAACAGTCTTTGAGTATCTAGTTATATCTCCGTAATCTTCTCGATTAGAGAGCATTATCTCAAATCTAGAAGCGTGATTATCCATTTTACTTTTATCTGCATTTGATTCTGCCAAGACAAAACCATCTTTATCCACAATTGTAACTCTCAGAGAGGTTTTTTTGTTGATTTTCATTACAAAATTATCTAAATTTTCTATATTTTCCAACTCAATTTCTATAAACTCAATAGCATGTTTTAAATGATTTTTATTGTGTTGTATTATTATATCTTTTAAAGCAAGATAGCTGATTATGGATGTAATCAAAAGTGTACTTATAAAAAGCAGTAAAAATTTTAGTATAAATATTTGATGTATTTTTAGCACAGTTTATAACCTACACCTCGAACTGTATATATATACTCTTTTGTTTTATCGGGATCTATTTTCTCTTTTAATCTGTTTATGGCAACATTTACAGTTCTATATTGATACTCTTCGCCCTCGCCCCAAACATTTTGCAAAAGATAGTCGCGATCAAGCACGCTGTTTTTATTTAAAATGAACTCACTCAGCAGATTAAATTCCAGTTTTGTGACATCTACATTTTTGCCATCAACTTTTAGAGTCCTTGAACTCTTATCTAAAACTAGGTCTCTATAGCTTAAAATACCATCTTCAATTTTTTTAGAAGTTCTGCGCAAAACCGCCTTAACACGAAGCATCAACTCTTTCATATTAAAAGGTTTTGTTATATAGTCATCTGCGCCTCTTAAAAAGCCCTCCTCTATCTCAGAGTCAAGATTTTTTGCGCTTAGATAAACAACAGGCGTTGCAAAACCCTCTTTTCTAAGAGTTTGGACAAATTCACTTCCCTCAACACCCGGAAGATTTCTATCCATGATAAGAAGATCGACATCCTCTTCAACAAGCATCTGCTCTACGCTTTTTGTATTTAAAAAGCCTATAACTTCATACCCCTCTTTTTGTAAGTTATACTCAATGAGCTCTAGAATATCCTCTTCATCTTCTACAATAACAATTTTTGCACTCATAAAGCGTTCCTAAATTTATTTTTACTATTGTATCAAAAAAGAATCTCTTTTTTATTACACTTAAAATCATAAAACAAACGCTTACTCTTCAATCCAAGCTTGCGTTTTAAAAACCCTTCCGTCATCAAATATTTTTAACTTAAAAGCGCTGTTGCATCTACCCTCATTGAAATCCATTATAGCTATCTGAAATATTTTTTTACACTTTTTTGAAATATCAAAATGACCTCTTAGACCTGTAAGGAACTGTTTAAGCGGTACTTTTTTATCCATACCTATTACATTATCTCTACATCCTGTAAGTCCCATATCAGTTAAGTATGCAGTTGAATCTGCTATCTGAAAATCATCAGTTCCTACATGGGTATGTGTTCCGATTATTGCACTCACACTTCCTTGAAGCAGCATCATCATCGCTCTTTTTTCACTTGTTGCTTCTGCGTGAAAATCTATAAAAATATTTTTAACTCCATCTAAATGAAGCTTTTCAACGCTCTCTTTTGCCTTTTTAAAAGCATTATCTGTATATGGCATTGCATAATGACCCATCAGATTTAAAACTGCAAGTTTTTCCCCAGCTACATCATAAACCTTGCAGCCTGTTCCTTTTACCTCATCTGGATAGTTATGCGGTCTTAAAATTTCATGGGTATCAAAAAGTGCTTCAATCTCTTTTTTATCCCATGTGTGGTTTCCGCCGCTCATACAATCAACACCATAACTAACAATCTCATTTGCATTTTTTGTAGTTAGCCCAAAACCATGAGAAGCATTTTCATAATTTGCTATAACAAAATCTATTTTATACTCCTCTTTCGTTTTTAACAAATAACTCTTTAACATTTCTCTGCCGGGGCTCCCCACTATATCGCCTATAAATGCCACTCTCATCATACTGCCTTTAATGTATTGTTTCTAAGATAAAGAAGCGTTGCTCTAATAATGTCATCATCATCTTTGGAGTCTGATTTTATGCTCTTTTTTTTCTCATCCATATATGTAAATGTAATATTTTGTCCATAATTTGTTACACTTTTTATCTTTTTTTCTAGACTTAAAAGTTTAATAACCATTAGTTCAAAAAACTGTTTTGTAGGAGTATCAATCTCCCCAAATCTGTCTATCACTTCCTCTTGTATCTCATATATCTCTACACTCTGCTCACACGCCGAGAGGCGTCTATAGATATCCAAACGAAGTCTATCCTCTTTTACAACCTCATCAGAAATATAAGCTGAGATGGTGAGTTTTATATCAACCTTTATCTTTTGGCTCTGTGCCTGATTGCTCAGTAATTTTATAGCATCTTCTAACATTCTAAGATACAAAGAGTAGCCTATATTTTTAATATGCCCGCTCTGAGCGTCGCCTACCAGGTTTCCGCCGCCTCGAATCTCTAAATCATGGTATGCTAAAATTGAGCCGCTTCCCAAAAATGAGTTTGACTCAAGAGCTAAAAGTCTTTTTTTTGCATCATCTGTTAAATTTTCTCTATTTTCTACAATAAAATATGCAAATCCTTCTATCTTTCCTCTTCCTACGCGACCTCGCAGCTGATGTAGATCTGCCATTCCAAATCTGTCTGCACCGTCAACTATTATGGTATTTACACGAGGCATATGAATACCTGACTCTATAATAGAGGTAGCAAGCATCAAATCATACTCGCCTGCTTCAAACTTTAAGAGCTCTTTCTCTGTTTCTGTTGCTGAAATTTTTGAATGAAGCATTACGACTCTCAACTCCGGCAGAAGTGCTTTTAATTCGCCAAACTTTATCGGCATATGATCAATTGAATTATGAACATAAAATATCTGCCCGCCGCGTCTAATCTCTCTTAAAATAATCTCTTTAATAAATTTTTCTTCATACTCTTTGACAAATGTTCTCACCGGCTCTCTCTCGCTTGGCGGAGTAAGCAGCTGTGACATCGTTTTTATAGAACTTAGAGCCTGATTGAGAGAGCGCGGAATCGGGGTTGCGCTCATGCTAAGAAGATGCACATTGTGATAAAGCTCTTTTATCTTCTCTTTTTGCTTTACGCCAAACTTATGCTCTTCATCTATAATAACAACGCCCAAATTTTTAAAATCCAGATCAAAAAGAGTATGTGTCCCGACAACGACATCCAGATCTCCGCTTGCCAAAGCTTTAATAATATTTTTTTTATCTTTTGCGCTTACAAAGCGATCGAGTTTTGAGCATTTAATGCCAAAAGCATCAAATCTTTCATGCAGTGAACGGTAGTGCTGCGCCGAAAGAAGTGTTGTAGGAACAATAAAAGCTGACTGAAAACCTGATTTATATGCTGCAAATATGGTATTCATTGCAACTTCAGTTTTGCCAAAACCGACATCTCCGCTAAGAAGCCTGTCCATAATATGCCCGGAACTCATCTGCGCAATTATCTCATTTATAGATTGTATCTGATCATCCGTATACTCAAAACCTGAGAGTTTTTGAAACTCTTTTAGTTCATTGGTATCGATGCTAATCTTAGGAGCTTGAATCAACTCTCTTGCAGCTGCAGTATTGACTATTTGACCTGCAATTTCCATAAGCCTTTTTTTAACACTCTCTTTTAGTTTGCCAAAACTCCCTTTACCAAGTCTGTCCAAAACAGGAATCGAACCGCTTGATGCAATATAGCGGTCTATCGCATCTAAATTTTCCACGGGGAGCAAAATTTTATCATCACCTACATATTTGATAACAATAAAATCTTTAACACCGCCTAAAATCTCAGTCTGCTCTATGGTTTCAAATATACCGACGCCATAATCTTCATGAACAACATAATCACCCGTTTTTAAATCATCAAGCAAAATTGAGCTTTTTCTTCTTCGTTTAGCCCTTTGAGGTTTATTAAGAGAAATAACAAGCTCGTCTTTACTGAGAATATTTAAAATATATGGAGCATAAACTATCTCAATCTTATTTAAATCAAACAATCCGGCCTGCTTTACAACAGCCTCATTTGAAGCAATAATAGTTGTTTTTTTATCTTTATGCACTCTTAAAAGAGAGTGAACATCTGTTACGACCAGCTCTTTAAAATCATCGGAAGTCGGTAAAATTTCAAGATCAAAAGACTCTCTTGAGAGCATAGGTTTATTAAGCACATAAGCATCAGTCAAAAGAGCATCTAAATTTCTGACTAATTTTGCGTTTTTACCCTCTAAAAAATTTATGGCGCTGTCACCAAGATACCATAAACCCAAAGATGCTATATCTTTGACTAAAGAGTTAAATTCACTTTGTTTGATTTTTTCATTTAAACTGTCAAACTTTTCCTCGCTCAAAGAGTAAAAAGCCGGTGTTATTTCAATACTCTCAATCTCGTCTTTTTGGGTTCTTTGAGATTCTAATTCAAAATACTTTATCTGCTCTATCTCATCATCAAAAAGTGAAATTCTTAAAGGCATTTTACTTGAAGGCGGATATATGTCAATAATATCTCCGCGAAAAGATATCTCCCCCTCAACTTGCACCATATCTACAAAATTGTATCCCCAAAACAGCATCTTTTTCTGAAATTTTTTCAGCTCTATCTTTGCACCAAACTCCAAAGAAACAGAGTCAAACAAACTCTCATTTGGCAGATAGAACAAAAGTGTCTTAAGAGGCGATATAATCAAAGGCTTTTTTTTCAGAGCATAATATCTTCTCAAACAAGAAAAAAGTTGATGAAGCTCCTCTTTGTATACTCTTAAATCATCTCCAAAAGCAGCTCTAAAATCGGGAAAAACCAGAACATCCTGCTTAAAAAACTTTGCTACATTTTCAAGTTCATGGGCTTCTTTGGAGTCTTGACAGATCAAGAGTTCTAAATCTTGTTTTTTATCAGTTTTATAGTATTGGAAAAGTGTATTTTGTGACATTAATTTAATTTATACCAATCTTTATTAAAATTATTATATTTTGCAACCATTCAATCATGTTACTGCTGTAAATCCATTTGTAATGATGGCAGTGATTGTGTCGGGTTTGAAACTTTTATATAAACGGTAGCTTCTATTAAAGAGTGCCATGGTATTTTATTTTCTTTTTCAAATATATCTTTATAATTTTTAAGACTCCACTTTACAAATTCCAAAGGATTAACCGCTCTTTGAATAAATCTGATTTCATAATGAAGATGTGGACCGCTGCTTTTACCTGAGTTGCCGGTATATGCAATCAAATCACCTTTTTTTACAAATTTTCCTGATTTTATCACAATTTTGTTTAAATGCCCAAAATAAGTTCTAAAGCCATAATTATGCTGAAGAATCACGAGATTGCCGAAGCCGCTCTTCTTATGATAACCCGCCCATTCAACAATTCCATCAGCTGTTGCGTAAACAGGGGTATTAATCGCTGCTCGCAAATCGATGCCTCGATGAAACTCTTTTGATCTTAATATAGGATGTACTCTATAACCAAATTTGCTTGTAATTCCTTTATACTCTACAGGAGAACCACTTGGCACAAACTGCATAAGCGTTGTCATATGTTCAGAATTTAACTTTGTTAAATTCACTCTCTCGGCAAGCGTCATCTCTGCTGCGGGAGTCAAACCAATTAATGTCTCTATCTCAGAAAGTGATTCTGAAACCTCCGCAAGTTCTCTTTTTTTATCGATAAGAGATAATTGCGTTTCTTTTATGCTCTCATCTAATACTCTGTTTTTTTCTTTAAGCGCCAGATACGCTTTTTGCATATTTTGTCGTTTTAATTCTATTTTTTCTACTGTATAATTTAAGTATAAAATTGTCCCCACGGCAATAAAAGCAGAAGTTCCTATAAATAGAAGAGCATAATAGATAACTTTTTTTATAAATTTATGAAGATTAAACTCTTTTACACCTCTATCATCCTCTATTGTAATAGTAAAATGGTTATTCATAATAATTCTTTAAAAATGTTTCAACAACACTAAAAGAACCAAAAACCAAATATTTATATCCGGGTTTTATCTCTTGAAAAATAGTATGTTTTATCTCTAAATTATTTAAAGTGCTTTGAATATCCTCTATTTTGGCAGCTCTTTGATCATGTATAACAATTATCTCCACTTGCAAAATAATTGGCTTAAGTATTGATAAGATTTCTTTGTAATTTTTATCTTTGTAACTATTATAAATCACAATATATTTGTTTCCTATTAGGGCGTTCACCAAGCTTTTTGCCGCTAAGACATTATGCCCCACATCAACTATTATATTTTCATTTATTTTTGTCACTCTTCCAAAAAGAGGCGGATTTTGGAAATTTGCTGCTGCATATTCAAGCTTTAAAAAGTTCAATGCAGCTATACTTAATGATAAATTTTCTATTAAATACGGCACTAGAGAGAGTTTTTTTGAAATTTCTTCTATTTTTTGCTTATCTGCACTACTTAAAAGCTCTTCAACTCTGTAAATATTGAGTTTTTTTTCACTACTTAATTTATCAGCAACCTTATAAACATCTTTGTAGTTTTGCATAGCCAATATAGCATTGTTTTGAATTGCATTTAATTTTGTAGCAGCTATTTGCTCTATATCTGAGCCTAAAAAAGTTTCATGGTCATATGCGATAGGAGTTACAAGTGTTAATGTTTTAGCAAATACCGCAGTTGCATCAAACTCTCCGCCAAGGCCAGCTTCCATTATAATATAATCACACTTTTTAAAAATTATCACTGCTAAAAGTGTAGTGTATTCAAAGTAACTAAGTGAAGATGCATCATCTTTGCTCAAAATTTTTTGAAGCTCTGCATATGCCTCTTCCAACTCTGCATTACTTACATTTTTACCATTTTTCCATATTCTTTCATTAAACTCTAAAATATGCGGAGATGTATAATGACCTGTACTAAAACCCATTGAGTACAAAGCATTAGCCAAAAAACGGCCGGTTGTGCCTTTTCCATTTGTTCCAATTATATGAATTATCTTAGGATGATTTAAAAATGATTTAATTTTTTCATATACTCGCGGCATACGAGTATAATCAATCTTCTCATAATAGAGCGGTTTAGTATTTAAATACTCTTGTAGTGTCATTTATAGATTATTCTTTCTTTCGAATTTTTTTGCTTTATTTTGATTAACTTTAGTTACTGCTGTTTTTCAGCTCTTGCTCCTTCAGCAGAAACTTGAGCTGCAAATGATTTAATAGCTCTTTGTGCAGCAAATCCAATAGCCTCAAATCTATCTTGATCAGTAACTATAGCATTTGGTGCTACTGAAAAATCATAAAACCCTCTTGTGGTATAATTTTTTGAAGAGCCGTTTGTGTATTTTTCAATATTTAACACAACACTCATTCGATAGCCTGTTATATAACCATTTACATCATAGGTAATTGGCGCGTAACTAGGTTCATTCATTTTTATTACCAAATGCGTATCTGATACTGATCTGCTTACTAGCGACGCCTGGAAAACTTCTACAACTGCTCTATCAATCTCATCTTTTATTACAACTGTATTTTCAGGATCTTGCACAGAGATTATAACGCTTGTGCTTATCTTCTCTCCTAATACATCCCGAGAAAATTTAGCACTGGGTTTATACCCGCAACCGCTTAATATGATGAAAACTAAAAATAGTAATAAAAAGATTTTAATATTATAAAACAGTTTCAATTTAACCCTTGATAACTAAATTTACTAATTTTTTAGGAACTACGATCTCTTTGATTATAGTTTTTCCTTCCAGCCATTTTTGTGCCTTCTCTTTAGCAGCTTCAAGAATACTATTCTGATCTGCATCAACAGCAACTTCTATCTCGCATCTTCTTTTTCCATTGATTGAAACAGCAAGTGTTACAGCCTCTTCAACAAAAACATCTTCTATAACTTTTTGCGGTGTCAAGTTTTTAAGATTAAAGTATTTATTGCTTATTTCAGAACATACATGCGGAATTACTGGCTCCATAATAGAAGTTAAAATCCAATAACCCTCACACCAGACATCTCTATTTGTTTGAAGATTCAGAGCATTCATTGCTTCCATAACACCGGCTATCATAGTATTAAAAGTGTATTTTTCTGTATAAACATCAATAGAACGAACCAATGCTTCATACACCTTTTTTCTGGCAAACTTTTCCTCTTTTAAGAGAGATGCATGTTCAATAACAGGAACAGCATCTGTTTCATAAATATTTGAACTTCTGTCATAAAATCTTTTTATAAACTTATACGCACCCTCAACAGCACTGTCATTCCACTCCAACTCTTGTGTTGGAGGAGCTGCAAAAAGAATAAAGAGTCTTGCTGTATCTGCTCCATACTTCTCTATTATAGCATCGGGGTCAACCGTATTGCCTTTGGACTTGCTCATTTTGGCACCGTCTTTTAACACCATGCCTTGAGTGAGAAGTTTATCAAAAGGTTCGTCAAAATCCAAATAACCTAAATCACGAAAAACTTTTGTAAAAAATCTTGCATACAAAAGATGCAAAATTGCATGTTCAATACCGCCGATATATTGATCAACACCTTGATACCCTTGCTGATGCATCCAGTACTGAATCTGCTCTTTTGAAAAAGCCTCTTTTTCCCAATTTTTAGATGATGCACAAAATCTTAAAAAATACCATGAAGACTCTACAAATGTATCCATTGTATCTGTTTCACGAATTGCATCCTCTCCGCACTTAGGACATTTGCAATGCTTCCATGTCGGATGTTTCTCAAGCGGATTTCCCTCACCCGTAATCTCGATATCTTCAGGAAGCGCTACTGGAAGATTCTCTTTTTTCTCCATAACTATGCCGCATTTATCACAATGAATAAAAGGGATAGGTGCTCCCCAATATCTTTGACGGGAAACTCCCCAGTCTTTAAGTTTATAGTTGGTTGTTTTTTTACCTATTTTTTCTGTTTCAAAATACTCTATTATCTTTGACTGTGCATCTTTGGAGTTTAGTCCATCAAATTGAGCAGAGTTAAACAATTCACCCACTTCTGTAAATGCTTGATCATCACTTAATTCGCCCTCAAAAGATTTGATTACTGGGCGAATTGGCAGATTGTACTTTTTGGCAAATTCAAAATCTCTCTCATCATGAGCAGGAACTGCCATTACTCCGCCGCTTCCATAATCCATTAAAACAAAATTTGCTACCCATACAGGAATCTTCTCTTTTGTTAGAGGGTGAACTACATCTATATCTAAAGCTACACCGCTTTTTGTTTTTTGTCTATCAATAGATGACGCATTTTTCATCTCTTTGATTTTTACAACTGTCTCATCATCTAAAAGTGAGTTCTCAATCATATAAGTTACAATATCATGCTCAGGAGCCAGAGCTGCATAGCTTACTCCATAGATTGTATCAGGGCGTGTTGTAAACACATCAAAACCATCAAATTTATTATCCAATTTGCTTAAAGATGCTTCCTCAAAACAGAGTTTAAATTCCAAACCGTTTGATCTGCCTATCCAGTTCTCCTGCATAGTTAAAACTTGTTTTGGCCAGCCCCCTTCAAGTTTGCTTAAATCGCAAAGAAGCTCATCTGCATACTGGGTGATTTTAAAATAGTATTGATTCATATCTTTCTTAACTACCTGCGTATCGCATCTCCAGCAGCAGCCGTCAATTACCTGCTCGTTAGCCAAAACAGTCTGACAACTAGGGCACCAGTTTAAAAATCCTTTTTTACGATAAAGAAGTCCTTTTTCATACATATCGATGATAAAACCCTGTTCAAACTTTGTATAGAGCTCATCACTTGTTGCAAATTCTCTCTCTTTTGAAAAAGAGAATCCAAGAGATTTAAATTCCTCTTTCATATAATCAATATTGTCATAAGTCCATTTTTTTGGATGCGAGCCATTTTTTATAGCTGCATTTTCAGCAGGCATGCCAAAACTGTCAAAGCCGATTGGATGAAGAACATTAAAACCTTGTTGGCGGTAATATCTTGCAAAAGCATCACTTAAAGTATAATTTCTAACATGTCCCATATGCAATCTTCCGCTTGGGAAGGGAAACATACTTAAGATATATTTTTTCTTTTTTGTAAAATTTTCATTAGGCTCAAAACTTCTGTTTTTTGCCCAATACTCCTGCCACTTTTTTTCTAACTCTTTTGAACTGTATTCCAACTATAATCTCCTAATACTCATCACGATTTTTCGAACTCTCTATATAAACAAGTCCCATAGAGAATAAATTTGCTATCAATGCACCGATAGTCAAAGCGATAGCCCACTCTAAATTTCCAACAACTTCCAAATATATAAATGCCGGTATAAGATGTAAATCAGCTACGAGAGATGAAGCCAATAGCTCAGCAGAAAGAAGATTTCTAACACCTATTTTTAAAAATGTTGAAACTAAATTTAAACTTCCCGCGACAAATAGCGCCACAGCACTGTGCTCATACAAAAATCCCGCAATTGATGTTAAACTCATTAACGAGAAAAATACATATATTACCTTACCCCAATCCATAGCAACACCTTAGTTTTAAATTAATTAGAAGGATTATACAAAAAGTATCTTAAGTAGTGACTGAAGTGTTTATTGAGTTGTTTTTGAAATAATTTTTATGAAAATATTATCCAGGCAAAAGCCTAGAAAAAATAAATATAAAGAAGAAGATAGAGACTTTTTAATTTTTTACATAACTCCAGATTCAAATTGAGATCTCATTCTCTCTTTCTCCGCTTCTCTTTTTGCTTTCTCAGCGAGTTTAATATGATATTTTTTCACATCAAAACCAAATAGAAGCAAAATAGGTGAAGCTACAAAAATTGATGAATAAGTTCCAATAACAATACCTACCAAAAGAGTAAATGCAAAAGCATGAATAATTTCACCGCCAAACATAAAAAGCGTAAACACAACAAAAAGTGTTGTAAGTGAAGTCAGAGTTGTTCTAGCTAATGTTTTTGTAATAGAATCATCTATAATTTCTGAGAGTTCACTCTCTCTGGTTTTTACTACACTCTCACGAATTCTGTCAAAAACAATTATTGTATCATTAAGCGAGTAACCAAGAATCGTAAGAAGTGCAGCTAAAACATCTAAGTTTACCTCCAAGCCGACCAAAACTATAGCACCAAGAGCGATAGAGACATCATGAACAAGAGCGATAATAGAAGCAACGGCAAATCTCCACTCAAATCTAAATGCAACATAGATTAAAATTCCCACAATAGCCAAGATAAGAGACATGATCCCTTTTTCTTTTAACTCGCTTCCGACTTTTGGACCAACTATATCAACACGACGAACCTCAAATTCTCCCGTATCTTTAAGTGACTCACGAGTAACATCGCCTATATCGACGGTAACATTTCCGGTAGTTGTTTTCATACGGATAACGACCTCTTCGGCAGAACCAAATTCTGTAATCGTGGCATCCTCAAAAATTTTGTTACCCTTTAGCTTCTCTCTCATATCATCAATTGGCGCATCTGTTGTGTACTTCACCTGAACTATTGTTCCTCCGGCAAAATCTACACCGTAATTAAGACCTTTTGTTGCCAAAAGAGCGAATGAACTTAAAACTAAAACTATTGATAAAATCATTGCAAGTTTTGACTTGCCCATAAAATTAAAGGTTCTTGTATATTTAAAAAATTCCATAATTAACCCTTAATTCCAAACCATAAAAGATTGTTTTTGCTTTTTTGAATTCTTTTTTCTAACATTTGATAAATCCCATGTGTTCCAAGAATCGCAGTAATCATTGAAGCTAAAATACCGATACTTATCGTGATTGCAAAACCTTTAATTGCTCCTGTTCCGTACGCATACAAAACAACAGCAGCAATAAGTGTGGTAATATTTGCATCCAAAATAGCTCTCATTGCATTCGAATAACCCTCTTCTATTGCTCTATGAGTCGATACACCCTCATGTATAAGCTCGCGTATACGCTCTGATATGATAACATTGGCATCAACTGCCATACCGACTGTTAAAACAATACCCGCCATACCCGGAAGTGTCAATGTTGCGCCAAAGAGACTCATAACCGCTAAAATAATAAAGAGATTTGCAATCAAAGCAATATTTGCAATAATTCCTGCAACTCTGTAGTAAGCAATCATAAATACAATTACCAATATAAATCCGCCAATAAGCGCAATCATACTTGCTTTAATGCTGTCAGCGCCAAGACTTGGCCCGACTGAACGCTTTTCCATAAGATAAATTGGCGCCAATAAAGAACCTGAACGAAGAGCAATAGCTAAATCTTTTGCTTCCATAACAGAGTAGCTGCCTGAAATTTGTCCACTTCCGCCGCCAATTCTCTCATTTATCACCGGAGCAGAATAAACCTTGCCATCTAAAACAACAGCTAAGCGTTTTCCAACATTCTTACCGGTAAAATCGCCAAATATCTCAGCACCTTCAGCATTAAGTGAAAAATTAATAAGAGGACGATTGTTTTGATCAAAACCTACATGAGCATCTGTAAGCATTCCTCCGTCTAATATGGGAATTTCATGCACCAAATGTTTTATTTCCGGATTTGCGGCATCTTCTAAAATAACATCTCCATAAGCTGCGGCATCACTTTCGCTCATAGTATGAACTCTGGCAGCTCTATCTTCATCAACAGCCATAAGCTCAAGTTTTGCAGCACGAGATATAAGTTCACGGGCACGCTGCTCTTCATCAGCACTCTTAATTCCTGCTAATTGCACAAGAATTTTTTCTTCGCCTTGACGAGCAACCACCGGTTCTGTCAAACCAAATTGATCAAGTCTGTTTCTTATTGTTTCAATCGCCTGAGAAATTGCCTGTTTCTCTGTCTCTGCTATCTCTTCATTAGTAAGACTCAGAGAAATTTTTTCATCAACAACAACTACAACGGCACCCTCTATTTCATGTAAAAATGTTTGAACAGTTTTTGCATCATCTTTATCTAAAAGAGTAAATGTTATCTCATTTTCATCAAAATGAAGAGAATCGATTAGGATATCTTTTCTCTCACTAAAGTGTTTAATACTTGCAGCAATTGATTTAATACGGGATTTTACAGCTTCTTCAGTTTTTACACCAAGAAGCATATGAAGTCCGCCTTGAAGATCAAGCCCTAAAGTAATTTTTTTTCCGTCTTGCATCTGAAACAGAGACGGAGCTGAAAAAAAAAGACCAAATATTATAGATAAAGCAAAAATAACTACGCGATAATTAAGCTTCATCCTCATACTTTCTAGCAACTGCTTCTTTAGTTATTTTTACAATAGTTTCATCATTGATTTTAACACTGAAAAATTGCTCTTCAACTTTGTAAACCACTGCTATTACTCCGCCAGCAGTAACTATTTTGTCACCTTTTTTAAGAGATGCTATCATCTCTTGTCTATTTTTTGCCTCTTTTTGCTGTGGGCGGATAATTACAAAATACATAATTGCAATTAAAATTATAAATGGCAGTAACTGACTTAATATTTCCATGAGTTAGGGTTTCCTTTGAATAAATTGAGACGATTATACAAAAAGTATATTAATAAAAGACTGAATACTGCTATAATTTGCACTAAAAATAGAGTAAAAATATGATCGAAAAATTTCAAAAAATTAAAAATAATTACAATCCTGCACTCTTTGATTTACTATGCGGAGTTATAGCTTCGACTTTTTTTAGTGCATTTATCTATTTTGAACATTTTGACATAACCATAAAAATAGTAAATACAATTTTTGGGCTTATGGCTCTGTCTATGCTTTTATATATGCCAAAGAGAGCTCTTTTAGTAGCAGGTTTTTTTATAGGTTTATTTTGGTTTTACTGGATTGGATATAGCTTCAAATACAATGGCGTTGGTTATATGGAGCCTTTGATTACCATACTTTTTGCTATTGTCTATATGCTTTTTTTCGGAATTTTGGCATTAACAAACAGTGTGGCGCTTCGAGCTGTTTTACTCTTTTGTTTAAGCTTTATTGAACCTTTTGATTTTAACTGGCTTCAAATTGAACTACTGTTTGTAGAGAGCTATTTGGGAATATTTAAATACCATCTTTTTCTTATACTTCTTGCTCTCTCTTTACCAAATTACATAAAAAAAAGATATAAATTTACTCCTCTGCTGCTTTTAGCACTCACTATAAACTTTAATCCTCCAGTAAACAAAGAAGCTCCCTTAAAGATAAAACTTGTTGCTACAGATATTAAACAGGACCAAAAATGGGAGAAAAGGAATCTATCTGCAACTATTGAGTTGATTTTTAGAGAGATAGAAGATGCAAAAAACAGCGGATATGACATCGTTGTTTTACCTGAATCAGTTTTTCCTTTTTACATGAACAAAGCGCCCCTTATTATAGAAAAGTTAAAAACATTATCATATGATATAGCCATCGTTGCAGGTTCTCTGCTTAGTGAAGAGAATATGCACTATAATGTAACCTACATATTTAACAACGGCCATTATGAAGTGGCAAAAAAATTGGTTTTGGTTCCCTTTGGCGAATACATTCCCCTGCCGAAATTTGCACAAAAATTTATAAACGACTTCTTTTTTGCGGGAGCATCTGATTTTAAAACTGCTGACAAGGCAACTGATTTTATTATTAAAAATGTAAAATTTAGAAATGCCATCTGTTATGAAGCTACATGTCAAGAAATTTATGAAGGTAATGTGAATTTTGTTATAGCTATAAGCAACAATGCCTGGTTCGCTCCCTCAATTGAGCCAACTCTGCAAAAACTTCTTATGAAATATTATGCGCGTAAAAATAAAACTACTATCTATCATTCAGCCAATTACAGAGGTACAAGTGTTATAAAATAATAAAAAGTGTCTCTATTTGTAATTTTTATGTAACAACTTCTTAGATATAATAAGAGAAAATAATTATTTGGAGTTTTTGCTAATGTTAAATCTAAAAAACCCAGTTTTGTATAACAACCGTGAACTATCATGGCTTCAATTTAATACAAGAGTTTTAAAACAAGCACAAGATGAATCTCTTCCTCTTTTGGAGCGCCTTAAATTTTTAGCTATTTATGGAACAAATTTAGATGAATTTTATATGATAAGAGTAGCTGGACTTAAAAAGCTTTTTGCTGCCGGTATTATAGTTTCGGGTGCTGATAAATTAACTCCTTTGCAACAACTTCGTGAAATAAGAAAATATCTTCACCAAGAGCAGCAGGTACTAGAGCACTGTATGAACGGTATCTTAAAAAAGCTTGAATCCCAAAATGTCAGCATCAAATCTTATAACGATGCAAGCCAGCATCAAAAAAAACAACTTAACAGATTTTTTAATGAAAATATCTATCCGGTTATTATTCCTATCGCTGTTGATGCAACACATCCATTTCCGCATTTAAATAATCTTAGTTTTGGACTTATAGTAAAATTAAAAGATAGTGACAACACATCCATAGAAAGATTTGGAATTATTCGTGTTCCTAGGGTTTTAAACAGATTTGTAGAACTTGAAAATAATGTTTATATCCCTATAGAGAGCGTTATAGCACAACATATAGAGAGTCTTTTCCCGGGATATACACTTATAAAATATGCCTCTTTTAGAGTTACCAGAAATGCTGATATTGAGATTGAAGAAGAGGAAGCTGATGATTTTCTGGAAATACTTGAAGAGGGATTGAAGCTTCGTAAAAAAGGGGCTATGGTTAGACTTGAAATCGGAAGTGATGTTGATGAAGAGGTTATTAATTTCTTTAACCGTCATACAAATGTATATAAAGATGATATCTATAAATATCATACTTTTTTAAACCTATCGGGTCTTTGGCAGATAGTTTCAAATAAACAGCTTGCCCATCTTTTAACAGAGCCTTTTAAACCAAAAACAATTCCGCCTTTAGAGGGGAGTGAAAACATTTTTACTACTTTGGAAAAACAGGATATTTTGCTTTATCATCCTTATGAAAGCTTTGATCCTGTTGTAAAACTGATTCAAAGTGCTGCAAAAGATCCAGATGTTGTTTCTATAAAAATGACACTCTATCGTTCGGGAACTGATTCACCAATCGTTAAAGCTCTTATGAGTGCAAGCGAATCGGGCAAGCAGGTAACAGTTATGGTTGAACTTAAAGCAAGATTTGATGAAGAGAACAATCTTATCTGGGCAAAAGCACTTGAAAAAGCTGGTGCACATGTTATCTACGGAATCAAAGGTTTTAAAGTTCATGCAAAAGCAACACTAATTACAAGAAGAAAAAACGGTAAACTTAAGCAATATGCTCATTTAGGAACTGGAAACTATAACCCTTCTACTGCAAAAATCTATACAGATATGAGTTACCTAACCTCAAAAGATGTAATTACAAACGATATGACACGATTTTTTCACTTTTTGACAGGTTTTAGCAAAAAAGGCAAGCTAAATGAGCTCTATATGTCTCCATCACAAATTAAACCTAAATTGCTTTCACTTATTCAAAATGAGACAAGAAGGGGTCCTGAAGGCCGTATTATTGCAAAGATAAACTCACTTGTTGATGAAGATGTAATCAAAGCTCTATATAAAGCAAGTGGAGCCGGCGTAAAGATTGATCTTATCGTTCGAGGTATATGTTGTTTAAAACCAGGGATAAAAGATGTAAGCGAAAACATCAGAGTTGTCTCCATTTTAGGCAAATATCTTGAACATGCAAGAGCATTTTATTTCAAAAATGACGAATCTCAAGTTTATATCTCAAGCGCTGACTGGATGCCAAGAAATCTAATGAGGCGTATAGAACTTTTAACTGCGATTAAAGATAAAACATCTAAAGATAAGATTATACAAATACTTAATCTTCAATGTGCGGACAACTCTTTAGCACATGAACTTCAAAGCGATGGTTCATATATAAAGATAAAAGATGAGAGTGCAAAAACTATAAACAATCATAAACTTTTAGAAGATTATGTAAATAAAATTGTTAAAGCCACAACAAAAGAAACTGCAAGTTCAATTGAAGAATTAGCATCTCGCATATTTATGGAAAATGAGTAACTTATGTTATATGAATTTAAAAACATAAAACCAAAACTTGGCGCCAATACCTGGGTTGCACAATCAGCTGATGTTATAGGTGATGTTACATGCGGAGAAGATTGCTCTATATGGTTTGGAACGGTTATAAGAGGTGATGTTCACTATATAAAAATAGGTGATAGAGTAAGCATACAAGATCTTAGCATGGTTCATGTAACTCACTATAAAAAAGAGGATAGGAGTGATGGAAATCCTACTATTATCGGCAATGATGTAACTATTGGGCACCGTGTGATGCTTCATGGATGCACAATAGAAGATGCCTGCCTTATAGGGATGAGTGCTACTATACTTGACGGTGCTGTCATTGGGAAAGAATCTATTGTTGGCGCCGGCGCTCTTGTAACAAAAAACAAAGTTTTTCCTCCCCGTTCGCTAATCATGGGAAGCCCTGCAAAGGTTATTAGAGAGCTAAACGATGAAGAGGTCAAAGAGCTCTACGCTTCTGCATCACGCTATGTAGAGTTTAAGTCTCACTATCAAAAATAAATAGATTTATGCCTGAATATTTTATATTTGCAGATATCATCGGAATTACTGCTTTTACTATAAGCGGCTTTTTAATAGCCATAAAAAATGATCTTGATATTTTGGGTGTGCTAATAGCATCGTCACTTACTGCTCTTGGAGGTGGAATCATTAGAGATGCCATACTTAGTTCTGCTCCCTTTGCATTTACAACTTTACATCCTGCTCTTACACTTATAACAACTATTTTCATTGCATATATATTTAAGCTTTATAAAAAAGACTCTATAGAAAGAAAGTGGATGTTTGTAGTAAGCGATACAATTGGTCTTGTCGCTTTTAGTATAACCGGCGCTCTTTTGGCTATAAATGCAGAATATAATTTTTTTGGCATAGTTATTTTAAGCTTTATTACGGCGGTAGGCGGAGGAGTTAGTAGAGATATTATGATAAATCAAGTTCCTACAGTTCTTGTTAGCGATTTTTACGGTTCTATCGCAGTAATTGTAGCATTTTTGCTTGGAGCGCTTAACTTTTTTAATGCAATTAATGAATTTAATATCATTATTGTCGCTCTTCTTAGCATAACACTAAGGCTCTTGGCATTTAAAAGAGGATGGCATCTGCCAAGGCTTAACAAATAAGAAGATTTCAAGTAAAGGACAGCTCTCTTTACTAGCAAAAAAGAGCGTCAATTAAATATATTATGCAAAAAATAGATTTTATGTTCTATAATCTGCATTTATCTTTACATACTCATGTCCTAAATCACATCCATACGCTTTAAAACTGCCCTCTCCAACACCTAAGTCGCATGAAATAGTAAATTTTTGATGCTGCATAATAACAGCGCACTTCTTCTCCATCTCAGCATCAAAAAGAATCTCTCCCCTGTCATAAACGCATAGATTGTCAAATGAGATTTTCAACTTCTCTTCATAAGCCTCTACCCCGCTTGCACCAACCGTCGAAGCGATTCTTCCCCAGTTTGGATCTTCGCCAAAAAGTGCAGTCTTTACCAAAAGCGAATCCGAGAGCGCTTTAGCAGCAATCTCCGCCTCTCTATCATCTTTTGCACCTGTTACTTTGTAGGTTACAAGTTTTGTTGCACCCTCACCGTCACGCACCATCTCTAATGCTAAAAAATGCATAATTTTAAAAAGAACTTCTTTAAATGCCTCTTTATTGTAAGCACCGCTTCTACCATTTGATAAAAGCAAAACAGTATCATTTGTAGAGGTGTCTCCATCTACGCTTATGGCATTAAAAGTCGTAGTTTTTATCTCATCTAAAGCCTCTTGCATTTCACTTTTACTAACATTTGCATCAGTTGTGATAAAACATAGCATTGTAGCCATGGCAGGATTTATCATCCCGGCACCTTTTGCTATAGCTCCCATACTAAAACTGCTTCCATCATCCAACTCAACTTTAAAAGCTATCTCTTTAGGAAATGTATCTGTTGTCATAATAGCTTTTGCTGCGCAAGCAGAATCTCTTCGGCTCAAATCAAAAAGTTTCATCCCATCTATAATTTTAGCTTTTGGAAGTCGAACACCGATTACACCTGTTGAACTCATAATAGGATTTTTGGCTTGTAAGGGACAGAAGGAGAGTACCTCTTTTATATCTTCAACTCCTGCCTGGCCGGTCATTGCATTTGCATTTTTAGAATTTATAAGAACAAAATTTGTCTTAAAATCTCCCATTTGGCGAAAATGTCTAATTGGTGCCGCATACATCTTGTTTGTTGTAAAAACAGAAGCCACCTCACACAAATCTTCGCTATAAATAAATGCCATATCTTTAGCGTTACCTTTTTTAAGTCCTGCACTTATGCCATCTGCAAAAAAACCGTCACTAGCGCATACTCCGCCTTGCGAATATACTATATTATACAAATCTTAGCTCCTTTGGCTTGTCTCTTCTTCTTAAGAGCTCTTTTGTTACATTAATACCTTGTTGTGTTCCTATAACAAGTAGTTTGCATTCACTTGTAATCAAAACATCTCCTTTTGGCATAGCTAAAAATTTACCATCTTTTTTAGTAATACCTACTACAGATGTATTTGTTATCTCTCTAATATGTGTCTCTCTTAATTTTTTAAGAACCGACCAGCTATATTTTGGTACTTCTATCTCTTCCATATCAAGAGGATTATCGCTTTTATATAAAAATTCTTCAAGCAGATTTTCCATATCTGGACGAGCTGCCATTGCGCTTACTCTTTGAGCAGTTAACTTTGTAGGAGAGACGACAGTATCAGCACCAAGTTTTCTTAATTTTCCAATATCACTTACCGTTTCAGCTGAAGAGATAACATAATAAGGTCTTGGCAAAAAATGCTCTTTTTCAAAAAGTCTAACTGAAGCTATCAAAGCTATATTGTCAGATATAGAGTTAGAGAGCGTTATCAGACCTTTTGCTGATGAGAGATGCGCTTTAAGCATGGTGAGCTCTGCGTGCGGTTCAGCTTTTAAATATGTAGTATAGTTATGCTCTTCGGCCCATTGATGTATCTCTTCTCTTGGATCTACAACTACAAAAGGTATATGATTTTTTCTTAACTCTTTTGTGACTTCAAGGGTATAGTCATTATGATAACATACAACAAAATGCTTTTTTAATCTTGCTACACTATATAACATTCTTCTCTCCTTAATTATTTTACTAAGATTTCCTTTTCCGACAACATCAACAACAATACCGATTGCAATCGTAAATACCGTAAATCCTAAAATAATCAGAGTTACCGTAAATATCTGCCCTGCTGCTGAAAATTCTCCCTCATTTAATGCACCGAATCCGACTGTAGTAAAAGTATATCCGGTTTGAAAAATTGCATTCATTATGGTGTAATCTTCAATATAAATATAGCCTAAAGTTCCTATAATCATAAGAAGTTGAATTAATACTAAAGGTGTTCTAAATGGTAAAAGTTGAGAGTACAGCTCATTATTGAGTGTTATATGAGGTTTGGGAGATGACTCCCAATGTAGGAATTTTCGAATCTTCTCTAAGAGATTCAAGTTTATTTCCTGTTAGTCTTAAGAATTTTTCTTAAGCGTGCGTAGTTCTTTTGCAGAGATTTTAACCTTTTTTGTAGTGCCATCTTCTAAAGTTATACGCACTGTTCTAAGGTTTAATAAAAAACGACGTTTTGTTCTATTTTTAGCATGAGAAACATTATTCCCGCTCATCGGGCCTTTGCCGCTTATAGCACATCTTCTTGCCATCTTAGCTTCCTTGTGTTAGGTTTAATTAAAGTTGCGAATTATATCAAGCCCAAACAAAACTTCTGCTTAAGGGCAAATATAAATATTTTTATTTTGTTAAATTAAGAAAATAAAAGCAACTTCTAAATACCAAAACAGTAGAATAACAAAAAAAGTCTCTATATGCTAAAAAGGAAATATAATGTATGTAGCCCCAAGTGTCCTGTCTGCTAATTTTGGCAATCTTGAAAGAGATGTTAAAGCCATCTGTGAAGCTGGTTGTGATTTTGTACATGTAGATGTAATGGATGGACATTTTGTTCCAAATCTGACAATAGGTCCGGTTGTAGTCTCTGCTATTGCCGCATGTGCTACAAAACCGCTTGATATTCATCTTATGGTTGAAAACAATACATTTTTTGTAGATCTTTTTGCTCCTTTAAAACCTGAATATATCTCTTTTCATATAGAAGAGGAGAAACACCCCCACAGATTGATCCAAAAAATCCGCTCACTTGGCATAAAACCGGCAATCGTTTTAAACCCTCATACGCTTCCCGAGTCTGTAGAGTACCTGCTTGCTGATTTGGATATGATTCTTTTAATGAGTGTAAACCCGGGTTTTGGCGGTCAAAGTTTTATCGATAGTGTTATTCCTAAAGCAAAAAAATTAAGTGCCATGAGGGATAAAATAAATCCGAACTGCCTTATAGAAGTAGACGGCGGAGTAAATGATAAAAACATAGCTCTTTTAAAAGATGCGGGCGTTGATATCGTAGTTGCAGGCAGTTATGTTTTTAATCATTTTGACAAAAAAGAGGCAATTGCCTCTTTAAAAATTTAACTATGCGTACTAAAATCTGCGGTATTACTTCTTATGAGGATGCTATGACAGCAATAGATGCCGGCGCAGATGCTTTGGGATTTGTATTTTATGAAAAATCTCCTAGATATATCTCTGTATCGGATGCAAAAAAAATTATAGCCAAACTGCCTCCGTTTATAGAAAAAGTGGCTCTTTTCGTTAACAGCGATGCACAGGTAATAAACTCATACTGCCAAGAAGCCGGGGCGACACTTGCCCAGGTTCACTTTGAAGCTCCATATGAACTTTATGAACAGTTGTTCGTCCCATATATAAAAGTTGTACGAGCAAAAGAGGCTAAAGATATTTTACAATTTAGTAATGAGTATAGACTTATTGATGCCTATTGTGAAACATATGGCGGAAGCGGAAAAAAACTAAATATAGAGTGGTTTAAACATGTAGATTGTTCCAAAATCATTTTAGCAGGCGGACTCGATCCTCAAAATGTATCCTCTCTTAAACAGTATGGTTTTTACGCTGTTGATGTAAGCAGCGGTGTAGAACTCTCATATGGAAAAAAAGATGCATCTAAAGTTAGAGAGTTTATAAAAAATGCAAAATAACGGATTATAGTAGATGCTGCTTAATAATAATTTTTCTTTAGATGCTAAAAGCATATATAAATTATCTTCAAAAGGGCTCTCTTTAAAAACCTTAAAAGAGCAGATAGATGAAGATTTGGATTTCCTGCTTGAACTTTGGCATTCACAAGGTTTAGAGATTTTAAAACACCAGGGAAATTTTTATTTTGCAACAAAATTTATCTCTCTTGAAGATGCTGAGTTTTGTATCGTTGACATAGAAACAAATGGGTCCAAAATAGATAAACATCAAATAATAGAATTAGCTGCCATAAAAGTAAAAAATAGCAAAATTATTGATAGCTATGAATCTCTTGTTCGCTGCAAAGAGATAAACCCGCATATAACAGAAATAACAGGCATAACTGCAGAAGACACAAGCGATGCACCAGATCTGAAAAAAGTCATGTATGATTTTAAAAACTTTTTGGGAGATGCTGTTTTTGTTGCGCATGATGTAAAGTTTGATTATAAATTTATATCATTAAGTATGCAAAAAATTGGTTTAGCGCCACTTTTAAATAGAAGTTTGTGCTCATTATCATTAGCAGAAAGAACTATAGAATCATATAGATATGCCCTTTCTTACTTAAACAAATCATTTGGACTGCATCCCAGTGCAACACATCATAGAGCAATGAGCGATGTCCTTACAACTTACGAACTCTTTAAGTTATCAATGGCAAATATAAAAAAAGATGTGAAGACAGTTGAAGACTTTATAAAATTCACTAAAGAGGCAAAAAAATTAAAAAGATTAAAATTTGACCCTTTTTTAGAAAAAGAGTCTCAATGCAAAACGCAAGAAGATAAATTAAAAATCAAATAACTAATGCTAAAAAAAGCATACTTACTCGCTGAAAGCTCCAACACTTACAAGCTTTTTATATCTAGTTTCCATTCTCTCTTCATCAGACATTTCACGAAGTTTTGATAATTCAGATAAAAAATACTCGCCTATTGCAGCAGCAGCACCATCTCTGTCTCTATGAGCACCAATTAAAGGCTCAGCCACGATGTCATCTATAAGGTTTAACTCTTTTAAATCTTGACTGGTTATTTTCATAGCATTTGTTGCAGCTTCTGCTTTTGCGGGATCATTCCATAAAATAGCAGAACAACCCTCAGGAGAGATTACACTAAACACAGAGTATCGCATCATAGCAAATTTATCTGCAACCCCTATAGCAAGAGCTCCACCGCTTCCACCCTCTCCAATAACTACAGAAATAGTAGGAGTTTTCAGCGCTGAGAGTTCAAGCAGATTTCTAGCAATTGCTTCACTCTGGTTTCTCTCTTCAGCTCCAATTCCTGGATACGCACCCGGAGTGTCTATAAGCATAAGAACAGGTATGTTGAATTTTTCTGCCAGCTTTGCAGCACGCAGCGCTTTTCTATATCCCTCCGGATGAGGCATACCGAAATTTCTTTTTATCTTATTTTTAGTTCCACGACCTTTTTGCTCACCGATAACCATAACTTTTTCATTACCGATATATCCTAAATAACACAAAATAGCAGCGTCATCACGAAAATGTCTATCTCCGTGAATCTCATATTTATCTCTCATAATTAAATTAATATAATCAAGTGCATATGGCCTATCTAAGTGACGCGCGAGTTGAAGCTTCTGAAAAGGTGATAAATTATTAAATATTTTTGAAACTTCTTTATTCAAGTTTTCTTGAAGTGCTTTAACTGCACCCTCATCGTGACGAACCTGCGCAGATATAATATCTTCTTGAAGAAACTTAATCTTGTACTCAAAGTCTAAATATGTTGCCAAATCAGATCCTTATACTTAGATTTTTTTGAATATAATAACACCATTTGTTCCGCCAAAACCAAAAGAGTTACTCATTATTGTATTTAATTCTGCTTTTCTAGCTTTATTTGGAACTACATCTAAATCACAATTTTCATCTGGATTTTCATAATTTATCGTAGGAGGGATTATTCCATCACGCATTGCCATTAAAGAGATTACAGCTTCTATACCTCCTGCAGCTCCGAGACAATGACCTATTTGCCCTTTGATAGAACTTACCGGAGGACAATTTTCTTTGCCTCCAAACAACTCTTTTATAGCTGCTGTTTCATTTTTATCATTGATAGGAGTACTTGTTCCATGCGCATTTATATAATCAATTTTAGGTTCACCTGCCATTTTGTAAGCAGCTTTCATTGCACGAGCCGGACCGTCAAGACTTGGAGTAGTAATATGATTTGCATCACCGCTTTCGCCAAAACCAACAATTTCAGCATAAATATTTGCTCCACGAGCAACTGCATCTTCATACACTTCTAGTACAAGTGCAGCAGCTCCTTCTCCCATAATAAAACCGTCACGATCTGCATCAAACGGACGAGAAGCTTTTTTAGGGTCATCATTTCTTGTTGAAAGCGCTTTCATAGAAGCAAATCCGCCGACACCAGCACCTGTTATAGCGCACTCAGCTGAAACTACCAACATTTTATCCGCACCGCCGCACATAATTGTCTTTACAGCTTCACTAATTGCGTGTGTTCCAGCAGCACATGCAGTTACACTTGATAAGTTTGGTCCTTTTGTTCCATGCTCTATAGATATAAAACCACCAAGCATATTTACAAGCGCGCCTGGAATAAAAAACGGGCTTATTCTTCTTGGACCTTTTGTCTCTATAATGATTGAATTTTTTTCAATAGAGGGAAGACCGCCAATTCCCGAAGCTGCACTTATGCCAAATCTTTCCATATCTGTGTCTTCAGAAAAATTAGCTTCATTCATCGCTTCTTGAGCAGCTTTTAATCCAAGATGAATAAATCTATCAGCTTTTTTAACCTCTTTTGCTTCCATAACAGTTGAGGGATCAAAGTTTTTAACTTCAGCTGCTATTTTTACACTATAATTTTCCGGATCAAAGAGAGTGATCGTGTCAATTCCACACTCACCCTCACAAATAGCTTTAAAAGAACTCTCTTTATCATTTCCAACTGCATTTATCGTACCCAGTCCAGTAACTACAACTCTTCTCATTAAAATCTCCGTAAAAATATAAATACTTTTTAAAAATCAAAAAAATGATTACTAAAAAATACTTACTACTGAGGAGTCCTCAGTAGAGTTTAAAACAATTACTTGTTTTCGATATAGTTTACTACATCTTTAACAGTTTGAATTTTTTCCGCTTCATCATCAGGAATTTCAATATCAAATTTTTCCTCAAGAGCCATTACTAATTCAACTACATCAAGGCTATCAGCACCTAAATCTTCAACAAACTTTGCATCCTCTTTTACCTCATCAGCGTTAACGCCTAATTGCTCAACTACTACTTCTCTAATATCATCTAAAAGTGCCATTCTAGCTCCTATGTTTATATATAAAATTTCGTAATTGTAGCATATTTAACTTAAATAAACTATCAGACTAATAAAATTAAAAAGAGCCTCTTTAGGCATAATAATCGATTTTTATTCAAAAATTTTTCTAAAAGCTTTTGCACCATCTTTACTTGATTCTATGGTATCAGAAATATTTCTAAAAGTAAAACTAAGTTTGCTCTGTTGAACTGTTTGAATATCTTTTATTTTAGATTTGAAAGTCCTGCCTCAAATTTTTAACTCTTCTTATCTTCATAAAAAGAGAGAAATTCATTAAGACTCTTTTTATTCTCTTTAAAGCTGTGTTTAATGGCATTTTCTACAATAAGCTGTATGGAAAACTTTGGCACACTCCAGTGTTTGGGTATAGGCTATATATGAAGTTTTACTTTGTTCGCAAATCTATAAAGTAACGCTCCAGTAGTGTATGTTAAAACTCCTATAATAACAGAGATAAAAACATTCCAAAAAACAGCCCAATAAACAAGATATAAAACCAATCTTTTGTTTTTATATAGAGGGCTATATTATGCATCTAAAAGCCTTTTTAGATTTTTTACACCAAGCATTACACCTGGCCAGCCTTGAGCAGGAAAAACAGTATCACCGACATTGTATAAATTTTTTATAGAGGTATCATTTCCAGGTAGAAACGGAAGAAAATTTTTAAAAGTCATGGCATTACCTCCCAGTTGTGATCTTCTTATATAGCGATAAAATGTTTTTGAGGTTGCACCAAAACTCTGAACTATTTCATCCTCTTTTATATCAAGTTTCTTTAAAATTATTTCTCGCAGTATATCCTCAAGCTCTTTTTTTCTAGCTTTATAAAAACTTTTATTCTCCCATAATCTGCTGTCGGTGTGTATTGAAGCTGTAATACTATAGTGCCCTTTTGGCGCAATCAAAGTATCATTTTTATCAGAAAAAGAGACAAATAGCGCCTTTGAAAGAGTGTAGGGAAGAGTATCTTCTTGGATGATTTGGTAGTGATGATGAAAATTTTTCTCACTTTTTATAGTCATGTAAAACATAAACGAACTTTGATAATTATCTAGTTTTTTATACCTTTTATAGTAATTTTTTATCTCAATATCATTAAAAAGTTTGCCGCTATCATACACTGTAGAATTAAGAATCACTTTTTTTGCTTTATATCTCCCATTTTTAGTATAAAGTTCAAAGTGATTTTTATGACGAGAAATAGAGATTATTTCACTTTTTCTATGTAACTCTTTGACATTTTGCGTTATATCGTCAAAAAGAGTGCTAAATCCGCCCAAAACATAGTAATTTTTATTAAATGTATAAGCCAGAGAGAGCGCTGCAGTAAAGAAGTTTATCTCTCTAAGTGGAGCTTGAGCAACGATAAATATTTGAGATTCCAAAAATGCAATATACTCATCATCCGCATCGGCAAAAAAATTTTTTATAAACGAATGAGCATTTGCAACAAGATACTTTTTAAACCTTAAAAAAATAGGCAAAAAACTAAAAAGTGACTCTACTTTTGAAAAGATATTTGAATTTGCATAGTAATGTCCGCTAAATCTGTAAAACTCTCTATTTATATCATAGATAAGTTCCCAAAATACTCTATTTTTTTTATGCGGATAGTTGAGTTGCAATATTTCAAAAAATTTTTCAAAATCTCTGTATCTAGGAGTTACATTTTCATTGTGTATAATAACAATAGATGGATCGCTCTCTAAAAGATTTGGCACTACTCCAATAGCATCAAAAATCTCTCTGACAACATGCCCATCTTCATATCCGGCAAGTGTTGTAGCGCCTGTGTTGTAGTTGTAGCCGGCTCTTGAAAATGAAGAGCTGCACCCTCCAAGATAGGGCTCTTTTTCAAATAAAATAACATCAAAGCCTTTTGAACTCAGAAGCGCCGCTATAGAACTCCCACCGATGCCTGAACCGACTACTGCAAAATCTTTTATCATAAAGTTAATCTATTAAAAAATCTGCCAAATTATTTTTACCATAACTTATATTTGGATCTGTATCTTTAATCTGCTTTGCAATATGCGCCATAATTATTTTAACACCATCTGTTTTTTGAGGGTCGGTAAGAGGTAAAAGTCTCACCGTCAGGCTTGATTTTTTTTGACTAAGCTGCACAAAAAAGTTTTGATTTTTTCCATTTTCTATCGCAAGAGAATCTATAAGAACTGTTTGCTCATTTGCATTTATGTATTTATCCATAACCTTCAACATTCCACCCTCTATCTTGTTTGCAAAGGGCTGCACGGCATTAAAAGCATCTCTTGCTTTGTTAATATTTTCTAAAACTATATGTGGCATAAATCTCTCCCTATTTTTTTAATGTAGTTTATATTAAATTAAAAGAGTTTTGTACCCTCTTTTTGTCGTTTTAACTAATAAATAACTTTTAATTACTCTTTAACAACTTTCTCACGGTGCCAATCGTGAAATTTTCCATCTATTACCTTCTTTTGTATAGAGAATTCTATCATGCAAACGGCTCTCTCTTCCTTGCCAAAACTCCATTTTGCTAGGCTTTACTCTATAGCCGCCCCAAAAATCCGGCAACGGAACTTTACCGCTTTCAAACTTCTCTTTCATCTTCTCAAGTGCGATAGAAAGAAGCTTTCTAGAGCTTATAATTGTGCTTTGCTCACTTACCCATGCACCTATTTGACTGCCACGAGAGCGTTTCATAAAATAAGAGAGCGACTCTGTGTGGGAAATTTTCTCACATGCGCCGATAATACGCACCTGTCTCTCGAGATCTAACCATAAAAACTCCAGTGCAACATTTGGATTTTGTTCTATCTCTTTTGCTTTATCGGAGTTGTAATTTGTAAAAAACACAAAACCTTTCTCATCAAATATTTTTAAAAGAACAGCTCTTATATTTGGAATATTTTGCGCACTGCTAGTAGCTAAGAGCATTGTATTTGGTTCTAATATTTGTGCGTTTTGAGCCTCTTTAAACCACTTTTCAAACTCCACAAAAGGGCTTGCATCTACGCTGCTCTCATCAAGTTCGCTCTGTTTATACTCTCTTCGCATATCTTGTAGATTTAACATCAGTTTCTCCAAATATCTATTTGTTTAAAATTCTTATTGCACCAAAAGCGAAAAACCCTACAGCCAATACTGCAAACTCTTTGTCATATAAAAGAATAAAAACACTCAGAAGCATAAATACAAAAGAGAGAGAATTTGATTTATGACTCTCTTTTAAATCTCTTTTTATCCACTCTAACTGATCAAGAGAAAGTTCAACTTGAAGTTCATTAGCACTTATTTTTTTTAGAGCCGATTTAAAATCTTTTGCAAAAAAAGGAATTTCTTTTATCTCATCTATAAGCGTCTCTATGATGCTGTCTTTTGCTCCCAATGCTCTTGGGATATTCTTTTGCAAAATAGGTAAAATATCCTTTATGCCATTAAAATTTTCTATATATGTTGTTCCTAAGCCCTCAACTATGGCACTTACTCTCAAAATATAAATAGCATCGCTTGGAAGTTTAAAAGGCAAACCTCGTGTAGATTCTAAAACTTCAAAAGCAAGTTGCTGCATTGATTCGCTGCTTAGATTTTCATTGGAAAATATCTCAAACATTTTAGAAGTAAATTCTGCCACCTCTGCAACAGGGGCTTCATAAGCAACGGTGCCTAATTTTTTCGATGCGGCGATATAGCGTTCATAATCTTGCTCGTTTGCCGCTTTTATAAGCTCTATGATAGCAACCCTTGAGCTGTTTGGCACCGTTTTCACCATACCAAAATCCAACAAAATCAGCTCACCCTCTTTGTTTACAAGCAAATTCCCAGGATGCGGATCAGCATGAAAATAGCCTTTAATTAGCATCTGTGTCGTATAAAAATCTACAAGTTTAGATATGATGGAGTTAAAATCTACTTTGTGTTTTAAAATATTTTCTTTGTCATCAAAACGAAATCCCTCCTCAAAACTCATAACCAAAGCATCGTCGCTGCAAAATTGTACCAAAGGAGTTGGAAACTTTATACCTGCATCTTTATATACAGATGAGAATTTCTGAAGGTTTTTTAATTCTTGAGCAAGACTCACCTCTTGAAGAATCATTTTTGAAAATTCACTTACAACTGCCTCAATAGAGTTTTTTGTGTAGTGAGAAAGAAGAGGCTTAAAAAGAGTATTAAAAAAGTTGATGATTTTTATATCTGCTCTTACCATCTGTTCGATATTTAGGCGTCTAAGCTTTACTGCAACTTTTTGTTCTTTATGTGTATAAGCGACATGAACCTGACCTATGGAAGCAGAAGCAATAGGCTCTTTTTCAAAACTCAAAAAGGTTTCACTCCTAAAAGCCTTTGAATAAACCTCGTTAAATTCCGCTTTGTTCATCGGAGGAAGCTGATCATGAAGCTCTTTAAGCTCTTGAAGATACTCTTTATCAAAAAAATCAGCTCTTGTAGCTAAAACTTGTGCTAATTTTACAAAACTAGCTCCCAAATAAGTTATGGTCTCTTTGAGTTCTTTTGCACCTAATGGCTTAATACCAAAGAAACTCTTTTTCTTTTTTATAACCAAATAGATGCTAAGCAAAAACATAAAAACTCTCACCACTCGCATAGGTGAGTAGAAATCAATATTTTTGAAAAAAGTTTTTATTTTAAATCCTCTTTTAGTTTATCTAAATCCGATTTTGTCGCAACGCCAAGCTCATCGATAACCTCTTTGAGAGCACTCTTAAACTGCTCTTTGATGCGTATCTCTTCCTCTTTTCCTTTTGCTTCGATAGAATCTAAAAAACTTTTCGCATCATCTGTTTTAATTTTTCCCTCATCTTGAAGTTTTTTAACTTCCGCCTCAACTCTCTCTTTTAAAACAACCGCGGCACCAATGCTCGTGTAGAGTAAATCTTTAAACATTTTTTTTCCTTTCTAAAATACTTTTTGTAATTTTATGTCTATATGCAAACATTTTATCAAATTCAAACTGAATAAAAAAATCAAACAGCTCTCCTATAAATCCAATAATTTCTTTGGAGTAGAGCATCCCAATCTTCACCGCTGCTGTCTGAACCAGCTATACTCATTACAACTTTCATTAATACTCCTTTTTATTTCAGTGATGTATAAGTTTTATTTTAAAGAAGTATTTTACATTGCTACAAACTTTTTTCATAGTTTTATTTTGTCGATTGGTTATTTTTTAAAAAGTGAAATCGCTCTATTTGCCGCTTCTTTATGTATTACCACAGGTCTGGGATAATTTGGAATTGAGTTTTTTAAAAGATAGGTTTCATCATGTAAAAATTTTGGTGCGATATCTCTTAATTCAGGTAACCATTTTTTGATGTAATATGCCTCTTTATCAAATTTTTTACTCTGTAAATAGGGATTAAAGACTCTAAAGTAGGGTTGCGGGTCAACTCCCGTTCCGGCACTCCACTGCCATGATAGTGCGTTGCTGGCTAGGTCGTAGTCAAGCAGATGTGATGCGAAAAAGCGCTCTCCCCATTGCCAAGGCAGAAGCAGGTCTTTTGTGAAAAAAGAGGCGACAACCATTCGCACACGGTTGTGCATCTGCCCGGTTTCGA
Organism: Sulfurimonas xiamenensis; assembly: GCF_009258045.1. Taxonomy (NCBI): domain Bacteria; kingdom Pseudomonadati; phylum Campylobacterota; class Epsilonproteobacteria; order Campylobacterales; family Sulfurimonadaceae; genus Sulfurimonas; species Sulfurimonas xiamenensis. The sequence continues at coordinate 1,463,181 of NZ_CP041166.1, forward strand.
GCAACTCTCTCACCCCTGCATCTACGATAGGAACGCCAGTTTTTGCTTCACAAAAGGCTCTGAACTTCTCACCATCTTCTATACCGTTAAAGTCATATTTGTAGTTTTGAATCTCCAATGTCGGGATATGAAAAAGAAGATAGGCATAAAAATCTCTAAAGATAAGCTGTCTGACAAACGGTTCTATTTTTGAGTCATTTAAAGAGAAGAGAACTCTTAAAACCGCTCTTATAGAGATAGTCCCAAAACGCAGATCAACGCTTAAGCCCGAAGTAGCATCAGAGGACAAATAATCCCGCATCTCTTGATATTTATCTATCTTTTTTAAAAAATTTTTTAGTTTTACATGCGGATTTACTATCTCGATGTCTTGTTTTATAAACCCTATACTTTCAAACTCAAGCGGAAGTTTTTTGCCTTTTATTTGAATGCCCTCATAATCCTCTTGTGCCAAAACATGCTCTGCTATTTTTACCTCATCTTTATTTTTATGCTCAAGAGTTGCTCTGGCTTTTTTGTAAAAAGGGGTAAAAACAAAGTAGGGTTCGCCGTTATCTTTTAGCACCTCTTTTGGTTTGAAGATGTATGTATCGTTAAGGTAGCGAAAGTGCAGCATATGAGAGATTTTTGTGTCGCGCTCTTTCGCATAAGAGTCATAATCAGCCGATGCGACAACCTCATCAAAACCCTTTAGCTCTTTAAAAATCTCTTCGGGTTTGCCATAGAATATTTTAAGATCAAGCCCAATCTTTTGCAAGTCAGATTTTAACTTTACTACATAATAGAAGATAAAAGTGACTCTTTTATCATTTTTAGGAAGCTTTTTGAGGATATTTTCATCAAATATAAAGATAGGAAGAACTTCTGTGCCAAAAGAGAGAAGCGGATTGTCCCCAACCCTCAAATCTCGTCGAAACCAAAGGATGCGTTTCATTTGGAGCTAAGCAGACTTGAGCGAAGAGCGAGCTCTTTTGGATAGGGCTCTAAAAATGTTTGAGCCAAAAGATAGCTTGTGTTGTATTTTTTAGCATAGAGTTTGATAGTTGATAGAGGAGTGATGATCGGGACTATCTTTTTTGCATAATCATCTATCTGCTCATGCAGGCTCTCTTTTTCAACTGAGCTTAGCTCGTTTTTGAAAAACCCCGCCATGTGTTCTAGTACATTTCTGTTTCTTTTTATCGAGCTTTTTTGCGAGATGGCAACTTTGAAGTTGTGCTCATAGTTTGCAAATAGCTCATCAAAAGAGAGGTTTTCATGATTGCCCACAATATTTCCAAGCACTCTGTAGAGCTTCTCATCTTTTGCCTGAAGCAAAAACTTGTTTCTTGTATGAAAATCTACAAGCTCTTTCATGCTAGGCCTGCTCTCTTTTAGCTTCTCGATAGAGTCATAGGCAAAGAGCTGCATCACAAAATTCTCTCTTAACCAAGCATCTTGAAGCCTGCCCTCCTCTTCCATAGGCAAAAGAGGAAACTTCTCTCTGCAAATACTCACAAAAACACCGTCTGTTTTTGAGTCGGCAAAGCCATTGTCTAGATATGCCTTAGCACTTCCAAAACCACAGCTTGGCGAGCGGGATTTAAATATAATGCCGTCTAGCTTCTCATCGGCTATTCTGTGAATCTCCTCATAAGATTTATCAAGAAGCTTTTGAGTTAAATTACTGCCGTCTTTGTTTGAGACAACGGCAATATTGTCATCTCTGTTTACAAGTTTTATAGATGGTCTTGGAGTGCCAAAAGCTATGGCTTCAGGACAAAATGGAACAAAAGAGGCGTACTTTCCAAGCTCATCGGTAACAAATCTGTCATGCTTGTGCCCGCCGTCAAATCGAACTTTCTCCCCTAGTAAACATGCCGATACTGCTATATTCATCTTTTGTTCCTTTTTTTTGGCTTACGCCATGTTCATTCCGCCGTTAACTTTCAGCGTCTCGCCCGTAATATAACTTGAGTGATCTGAGAGTAAAAATGCCGTTGCCTCTGCTACTTCAGCAGGGTTTCCAAAACGCCCCATAGGGATCTTAGATGTAAAACTATCTTTTATCTCATCGCTTAAAACATCAGTCATCTCGGTTGCTATAAAGCCCGGAGTTATCGTGTTGTAGCGAATGCCGCTAGATGCCGCTTCAAGTGCGAAACTCTTACTCATAGCAATAACGCCTCCTTTGCTAGCAGAGTAGTTAGTCTGACCGGCATTTCCGGTTTCGCCAACGATTGAAGCGATATTTACAACTGAGCCGAATTTTTTCTTTCTCATAACTTTCATAGCTTCGCGGCATCCAACAAAACATGAGAGAAGATTTGCATTGATTACCGACATAAAATCTTCGCTCTTCATTCTAAGTGCAAGTTTGTCGTTTGTGATTCCTGCATTATTTACAAGGTAGCTTAATTCGCCATCACAATCAACGATAGTTTTAATCGCATCTATAAAAGCATTCTCATCACTTACATCAAAACCGATAACAGCCGCACTGCCACCTGCCGCTTCGATAGCATCTTTTATGGCGTCAGCTTCCGCCGCACCGCTTCTGTAGTTAATCCACACTTTAAGTCCGTAAGTTGCCAAAACCTTTGCGATCTCTGCGCCTATACCTCTACTTGAACCAGTTACTAAAACATTTTTTCCGCTAAATTTCATACTATTTCTCCTTAATTTTTTTGATTTATATTTTTGTTCAAACAATTTGTTTAGAGTAAAATATTTAAAATTTTTATACTAAACTATGATCCATCTCTGAAGGAACCTCAAGCCCCATCAGTTTTAAGAGAGTCGGTGCAATATTATTTAATCCACCATTTTCAACTTTGCTTACACCCTCAGCTTCCACAAAACACCACACTTTTCCGACCGTGTGATTTGTTAAGATATGCCCCTCATCATCTCTCATCTCTTCACAATTTCCATGGTCTGAAGTGATAACAACAGCATAATTTTTCTCTTTTGCTTTGTTTAAAATCTTTCCAAGCTGAGTATCAACGGTATTTACAGCGATTTTTGCCGCTTCAAAATCTCCAGTGTGTCCCACCATATCACCGTTTGCAAAATTTACAACTACAAAATCATACTCATCATCCATTGCTTTAAGTACTACTTCTCCGACTTCCGGCGCACTCATCTGCGGCTTTTCATCATAGGTTTTTACATTTGGAGAGGGAATCAAAACTCTTGTCTCATTCTCATAAGGTTCATCAATTCCGCCGTTTAAGAAAAATGTTACATGTGCATATTTTTCAGTCTCAGCAGTATGAAGCTGTCTAAGACCTGCTTTGGATATAACCTCTGCCAAGGTATTTTTCGGCGTATCTTTTTTAAACAAAACAGGGTAAGTAAAACTTTTGTCATACTCTGTAATCGTTGTAAGGTTAACATCTATATGAGATTTTTTAAAACCGTTAAAATTCTTATCTGCAATTGCACTTACTATCTCACGCATTCGGTCGCTTCGAAAGTTTATCGTTAAAATGCCATCACCCTCTTTCATACCCTCATAGTCACTAAATGCAACAGGTTCTATAAATTCATCCGTCTCATCCTTTGCATAAGAGGCATCAATATATTCAGATGGCTGCATATCGGTTTTTGGAGTTGCATTTACAATCGCTTCGTAACCTTTCTGGACTCTATCCCAGCGATTATCTCTGTCCATTGAATAAAAACGGCCGCTAATTGTGGCAATCTTTATATTTTCTCCAACATGCTTACAAACTTGTTCTAAATATTTTTTAGCAGAAGTTGGTGACACATCTCTGCCGTCTGTAATGAGATGCAAAAAGATCTCTTTGCCCTCTTTTTCAGCCAAATCAGCAATGCCCATAAAGTGATCAATATGCGAATGAACACCGCCATCACTCATAAGTCCTATTAGATGCAATCTTTTTGATTTGAGTAAAAGATTTTTAAACTCTTCATTGTCTTTAAATCTGTTTTCATTTAAAGCCAAAGATATTTTTACCAAATCTTGATATAAAATCCGCCCGCTTCCAATAGTCATATGCCCGACTTCAGAATTACCCATTTGTCCTTCAGGAAGTCCTACACTAAGTCCAAAAGTATCAATCAAAGAGTGCGGAGTACTATTGAAAAGTTTGTCATAAGTAGGTTTTGTCGCGTTATAAAACGCATTATATTCAGTCTTTGCACTATAGCCTATACCATCCGTTATGACTAAAACAGCTTTTTTTGTCAATGTTGACTCCTTTTACCAAATCTTCTTCTAACGAAAGTTTTATGCAATTATACTATAATGTCATTTTTATTTTATAAGGACTATTTACTTTGCTATATTGGCTATCAGAAATTCTACATATAAATTTACTTGGATATATAACAATTCGTGCTGGAATATCATTCTTTTTAGCTCTGTTTTTTACACTCTTTTTAATGCCCCGTTTTATTAGATGGGCTCAAAAAAACTCAAGTGTCCAACCTATTAACAGCTGGGCACCCCAGAGACATCAGGGCAAAGCAAAAACCCCGACGATGGGTGGAGTTATTTTTATCTTTTCAACTATTTTAGCCTCTTTGATTAGCATAAATTTTTCAAATATTTACGCTCTAGGCGCTATTGCTACGCTTGTCATATTTGTCCTTATCGGTTTTAAGGATGACTTTGCAAAAATCAAAAAAAATGAAAACTTAGCAGGCTTAAAAGCAAGAACAAAACTCCTTTTACAAATTATCTCAGCAACAGCTATAGCTCTTTTTCTATATACTATATCTGATTTTAACACCAACCTTTATATTCCTTTTTTAAAAAATCCGGTTTGCGACATGAAATTTTTTGCTATCTTTTTTTGGGTTATAGTGATAATAGCAACATCAAATGCAGTCAATTTGACAGATGGACTTGATGGACTTGCAACTGTACCCTCTTTGGCCGCTCTTTCATCTTTTAGCATTATTATCTACATTACCGGAAATGCTACAATCAGTTCCTACCTGCTTATGCCAAATATAAACATAGGAGAGGTTGCAATCGTCTCAAGTGCTCTTATTGGCGCATTAACAGGTTTTTTATGGTACAACTGCCATCCTGCAGAAGTTTTTATGGGTGACAGCGGTTCGCTTACAATCGGTGCATTTTTAGGTTATCTTGCGATTATCTCTAAAAGTGAAATTTTACTTCTGCTTATCGGCTCTATTTTTGTTATAGAAACACTCTCCGTTATTCTTCAAGTAGGAAGCTATAAACTTAGAAAAAAAAGAGTTTTTTTAATGGCACCTATTCATCATCATTTTGAGATGAAAAAATGGGCAGAAAATAAGATAATTGTTCGATTTTGGATTATTGCAATGCTCTCTAATGTTATAGCTCTTATCACTCTAAAGATACGCTGATGAAAAGAGTCTCTCTATTTGGCTACGGCAAAACAACAAAGGCATTGACAAAACTCTATCCTAATGCACTATTTTATGATGATAAATGCATCAAACCTTTTATAGATGAGAAAGGCTTTAAAGTAAAACCTTCATCAGAGTTTAATCCAAGCTACTCAGATTTGGAAATTGTCTCCCCGGGTATACCGCCGAAAAATGCACTTATAAAAAAAGCTAAAAATCTCATCAGCGAATATGATGTTTTTGCAGATACTGCACCTTTAAAGATTTGGATAAGCGGTACAAACGGCAAAACAACCACAACACAGATGATGCAGCATCTTTTACAAGAGAGAGGCTCTGCAGCAGGCGGAAACATCGGAACACCTTTGGCAGATATGGATAAAAATGCAGCTATTTGGATTTTAGAGACGAGCTCTTTTACAATTCACTACACAAAAAAAGCTCTCCCAAATATCTATATTCTGCTTCCCATAACTCCTGACCATCTCAGTTGGCATGGAGATATAGATGCATATATAAGCGCCAAAGTAAAACCTGTAACCATGATGCGCGAAGGAGAAGTTGCAATCATACCTGAAGCGTATAAAGATATAAAAACATCTGCACACCTTATTACCTATAATGATGAGAGTGATTTGGCAGCGTATTTCGGCATAAATATAGAAAAAATCAATTTTAAAGGCGCTTTTTTGATAGATGCGCTTTTGGCAATGTCGGTAGAGAAGATACTTTTTGACAGAACCCATTACGAAAAAATCAACGCATTTGTTATAGATCCGCATAGACAAGAGGAGCTCAGAGACAATAAAAATCGGCTCTGGGTTAATGATACAAAAGCGACAAATCTTGATGCAACAATCGCCGCACTCAAACGATACAAGAAACAATATGTACATCTGATTTTAGGCGGAGATGACAAAGGCGTTGATTTGAACGAACTTTTTATCTACCTGCAAAATTGTAATGTGAAGATTTACGCCATAGGGTCAAACAAAGACAAACTCTGTGAACTTGCAAAAAAATACAGCATTGCATTTGAGATATGCAAAAATTTAACAGATGCCGTAGAGAGGATTGATAAACAGCTCCATGGAAATGAAATAGCTCTCCTTTCTCCCGCTGCTGCAAGCCTTGATGAATTTACCTCCTATGCACATAGAGGAGAAGTTTTTAAAAATAAGGTAAAAGAACTTCAATGAAAAAAGTTGCAATCCTGGCATCACACAACGGTAGCGGTTTTGTTGCGCTGTATAAAGCCGCTCAACAAAAAGAGATAAATATAGAGATAGCAGTAGTTATCTCAAATAACTCAAATTCAGTTGCTTTACAAAAAGCAAAGCAATATGGAATTGACAATTTTGTTATAAACTCAAAAACTGATACAGATCCAAACCAAAAAATAGAACAGCTTTTAAAAAAGTATGAGTGTGAATATGTTTTTTTATCCGGCTATATGAAAAAACTATCAAGCGTCTTAACAAAAAAGTTTAAAATTATAAATTCACATCCTGCGCTTCTTCCAAACTATGGCGGAACTGGAATGTATGGGCGCTTTGTTCATGAAGCCGTTATTAAAAACAGAGAAAAAGTGAGCGGTGTTACCATTCATCTGGTTAATGAAAACTATGATGACGGAGAGATACTTTTACAAAAAAAACTCTCACTTAGCAAAGATGAAAGCGTAGATTCGCTAGAGTCTAAAATCAAAAAACTTGAACAGCTTGCAATAGTAGAAGCATTTAAAAACATCAAATAAACCAGTTTGTAAGCTAACTTTCAGTCCTTAAGTTATATAATTGCGCTCTTTAAAAGATGGCCAATTAGCTCAGTCGGTAGAGCAAGTGACTGAAAATCACTGTGTCCTTGGTTCGATTCCGAGATTGGCCACCACCCTTTTAAAGACTTTCAAATTTTTTAATGGCCAATTAGCTCAGTCGGTAGAGCAAGTGACTGAAAATCACTGTGTCCTTGGTTCGATTCCGAGATTGGCCACCACCCTTTTATCTTATAAGAAATTTAAAACTAATCAATATTCTATTTATTTGCCAAAAAATTAAATTTTTTGAGATATAATTTCGTTCATGGGGCTGATCTGGTTTCGACGGGATCAAGTAGCTTCTAATTGCATGTCGGACTGAGCACTTCCGTTACGCGGCTCAACTTGCTTAAACGCAAACAATACAAATTACCGCCCAGCTTACGCAGTAGCATAAGTTTTAACCCCTCGCAAGAGGTGGGCTGCTTCACCTGTTGACTCTAGATAGGCAGGATTCGAAGTATAACCCTTATGTAGATATATTTTATGTACGCCTCGAACATAAAAAGAACTTCAGAGGATCGTCTTGTGTAGCTTTGCAAGTTGTGTAAAGCAGGATTAAACTTAAACAACTTTTCTAAACATGTAGACATTAGGAGTAGCGTGGTTTCGGACTGGAGTTCAATTGCCCTGCTCTAATTATCTATATATTGCCTATTTATAGGGATTTATTAAAAAATTCTACATTCACATAGCTTATAACTCACTTATATTTAACTTAAAACTCACTTAATAAAGTAAATATAGTGCATCCATAAAACCTATTCTTACATCCATTTTATCTTGATATATTAAAAATAGCTTAAAATTAATTACTTTAATCACTTTATCACTATTTTAACTCATATAAATCCCTATTTATAGGGGTTTGTGACTTTAAAGTAGTGGATTTTTTTTAGGAATACTTTCGTCATCTTAAACATACAAGGACTTGATGATGGAAAATATAAAAGCAGTAAATAATACATACAACTCATATTTAAATATTCAAGTCAATGAATATTTTTTAGATGAATTACAAAAGAGGTATGGAAAACTATTACTCACTAAAAATGAGCTTGCGGAGGTTTTAAATCAAAGTCCTCGCACAATCTCAAATAAAATGAGTACTGGCACAATGAATATAAAATTCATTAAAACTGGAGATTCTATGCAATCTGGAATTTTATTTCCTATTATAGCTGTTGCGGAGTACCTTACAAATCAAATGCATGAGAACTCTGCTTACGCTGCATAATTCAACTTACGAATACTCTCAGTGCTCTAATACAATACAAATTTACCAAAATAAAATTTTAATACAAAAAATTACTTTCTTTTATATGTTGGTTATTAAAAAAATGGTAAAATAGATTACTTTTCTTCGTTTATATCTGTTTAAGAAAATTAATTTTTTATTGGTGGTTTAGTTCAGTGGGTTCAAGTTATATTTTATCATACACATCAACATCACTCGCATCTTATGAAGCGGAAATCATGGCAAATTTATATCATGAATTAAGTGACTGGTCAAGTGTTAGAAAAAGCGTTGTAGATGATAATTCTTTACAAAAGGACACATTAGCAACAAGAAAAAGAAAGTTCGTAGAGATACGAAAAAGACTTGAAACATTAACTCCTGCTCAACTCTTATTTTATACAGAGGCAACGAGTAGTGATATAAAAAATTTAACTCTTTTGAGCTGTTACAAACTATATCAGTTCATCTATGATTTCTCATCAGAGGTTATACGAAACAAACTACTACTTTTTGACTTTCAGATTCTAAACAGTGATTACGAATCGTTTTATGACAGTAAACGAGTAGCATATGACAATCTCAACACAATTTCAGAGATGACTCAGAAAAAACTCAAGCAAGTTATGTTTAAAATTTACGAGCAGGCTGGCTTGATAGATAGTGTCAAAACAAAAAATATTCTAAAGCCGTATCTTTCTGAAGAGCTTATTAAGCTCATCGTTCAGGATGACCCTAAATATTTAACTGCTTTTTTATACAATGACAATGAAATTAAAGATTATATGAAGAGATATCAATGAAATTAGAATCATTAGACACAAAATATGAAAAATTATTTAACAATCTAAGTAAAGAGAGTTTCTTATCCATGAGTGCTCTGGGTGGAGAGATACCTTTTTATATCGTACCATACAACCCTGAGCAAGAGAATGATATCGTTCTAAAAACAAAACTTCTCAAAGATAGACTCTCTCGTGATGGGATAAGTGTTTTTGAAATCAATTTATTTGATTTGTCATTGGAAATGCTTGAGGAGCGTGGTGTATTGGAAAAAATAGTAGCCAAAGAGAGTGAGCTATCAAAAGCAAAACTCTTTAAAACACTTCAAGGTGTGCTTGATAGCGAAACTAAACTCATCCCTCGTATCGAAGAACTATGTAAAGAGAATGTTTCGCAAATAGTATTTTTAACTGGCATTGGACAGGTATTCCCATATATTCGTTCTCACACTATTTTAAACAATCTTCAAAACAGTATTAAAGACAGACCAACAGTGATGTTTTTTCCAGGCACTTATGGAAGTGACCTATCTCTTTTTGGAAGATTAAAAGATGACAACTACTACCGAGCATTTAACCTTGACACACTAAACTTGTAAGGATTGAGACAGTGATTGAAAGACTATTTAAAAAAGATATTCATAGAAACATAGAAGGTGTTATTAAAGCTGACAACTTAACTGATGAAGCGATATTTCAAGAGGTTGATGAGTATGTCATTACCAATGACCTCAATAAAAAGTTAGATGAGTTCTTCAGCGAATATAGTGGCAGCATAGGTAAAAACACTCAAAATGTCGGCGTTTGGATATCAGGACACTTTGGTTCGGGTAAATCACACCTTTTAAAAATTCTCTCTTACATCCTTACAAATGAGAGAAAGCATTCAGACCTTATTGGGGAGCTGTTTTTAACTAAGATTGATGAAGATGATTTTGAGCTTAAAAACAACATTGAAAAAGCGTTAAAGACTCCATCAGAAACGATTTTGTTTAACATAGACCAAAAATCTGACATAGGTAGTAAAAATCAAGATGACGCTATTCTTGGTGTCTTTATGAAAGTATTCAATGAAATGCGTGGATACTATCCTAAGTTTGGATATATCGCTAAATTTGAGAGCGACCTTGATAAACGTGGCAAATTCAATTCCTTCAAGGAGAAGTTCAAAGAGCTAAGCGGTGAGAGTTGGGAAAGTGGAAGAGAGACAATCTTTTTAGAGAGTGATAACGTAGCAAAAGCTCTTTCAAGTGTTGATGACATCTCTGAGCAGAGTGCAATGGATTTAATTGACAAATATGAAGAGAACTATTCACTCTCAATCGAAGAGTTCGCTAAAGAAGTCAAAGCATATATAGATTCCAAAGAGCCAAATTTCAGACTTGTATTTTTTGTGGATGAAGTTGGTCAATACATCGGCGACAACACAAAACTCATGCTAAACCTTCAAACTATTGTCGAAACATTAGCAACTGTTTGTGGCGGTCAAGCTTGGGTAATAGTAACATCTCAGTCAGCGGTTGATATGTTAGTAAATTCTACATCGGCTATGGAAAATGATTTTTCTAAGATTATGGGACGCTTCAAAGTCAAGCTAAACCTTACGAGCCAAAATGCGAATGAAGTTATACAAAAAAGACTTCTTGAGAAGACTGATGAGGCAAAAGTTGACCTAAGCTCCATTCACAGTAAAATTCAAAATTCACTCTCTTCAATTATTCACTTTAGTGACAGAAGCAGACAATATCAAAACTACAAAGATAGTGAACACTTTACTTTAGTCTACCCATTCGTCCCATATCAGATGGATTTATTTCAGTCATGTATAAGTGGACTCTCAGACCATAGTGTTTTTCAAGGGAAACACCAGTCAAAGGGTGAGCGTAGTATGCTCGATGTGGTTCAAAACATTGCCAAAAGAATATCTACAGGCGAGATAGGAACCATTGCAACTTTTGATATGTTCTTTGATGGACTCTCAGCTATTATCCGTGGGGATGTGCAAACACAAATCCAAAAGGCTTCTGATATTTTAGAACCGTTTGAGTCAAAGGTACTAAAGACTCTTTTTATGATTAAGTATGTAAAAGAGTTCACTCCAAACGTTGACAACATCGCTACACTACTTGTTCCTCAAATTATCAATGTCGATATCAGCGATTTAAAAAAGCAGGTTCAAAGTGCACTAAACCGACTTATAGACCAAACATACATCCAAAAAGTGGGTGAACAGTATGAATTTTTGACAGATGTTGAAAAAGATATCGAAAAAGAGATTAAATCGACTTCAGTAGAGACTTCTGAGATAGTAGGAGAACTGGTCAACTGGATTTATGAAGATATCATCAAAATAAATAAAGTGCGATACTCTGGCAATAAACAAAACTACTCATTTACAAGAAAACTCGATGATACGATTGTCAAGGGCAAAGAAGAAGAGTTGACACTCAACATCATCACACCATTAAACTCTCAAGACTACGATGTTGAAAGGCTCATTCATAAATCTATTGCTGACAGTGGTATTATCTTAGCTCTTCCAAGTTCTTATGACTTTTCTCAAGACTTAGAGCTGTATGTCAAAACAAAAAAGTATATCCCTCAAAAACAAGGCGGTAGTGTTTCTGACAATGAAAGAAATCTTCTATTCAACAAAGCAAACGATAACAACAAACGTAGGGAAAAGCTTCAAAACGACCTAAAAGATTTCATCAGTGAGGCAAATCTATATCTAAGCGGTAAAGTTTTGGATATTGCTACAAAAGACATTAAAACAAAAATTGAAAATGCGTTTGAAGAGCTTATAACCAGCACTTACTCATATATTGGACTTTTAACACAAGTATATGAAGAGAGAGATATAAGTGTTGTATTAAATCAAAGTGATGATTTACTCACAGGTAGTGATGACGCATTAACTCCAGCAGAGCAAGAGATTTATACCTACATAGATAGACAGAAAAAGTCTCATAAGTCAACGACTATCTCTAACCTACTTGAGTATTTTCAAGTTCGTCCATATGGATGGTATCAAAATGCCATTTTAGTCCAAATTGCTTCTATGTATATGAAGCAAAAAGTTGATTTAAAGCAGAACTCAACACCGCTAAATAAGCAAGAGGTTTTAAATGCTCTGACAAATAACCGTCAATTCAACACACTTGTTGTACCAAAGACCATTATTGATGAGAAAAAGGTCAAAAAAACAAAAGAGATACTCTCCGAGCTTTATCCAAATGCGACATTTAGTTCTACTTCAACAAGAGATATTTATGACATTGCTATACAAGAGACACAGAAACTCATAAGCACTTGTAAAAACTTTATGAACCTACACTATCCTTTCAATAGTGAATTTCAAAAAATCATAGATATTTTAACTCCAATTGAAAAGCTTACTACAGAGACTTTATTTGATGAACTTTCAAATATGGAAGATGACCTACTTGATACTAAAGATGACATCATTGAACCAATTATGGAGTTTATGAACGGGGATAAGCGTCGTATCTATGACAGTGCTGTCAAATTTGTTCATGATAACAAAGACAATCTTCGCTACATCAACGACACCCAAAAAAGTCTCCTTGAAGATTTGTCAAGTCAAACAAAACCATACAGTGGCAATCATATCCAACAAGCAAAACAAGCACTTACAGCTATTGAAGCATTATTGCAACCACTTGTTGAAAAAACACGATTAGAAGCTTTTGAGAAGATAGATTCTATTATCAAAGAACTTCAAAGTAATGAACATTTTGAAAAAGTTCCATCAGCAGACAGATACAAAATCATTCGTCCAAGGGAAGAGCTAAAAAATAGCCTAACATTTACAACGAGCATAGATACAATCAAACAAAGAACCAACGCTGAGGCTTTAGCTGATGAACTTAATCGTGGATTGGACACGCTCTTTGAACTAATACCACAAGAGGAAGTAACAGCTCCACAACCTACAACAGTACGTATTGCAACACTGACACCAAAAAGTAAAATCACACTCAAGAGCACTCAAGATGTCGAAGAGTATATTGATAAGTTAAAAGAGAATCTTTTGAATGAAATTGATAATGGGAAACAGGTGTTATTGTAGAATGAGAAGTAATTATTACTCTCGGCTACACCTCAAGGATGTAGGCTTACAAGAGAATTACAAGTGCATTATAGGAAATTGTTAATGAAAGATGGCTTAATAAAAAAATTTATAACTGATAAACGGTTCCAAAGTTATGCGGACATCTATGAGTATGAAGAGAATCTACACATATCAAAACGAGCCTATATTCCGTTGTCTATTTTAGAAGTTTCTTTACGCAATTCAATTGACGCATTACTGAGTGATAAAGTAGATGAAAACTGGCATACAGATGAAAGCTTTCTTACAAAAGACAGTGTATTTAAAATAAATCAAGCCATAGAACTACTTCAGCGAAGAAGAGAAAGTGTTTCTAAACATAAAATCATTGCTGAACTCTCTTTTGGTTTTTGGGTTAATCTTTTCAAAAAACCATATGACAAAAAACTCAGAATAAACGACCTGAAAAAAATATTTCCAAATTTGCCACCTAAAAGTGTTGCACTTATTAACAGAGAAAAAATATACAAAGAACTCAATCATATAAGAAACTTCAGAAATCGTGTATTTCACTACGAAAAAGTTGTTAATAAAGACGGTTACAATATGGTTTTCGAAGAAATAAATGAAATACTAAGATATTTTGACAATGACATCTATGAATTTGCAACAAAGGTAAATAACTAATGAACAAATCAGCACTAAAAAAATTCGCTACATCTATGAGGCTTGAACTCATAAGCCTTGTTAAAACAAAGATAAACTTTTTACTCTCAGATGGCTATAGAGAAAACTTAGCACTTTATAATACAAACAAGGTAGCCATTGCTCAGATTGCTGATAGATATGAAAAAAGCAAAGAAGACTTCATAGAAGAAGTAGCATACACATGGTTCAACCGTCTCGTAGCACTTAGATTTATGGATGTCAATGAGATAACATCATCGCCTATAATCTCAACATCTGATGAACAGCCAATACCTCAAATGTTCAGCGAAGCTAAAGCTGGAGATATCGATGAAGAGTTAAACCTAAACAGAGAACGCTTTTTTGACCTCATAGATAAAAAGGTATCTGGTATAAAAGACAGTGATAACGAAGCCTATAAAATGCTCTTTATATCTACATGTAATCACTTCTCTTTACTTATGCCATCTATGTTTGAACGCATAAGTGACTATACAGAGCTACTACTGCCAGATGACATGTTAAGTCCAAATTCACTCAGAGCTAAAGTAGTTAAAGCCATGAGTGAAGAGGATTGTCAAGATATTGAAATCATCGGATGGTTGTATCAGTTTTACATCTCAGAGAAAAAAGATGATGTGTTTGCTCAGCTGAAAAAGAACAAGAAAATAACTCCAAGTAATATTCCTGCTGCTACGCAACTTTTTACACCTCACTGGATAGTAAAGTATATGGTTGAAAACTCTTTAGGAAAACTTTGGATGTTGAATCATCCAAACTCAAGCCTCAAAGAGCATATGAAGTACTATATAGACAACGAAAAAGAAAGCACTACTTTTATAAAAGTGGGAACTCCAGAAGAGCTGACATTTTTAGACCCTTGTTGTGGTAGTGGGCATACACTTACATATGCGTTTGACTTGCTCACACTCATCTACGAAGAACAAGGTTACAGTAAAAGTGACATCCCATCACTCATTTTAGAAAAAAATCTGTTTGGATGTGACATCGACAAACGTGCTTCGGTACTTGCTAACTTTGCACTGACGATGAAAGCAAGACAGTACCATAAAAGATTTTTCAAAAAAGATGTCAAGCCAAATATAGTAGAACTTGAAGGTATTGATGGAATCAAGAACTATGGTTCTCTTATGGTTCCAAGTAGCGATGAGGATTTTGATGAAGGGATGTTATCAAGAGAATACAAACTTCAAAAAAAGATACTTACATCAGAGTTTCATTGTGTAGTAACAAATCCGCCATATATGGGTGGCAAGGGAATGAATGCTGAGTTGAGTGAATTTGTAAAAAAACGATACCCAAATAGTAAGTCTGACTTGTTTGCTGTATTTTTGGAACGAGGTTTTGAGATGATTAAAAATGATGGTTATATGGCAATGATTACAATGCAATCATGGATGTTTTTAAGTAGTTATGAAAAACTAAGAGTTAAATTACTGAAAAATTATTCTATAACGACAATGGCACATCTTGATAATATGGTTATGGGTATAGCATTTGGGACATCAGCGACAGTCTTTAAAAAACAAAAACCGAATGAAAATACAAAGGCTGTTTACTTTAAAATCAATCTTGATGATTTAAATGAGAATAGAGAAATATTAGAATTAAAATAAAGGAATCAATAATGTATACAACAGCAGGCGAATACACAGAATGGCATTTAACCCCTAATGGATGGGAAAGAGGAACACAAGTAACTGATTCAGGAAAAAAAATTAAGTCTTCTCCAGAAAACAGAGTTTTGACACTTAAATACGAGGAACATATGTCTTCCACTTTAAAGCTCAATACTCGTTGTGAACAAACATGGTCAAATAAAAATGAAGAACAAATCAATAAACTTATTGCAGAGTTTGGCGAATGTCCATGCAGTTTATAAAATAAAAGTAGAACAATGCATAAAAAGCACTTAAAATATGTCTAAAATAAGCTCAATAAAAATGGAACTGGTTAAAAAGTCAAGGGAATCAACTCTTGCTGCTGTTCAAATATATAATAATCCTACAATAACATTTAAAGCTGAGTCATTTATAGTTTTAACAATTATTTCTTGGACATATCTTTTGCATGCTTATTACAGAAGCAAAAAGATTGAATACAGATATTTTGATATAAAAGGTAGTGTACGAAGGTATCAAAAGACCAAGAATGGTGCCTATAAACATTGGGAATTAGAAAAATGTTTAAATTTTCAAGATTCACCTATAGATAGAGACACTGCAAACAATTTAAAATTTCTAATTGGATTGAGGCATGAAATAGAACATCAAATGACTTCCAAAATTGATGAAATTTTAAGTGCAAGATTTCAAGCAGCGTGTTTAAATTACAACAAATATATCATTCAATTATTTGGAGAAAAATTTTCGATTTCAAAGTATTTATCTTTTAGTCTACAATTTTCTACCATCAACACTGAGCAAAAAGAGCTTTTGGAAGAACACACAGAATTACCTTCAAATATATTGAGCTATATTAAAACCTTTGATGATGACTTATCTACAGAAGAATACAATAGCCCAGAATATGCTTACAGGGTATTGTTCGTGCCTAAACTTGTAAATCATAAAGGACAAGCTGATAAGGTAATTGAATTTGTAAAAAGTGACTCGCCTCTTGCAAAAGGTATTAATAAAGAGTATACAGTTATAAAAGAAACAGAAAAACAAAAATATCGTCCAAGCAAAATCGTAGAAAAAATGAAACAAGAAGGCTTTAATGAGTTCTCAATTTCATCACATACTTACTTATGGCAAAAACGAGATGGAAAAAATCCAAAAAATAACTTCGGCATTGAAATTGAAGGACAATGGTACTGGTACGAACGATGGGTAGATGAAGTAAGGAAACATTGCATTAAAAATTATACTGAGGAAGAAAAATGACAATATTCGTCAATTTTATCAGTAAAATTTTCAAACAGTGGATTATCTATTTAGGTTTTATTCCAGCATTATATGACTTATTAAATGCATACTTAAACTATGAATATAAATTTCCTGATTATGTCTTAATCGGATTTCCAATAATTATATTTTTATACGCAATATATCAAGTTTATAGAGATGAACACCTTCAGAGAATAGATTTAGAAAAAAAGCTTGAAGGACCAACAAACTATCAAATAAAAGCTGTGCTACACCCTGTTGATTTTAAAAAAGATGAATTGATAAAACAGCTTGAGAGTATTAGATTAGATGTTGAAAAAAAACTATCATCAATGCCTTCATATGTGAAAGTAGATAATGTTGAGAAATATTCACAAATATCTTCACTTATATCAGCATCCGCTGGTTTGCATACTAAAACAGCAACAACATATAATAATGAGTTATCATCCTACAAGTGTGAATTAGAAAAAATAATATCCAATTCTGAGAAATATAAAGAAAAATTAGTTGCAAGAATAGATGAACTGAGTGATATTTTTTACTTTATTGATTTTTCTATAGAAAACACAGGCATAACATCGGACTCTGAAATTCAAGTTGATATAAACTGTTTAAATAAAAATATTGTATTTAATGAAGTAGAAATCACACGTCATGGTATGGATATATATAAACTAATACCATCAATACCTAAGGCTCCTGAAAAACCAGAAGTCCAAAACTTAAATCAGATGATGGGTATAAATGAAAGAGCATTTGACTTCAATAGACCACATTTTGATATACCTAATCCTAATGCTTTTAGAAAATGGATTGAAATAACAAATAGTAATTGCTCTGTTACAATCAAAGATTTACATGTTGGAGACAATGTAAGTCTGTTTAAGAAAAAGTTGATTCTTCAAAAAAATGACCATGATATTGTATTTGAAGCTACGATAAAGTCAAAGGCATCTACAAGAGTATTGAAGCCAAAAATTATTATTGAAATCAGTAATACACCAAAAACATTATTTAATTTTGAGGAAAAACTATGAGCACATTTGTCCGCCTAACAGACTACAAAAGTAGTGATGAAAAAGAGCAGGGTTTTTTTAAACCTAAAAATAGATATGAAGCTAAACAAGAGGATTTTTCTAAAATCCCTACATCCCCTATTGCTTATTGGGTTAGTGATAAAGTGAAAAAAATATTTGAAAATCAAAAGATTAGTGAATATTCATTTTCAGATGGAAAAAATGTAACTGGGAATAATGATGAATATCTAAAACAAATATGGGAAATTAACTTAAATGATATAGGTCAAGATAATAAATGGCTTTTTATGATGAAGGGTGGGGATTTTAGAAAATGGTATGGTAACTTAGAATATGTAATGAATTGGAGTGAAGAGGCAAGAACTCACTATAAGAAGAATAAGGTAGGAAGGTTAATCCCAGAGTATTTATGGTATAAAAAAGGTATTACTTGGAGTAAAATTTCATCTAAAAATGCAAGTTTTAGAGTATTGCCAGAAATATGCACATTTGATGAAGTGAATATTAGTTTTAATGATTTAGATAAATATAATTACATTCTTGCTTTTTTGAACTTATCAATTGCTAAATCATTACTTCAAATTACAAATCAAACATTAAGCTTTCAGACAGAAAACATTTTGAATCTTCCAATTATTTTTTCAGAATCAGAAGATATAAAGCAAAGAATAGAAACTATAACCCAACAAAACATAGACATCTCAAAAGAGGAATGGGACAGCCGAGAAACATCGTGGGACTTCACAAAAAATGAACTCATAAAACACAAATCAGATTCTAAAATTGAAACAGCATACACTAACTACTGTAACTATTGGAAAGAGCAACACAACACACTACACCATAACGAAGAAGAACTAAACAGACTGTTCATAGATATATATGAACTTCAAGATGAACTTACACCAGAGGTAGAGTTAAAAGATATAACGATACTAAAAAATGAAACGAAAATAGTTGATAGAGAGTTAGTCTTTCAAGCAGATGAGATTATGAAACAGTTTATCTCTTATGGTGTTGGTGTGATGTTTGGTAGATACTCACTTGATAGTGATGGACTGTTGATTGCAAATATGGGTCAAGAAGTTCCAACCTCTACAACATTTGTGATAGATGATGACAATGTTATCCCTGTGCTTGAAGATGACTACTTCAAAGATGATATAGCTTCAAGATTTGTTCAGTTTGTTAAAACTACTTTTGGAGAGAATAGTTTACAAGAAAACATCCGCTTTATTGAAAACGCATTAGGTACAACAATTCGTAAGTATTTTGTAAAAGGGTTCTACGAAGACCATATCAAACGCTATAAAAAACGTCCAATCTACTGGATGGTAAGTTCTCCTAAAAAAGGTTTCAATGTTCTCATATACATGCACCGATACCAGAGTGATGTATTTGCAAGGGTAAGAAACAGTTACCTCACAGAGTACATCAGCAAACTTGAATCACATAAAGAGACACTTCATCTAACAACTACATCTGAAACAGCTTCAGACAAAGATAAAAAAGACGCAGATAAGCAGATAAAAAACATAGAAACAAAACTCAAAGAGCTAATAGAGTTTGACCGAGAAAGTATGATGAGCTTCTCTCAAAATGGAGTGGATATTGATTTGGACGATGGAGTAAAAGTCAACTACTGTAAATTCAAAGAGATACTCTATCCAATTACAGGGCTTTGTAAATAATGAGTGATTACTGGTATACAGACGAGTATGGACGGAAGCGTCATGTTCAAGATGGCGTTTCGTCTGATTCAGCACGCTATAGACATGAAAGTATATATAACCCCTTTTATGCTCATAGTGATTTTAGCAAAGATAGTTATCTATACTTGACATCATGTCCCAAATGTTTTGAAGCTGTCTACTATTGTAATTGTTCAAATGGTGGTCGTGTATTTTTTGATTCACTTGCACCTGATTGGGATAAACATCCATGTACCTCTACAGCAACATATCAACCAAAAAATATCGACGAAAAATACTCATTAATAATACCTACACATAATTACTACCAGCGTCATGAAGATTATGAAAGAAGGTCGACTACATTTGAGGTTCCAAGTTTTCTAAAAAGTATTAAAATTAATACTACCGATGATATTCTATATAAAAATCTGACACAAAATACTATGATTTTAGTCAGAGAATCCAATGGTAGGTTTTATTTAACTATTATAGTAACAACCAAAAAATTTAAAAATCATCATTTATGTAATAACAAAAGATTTAATAATCAATATATTATGCAAGAATACATCATCAGTTTATTAAGTAAAGTTGATTTTACTCAAAGTGTTGATATCTCTAATGAAGTAATGCATACCAAGGGTAATAAAAAAATTATAAAACTTGATAAATTTCAATCTATTACAATAAATAAGAATCAAAAAAAGGCTAAGAAACCATCTAAAAAAAATGTTATTAAGAAGAATAAAATAAAGCAAGAATTTAAGCCAGTGGAACAAAAAGTATATGTTTCCAAAAAAACTGGGCTGAAAATAGTAAAAAAGAAAAATACTGACATTATCAATGAAACAACAGAAAATGTTAGTGTAGAATCTTTAGAAGAAAATGAATGGAAGATAGTCAAATGATAGATATTAAACAAAGACTTACAAGCATATTTGAAAAACAGCGATTAGTGTTTTGGTATGACGACAATGCTGAGCTAAAAGAACAGTTTGATAACATCAGCCTTGATAGTGTTGAAAAGCTTGTTATAGATAACAATGAGTTTAGCATTAAACGCCAACTATTAAAACTTCAGCCTGATGACAAGTTTTTAATCTACTCGCCAACTCATGCACCAAAAAATGAAGCAAACTGGCTGCTGGATTTGAACATTGCAAACTACATGTTTAGTGCTGATAAGACAAGCCTTATACTACAAAACTTAGGACTGGATGTCACTTTTAAAGAGTTTGTAGGAAGATTCGATAAATTTCTTAATGCTCCAACACGAGTAGAAGCTCTAAAAACAACATTAAGTGAAAGAGAGACTCAAGACTCTTTAGGACTTAAAATGATGGCTGTAAGTATAGGATGTGATGATAACATAGCTTCTATAATGCTAAGAGTATTTGAAAATGAAAAACATTTTGAGACACTTAGTAAGTTTGCACTCGATGGACTCTTTTTTAAAGCTGTAAAAAGCAAGTTCGCTTATGAAGGAGAGAGTCTTAAAGACCTACTTCATAAACTCCTTCAAAATCATTTTTATTTTTACTTAGACAAAAGCAAATGCACACTAAACTCTGATGCCAGACTATTTGTAAAAAGCTGGATGGACAGCAGTAGACATAAGGAAAGCTTTGAAAGAATCTCAAAAACAGTAGAGAATGAACTCAATATTAAAAACATCATAGCTGACGCTGATGCTTCAAAACTTATGATGTGTGACACTTATGAAAAATGTGACCAAGCAGTAATAAGCCATCTTTTAACTAAACTAAATAGTGATAATATCTCTTCAAAAGAGATGTCAAAGAGCATTGCAATTCGTGAGCATACGTTTTGGTATGAGAACTATCAAAACATCTATCAGGCGATACTAAGTGCTTCTGAGCTTTTTGACTTTGTAAAAGAGACTCGTCTAAGTATGAGTAGTTTTAATGATGGAATAAAAGAGTATACACTTCACTGGCATAAAGCAGACAGATACTATAGAGAGTACTCTCTTGCTTCAAGTAAAGCTGAACATCTTGAACTACTAAAAGCACTCAATGTTAAAATAGAAGATGTCTATCTTAATGGCTATTTGAGAGAGTTAAATGACAACTGGCAAAGTTTTGCAGATACTTACACGGCACAAACTACAACTTCACATCAACAACATTTTTATAGCAATGTTGTAGAAGCACATTTGAAGAAGAATCAAAAAGTATTCGTCATTATCTCAGACGCAATGCGTTATGAATGTGGAGTTGAACTTAGCTCAAAAATAGAGAGCATGGACAAATACAGCTCTTCATGTGAAAGTATGGTAAGTTCACTTCCATCTTACACTCAACTTGGGATGGCTTCTTTACTTCCTCATAAAGAGCTCTCTATCGGAGATAAAAACGACATCGTATTTATTGATGGCAAGTCATCATCAGGGATGGCAAACAGAGATAAGATATTAAAATCATATGAAGAGAACGCTTCTGCTATTGGCTATGAAGAGTTTTTAAAGTTTAGTAAAAATAATGGTAGAGAGTTTGTTAAAAACAGCAGTGTCATCTACATCTATCATGACGAGATAGACAAGATGGGCGAAAAAAATGAGATAAAAACTTTTGACGCAGTTGTTAGTACATTTGATAGTCTCATTAAAGTAGTCAAACAAATCTCAAACTTTAACGGTTCTACCATCTACATCACAAGTGACCATGGATTTTTATATACTAACAGAGCGACTGAAGAAAGCGAGTTTTGTAAAGCAGAAGCAGAAGGAGCTATAAAGCTTAATCGTCGTTTCATCATAGGACAAGGCTTAAGTAAACAGACTTGTGTTGCCAAATATGATGGAAAATCTCTTGGAATTGAGGGAGAAAATGATTTTCTCATTGCAAAATCTATCAATAAAATCAGAGTGCAAGGTGGTGGTAACCGTTTTGTACATGGGGGTGCAACGCTACAGGAGTTAGTGATACCACTCATAAGCGTTAAAAAAGCTCGTAGCACTGATGTTAAAGATGTAAATGTAGAGATTATTCCACTGAGAAACATCTCAACAAACACAGTCAATGTAGCACTTTACCAATCTGAAATAGTAGATGAAAAAACGCAACCAATAACACTGAAAATATCTTTTGAAAGTGTTGATGGTGTAACTCTTTCTGATGAATTTAAACACACTTTTGACTCTACTGAGCAGTACGATACAAACAGAGAGTCAAGATTTAGACTAACATTTAAACAAGATATAAATAAGTATAACAATCAAACCATTAAACTTGTGACAAAGAAAGTGCTTGATGGCAGTAGTGAAACTCCAATATATAAAGAACTTGAAGTGAAATTGGCTCTCTCTTTCTTCAATGACTTCGATGATGATTTTTAGGATATGAACATGGATTTAAACAGCAAACTAAACAACGAATTTATAGGTAAAGTAGTTAGAAAAGACCTTACAAAATCGATTAAAGATGGAGCGAATGTTCCTATATATGTTTTAGAGTACCTACTTGGAATGTACTGTGCAACAGACAACGAGGAGCAGATACTTGAAGGTGTTGCTAAAGTAAAAGATATTTTGGCAAAAAACTATGTCCGTCCTGATGAAAAAGAGGTTGTAAAGTCTCGCATAAAAGAAAAAGGTCGATACAAAGTAATCGATAAGGTCTCGGTAAAACTAAATGAAAAAGATGATGTTTATGAAGCGGAGTTTAGTAACCTTGGAATCAACAAAATTGTTATCAATGAAGATTATGTCAAGCAGTATCAAAAGCTTTTAGCTGGCGGTATCTGGGTTATTGTCACACTTGAGTATTACTACGATGAAAATGCAAAAGGTGCGTCGCCTTTTCACATCCAAGACCTAAAACCAATTCAGATGCCAAACATGGATATGGAAGAGTTTCTATCTCAAAGAAAAAAATTTGATAATGAAGAATGGATGGATGTCGTCATCAGAAGTACAGGAATGGAGCCGACCAATTTTGACACTAAAGCAAAATGGCACTTACTCGCTCGTATGGTTCCGTTTGTAGAGAATAACTACAATATGTGTGAACTTGGACCTCGTGGAACAGGTAAATCATTTGTTTATAAAGAGATATCGCCTAACTCAATCTTAGTGAGTGGTGGACAAACGACGGTTGCAAACCTTTTTTACAATATGAGCAGTAAGACTATCGGACTTGTTGGAAACTGGGATATTGTTGCCTTTGATGAAGTCGCAGGAATAAACTTCAAAGACAAAGACGGTATACAGATTATGAAAGACTACATGGAGAGTGGAAGCTTTGCACGTGGAAAAGAGCAAAAACAAGCAAAAGCTTCATTTGTGTTTGTTGGGAATATCGATGGAAGTATAGAAAACATAGTAAAAACCTCTCATCTACTTTCGCCATTTCCAAAAGAGATGATAGACACAGCATTCTTTGATAGATTTCACAACTATCTCCCAGGATGGGAAGTACCAAAAATGCGACCTGAGTTTTTTACAAATGAGTATGGATTCATCACAGATTTTATGGCTGAGTGGATGAGAGAACTACAAAAATATAATTTCTCCAATGCTATAGATAAATACTTTAAACTGGGACATGACCTTAATCAGCGTGACAGTAAAGCCGTCAAAAAAACAGTCAGTGGACTTTTAAAACTTATGCACCCAGATGGAGAGTACAACAAAGAAGATGTTCGTACATGTTTAGAGTATGCACTGGTTGGTAGAAGACGCATTAAAGAACAGCTCAAAAAAATCGGTGGTATGGAGTTTTATGATGTCAACTTTTCATATATCGACATAGAAGATGATAGTGAAATAAGAGTAGCCGTTCCTGAGAGCGGTGGCAACTCGCTTATACCTGATGGTCAACTTCCAAACGGTTCACTATATACGGTATCATCAAATCCTGATAATGGGCATAAAGGACTATTTAGATTAGACCTACAAGTTATGTCTGGTAATGGTAAACTCGATAGTACAGGCTTTAGCGGTACAGCTATTAAAGAAGAGATAAAAGAAGCAACGAATTACATCCAAGCAAATCTTCATAGAGTATCTATCAATGCAAAGTATAAAGACTTTGATTACCATCTAAAAGCTACTGACCTGAATGGTATTGGCAAATCAAAAGATATTGAACTGGCTATTTTCGTATCGCTATGCAGTGGTGTTCTTGAAAAACCATTACTTTCACAAATGGTCGTTCTTGGGAGCATGAGCATTGGTGGAACCATTATAGGGACTGAGAGTCTTCCTGACGCATTGCAAATCGCAAGTGATAGCGGTGCAAAAAAAATATTATTACCTGCTCTTGACATGGCTCAAATGGTTAAAGTACCACCTGAGCTGATGAGTAAATTTCAGTTAATAATTTACTCTGACCCAATTGACGCTGTTTTTAAAGCTGTTGGGGTTGAGTGATGGAAGTTATCGGAGCTGGAATCATAGCCATCATAGTGGTTTACTTTTTAGCTAAGGCTTTTGTATCACTTTTTTGGTAATTTTAAAAATCTAAGTCTCGATAAAGCACATCGGTTAAATAACATATATAAGCCATATCTTTTATGAGCTTTGTTTCTTTATTATTTACATACATTTTATTTATTATATCATCTACATATACATTATGAGGAAGCCCTTTATTGTAATCAAAATACCTATTCATATCAATTTCAAGTGTTTTTTCCAAAGAAGGCTCTATTTTATCTAT
Source organism: Sulfurimonas xiamenensis (assembly GCF_009258045.1). NCBI lineage: Bacteria > Pseudomonadati > Campylobacterota > Epsilonproteobacteria > Campylobacterales > Sulfurimonadaceae > Sulfurimonas > Sulfurimonas xiamenensis. The sequence goes on from NZ_CP041166.1 coordinate 1,488,454, forward strand.
ATATGTTCGGGCATAGTTATTTCTAAATATAACCATATCCTTATCTTGCCTATAGATATCTTCATCTTCATAATCTACTCTTCCAATTATGTCTCTTGCCAAATACAAAAAAAATCTATACTCAAAGTTTTTAATAGCACGAAATTCACTAAGATTGTTTAACCTGTCACGTATATAGTCTTTGTTATACATCTTATCTAAAAAATATTCTCCAGACTCCAAGTTTGATTGTAAGCTATATGAGTTTCGTAAGTATGCTAAGTATAGATTACTATTATCGTGGTAATCATATATTTTTTTAAAGCTATAATTATTCTCAATAAATTTTCCTTTCATATATTTCGTATACTTGAAATCTCTATCACTATCTTGCTTATCAAGTCTATTTAGTATAAGTAATGTCGGTATTTTTCGTGATGTTACAGACTCTATATACTTTAAAGTTTTGATGGTTTGTAGCATACATTCATATCCATATTCAAACGGAATTACAATCAGCTTAGCTTTTTCAATAAATTTTTTTGTATATTTTGTTTCAACATTAGTACCTATATCAAATATGCCCCGTTTATTACTTGCTGTAATTTTAGCAACTTGAGGGAACTTATACTTATGCTCTTCATCAAGCATATAGCTATTTTTATCGACATAAATTGGAAGATTCAACAATCTACCTAAATTATAAGTAAGCAACGTACAGCCCACACCATGCTTTTTATTCATAACCAAAATCATATTATTAAAAACACCTTAAAATTCATATAAACCCTTGCTAATGCTTTATTTTACTAAAAAATCTGTTAATTAAAACCCTTGTTCTTGGGATATTTATAACTTTGAAGTCAAATTTTTTCTTCTGTCACAATACGGAAAATCTAAACAAAAGGAAAAAAAGATGAGAAACACAAAACGAGTTGTAAAAGTCACGACAAGTGAAATAGAGATTATCACTCGTCACTATACCTATGAAGTGATAGTGGAAGAAGCTATGGCAGATGAGTTCATGGAAAAGATGAGTGAGCTGTGCGGTCATAAAGAGATTTATGAAGTGCTGAACAATCATGTGTGCAAATATATAACTCGCAAAGACGGAAAACAATATCCAAGTGATGAGAATTTTTCATCAAGCATTGATAAAGTTGAACTCCTAAATCAACCTGCTTGGAGCCTTTAGTATAAAGGTTCTTGCTGTTTTCTTTGAGCCTTCATTATGAGGGTTCAACGGAGATTGCAATCTAAATCTGCGGTGCTTTACGAAGCCAAATATTATAAACACAACAAAGGATTATAAATATGCAAAACTTTAACAATTTAATGAGAACCAACGCAAAAATGCTCAGTGATGATGAATATGCGACAAGCTATATACATGATAAAAACTTCCTTGAAGCACATAAAGAAGAAGTTGCTCAATGGTCTAAAAAACAACAAGAATGTTCAATCAAAATTACTATGAAGGAATTTAAACTTTATCCTAAAAATAAAACTATTCTTCTCACACGAGCTATTGAAAAAGCAAAAGAATTATTAACACAAGAGGCTCATGGCGATTTTAATGATGAAGCCTATGTTGCTCTATTTAAGAAACATTTTTATCGTAGGTTAAAAGCATCTAAAATTCATATTAAACAGATGAAAAATTTACCAAAAGGTTTAGAGTCTTATTTAACAATCATCAATATTTTAAGGGATGTCAAAGATGAATACAATGAAATGCTTTTAGATGCAATGCAAACTATAGAGGAGATGCTAAATGAAAACAAATAAATTTGAAGATTTATATGATATTACAAAGAACTGGCAACTTGTTTCTCTATTAGAGCGTACTTATTTTACTGTGGCTCAACACCTATCAAGCAACTATAAAGGTGGGTATTGGGAGAGTGAAAAGCTTGAAAATGGATGGCTATTTTTGCTCGCTAATCATACCGAGTATAAGGTTGATAACGAAATACTAAATAGTAAAACCTTTAGTTGTATCGTCAATAATATTGTCATGACGGAGACAATAAATGCACTTTATGAAATAGGCTTGGAAAATGACTCATTCTTTTTCGAAATTTATGACTTGCTTGGAAATTTAAATAGCTCAATTCATAAGATACTTACAGAAGTAGAACTCACGCAATACTATAAACTGCTTGATTAAGGAAAAAATAATATGAAAATAATCAATTTAGACAGAGCTTCCAAATCTAACTAAGTGGAATGAATATTAACCCACTTTATAAACCCTATCTATTCAAGTGATTCGACTGCTTTGAACAATATGTTCAGACTCACGATTATTTTAATCGCACTTAACATAAGGGGCAATTATGCTACAAAAAAAAATTATTCCAACTAAAAGATTTTTAAAATGTGTGAAAAACACTATAAATGACTTAAAACAGCAGAACTATGAAGGTATCAAATATTTAAGAGAGATTATCAGAACAAAGAATGTAAATTTAATTTCAGCTACCACACTCTATGAGATTTTAGAGCTAAGAAAAGAGTATGCTTATTTAATCGTAAGTGAGCAAGGTAAGCATGACTTTAAAATAGTGGATAAAGAACATGATGACATGGAACTATTTTTAGATACACATTTTATAAACGGTTTAGAAATTCATGGAAACCGTATTACTGGTTATGTATCTTACAAAGAGGTGCTTTAAAATGTATTACTTCAACAACGAACTCAACAAATTCGACATACTAAAAATACCAGAAGAGCAACACCAAAGCATCAAGGGGCTTCCTGTCTCTGAAGTAGGTCTGCTGGTCGCCCCAGGTGCTACGGGCAAAAGTATGTTCGTGCTTAACCTAATTTTAGCCAGTTGCGGATTGACCTATAACCATCTTATTGAAAAACCTGTAAAGACCCTCTATGTAAGTTTAGAGGACAGACTTGAAGATATTCAAAGACGCTTGTATGCCTATAAAAAAGCTCTCAATATTTCTGAAACTACACTACAAGAGACGGAGCTTGATTTTAAAATTATTGAGAACAAATCGACAGAGAGACTTATTGAAAAAGGTGTGAACCAAAAAGATAACAAGTTCTTCCAAGAGCTAAACTCCATTATTTCCGATGGTAAGTATGAACTGGTAATAATTGATACGCTCATCAAGTCATATACGGGCTTTGAAGAGAACAACAACGCTGATATGGCGATGGTACTCTCGCACTTCAATAATATGGCTATAGACAATCAATGCTCGGTCTTACTACTGCATCATACCAACAAAGGTGCTATCGGACAAAACGCTGATATAAACCAATCCATAAGCAGAGGTGCATCAAGTTTGGTCGATAACTCAAGGTTCGTACTCTCACTCTCAAAAAATGAGTACGATACAGGCATCATCTGCCAATCTATCAAGACCAACTTCTCTGCTCCAACGAGATGTGAGTACATGAGAGCTTATAAAGGTGCTCTAATATGTGAGGAATCTGAACATGAACTTGTCGCCTAAGAACACATATAAAGAAGCAAGAATGGCATCTATTGAGGTGCTGTTTCATTTTTTTAAAGCTGTGCCAAGCTCTTACTATGTCGAAACCGAAGAAAAAAACTTGGATGGCACCGTGACCATAACTAAAAATGAGATACAGACCATCAGAAAAGAGCTTGATAGGTCTGTAACTGGGTTTGATTATATTGAAATAACAGGGATGTATCTATCAGCATACGACCAAAAGATATTCAGAGCTATCATGCAAAGTGTCAATAAGCAAAAAGAGGAACTCTATGAGTCAAATATGATTGAAGCCAAATCACTTAATGAAGAGTATCTTCCAGTTAGAAGAGAACTCTACTCCAACCAAGCTCAAATCGGTATCAATGAGTTCTATCAAATCATAAATCCAAATACCAGACCAAGAGCTTCCAAAGAGATATACAGCAAGATAATCAACTCACTAAATAGACTTGCACATGTCACACTATCACTCTACACAAAAGATAAGAGAAACATCATCACAGCACCGTTGTTAATATTCTTAAGTGTTGACAACCGCTTAAATCTACAGCTTAATCCTGCGTTACTCTCTTATCAGTATGAGAGTAAGAACCAACACATCATCAAACCTAAACAGAGTTACTATATCCTCAATAACTCTGAGTATTACGACCTTGGAAGTGATTTACAAAGATTACTCTACTCAAAGATACAGTATAGATTTGCCTCGATGCCTCAAAGTCACAAGGAGTGCAGATTTGAGTTTGATGAGATACTCTCTCAGCTCTTTGTAAAAACAGAGTCAAAAAAAAGCAAATACAACCAAAGTGCCAAGTTGAAAAGAACTATAGCCGAGCTAAATAATCACTCTTCATATACCCTCACAATCGAAGGTTCTAAAACTCTTTACATCGTAGTTAATAGATAATTGAAGCCATCCAAGGCTTCAATTTTAAATGTATAAGTATATATATAAATAAATCAACACCCGTAGTTACGGGATTACAAGCGTGTCATTTCCCTCTGTTAGGTTGGTCTTTACCCTCTATTAGGTGACTTGGTTCCCTCTATTAGGGTAATAGACCCCGTAATAAATTTATAAATTTGTTCCTTGAAGATTATAATCAAACTAAAAAGGAGCACTATGTTACAGACAATATTAAATCTACTGCCAGTTGTTTCAATACTTCTATCACTCTATGTTCTACAGTTATTAAGAAAAGAAGAAGATGCCAACAGTTTAATAGAACATAATCAACAGTTGATAGAGAATTACATACTTAAAAATGCTGATGACATCAAAAAATTAGCAAAAGAGCTAAGTGAAGTAAAAAATAATATCTCAGATTGGAAGCTCAAAGTTATCAGTGACATCAAAGATGTAGAAAATAAGGTCACGGACCTATATAACAGATGGGATATTGTTGCAGATGACAGAATCAATTCCATTCCCCAAAACTCGAGAGAGTGGTATGATGCTAAACTTATTGTTGAACAACCTCCTGTTAAAGTTTGGAAACCAAAGAATCTATCACAAAGCAAGCATGGATTCATCAATGAAAATGCCAAGTACAACAATGTTGAACAAGATGATGATGAAATCAATCAAGACTTCTCACAGCTTAGTGATGAAGATTTTGAGAATATCTTAGATGATGATAGTGATGACAAAGACTCATCAGGTTCTACTGACCACCTGCAACAACAAAAACCTAAACGAAGAAGACCACCACAAAAAACAGTGTAGTAATACATTGTAAAAAGGCTCTCTGCAAGAGCCAGTAGTTTATCAGAAATGATAAACAGTAACTGGCTTTTGTTTAACACTCAAATTTTTTTGAAAAAACAAACTCTGTCAAAAAGTTTTATACTGTAGTTATATACCAATACAGGATAAACTTTATGACGTGCGTGATGACCATACAACCGATAACCTTTAACACTAAGACAATCTCAGGAAAGATTGTAAAAGGGCTGGATGCTGGAGGAGGCTATGGGATAATGCGTCACAACAACAGAGAGGAATATCTTGATGAGTTTGAAGTAAAGACCAAACGAAATACTCATATAGATAAATCAAAAGAGCATCTCAATCACTACTTCAAAAAAATGGATGCAAGTAAGATTGAAAAACTAAAAGCAATACCCCATCGAGCAAACCAGAGAGGTGCGTTTCAGATGGTGTTTAGTTTTCAAGACCTTGATGTTGAGGAAGCAAACCAGTTCTACGATAAAGAGTTCGCAAAAGATAAAGCAAAGCTCATTGTGGAGTTCTTAAAACAAGAGGGAATTATTGAGAGGTTTGAACTGCTTGACCTTATTTGTCATAATGATGAGGGTATGCAAGGCGGTGAGACACAGCACCCTCATATACACGTCACTTTCTCTGCATTCGATAAAATTAACAAAGACTGGGGTTACAAGGATTTCTTCTCCCCAACAGTCGGGCAAAAGCCTATGGTTAAAAATGGAGAGATTCAATACAAAAAAGTAAAGAACGGCAAAGATAGAGGTAAGTACCTCTTAGATGAGCATGGTAATAAGATACCAAAAATGAAAGATGTTGAAGCTCCCATCTTTCAAAAGCTACAAGATAACTGGAATGACTTTCTAATCGCTAAAAATCAACCCTACCGCAATAAAAAAGAGTTCACGAGCCTAATACAGCTTCCAAGCTCTATATGGAGAAAATTAAGCCCTGAGAAAAAAGAAGAGGTCTATAAAATCAGAAAACTCCAAAACAAGATGGATAGAGCTTATTTTAGTGACAACATGAAACTCTATGAGAGTTTAAAAAAAGAGATAGTGGGTCTGCTCGCAGAAGTGATGATTGATATTGAGCGTATTCAAAAAAAGCTTCATATGAAATTATGAAGCTTTAGGTCTGGCAAATTTGTTCTTGCTCTTTGTCTGTTTTTTATCTTGGCTCTGTTCAATGTTATTGACAGATAATTTTTCAAGATAAGTTGTTGCCTTACTTGCTTGAGATGAAGCAGAGAAGAGTATGTAAGGATTCTCTTTAATATTTTTAACCCATGAGTCAAGATACTCACTGTGTTGGGTGGTCTGCATTGATATACCTTTCTCCGCACATAAAAAAGCAGAACTCATCTCAGCGATTAGTTCTTCAACACCATAAGCTTTTTCCTTGTATTTTTGCAAGAATTTATCTCTCTCAAGGCGGGTCTCATGGTTCGTCCAATGGCTCAACTCGTGGAAAAAAGTGCTGTAGTAGTTCTCACTATCCTCAAAATCTCCAATATGAGGCATATAGATACAATCTCCCTGTTTGCTGTAAGCTGGTTCTCCTCTTAAAACAATCGGATTGATGGATTTTAAGAACTCTTCAATCTCTTGAACTTTTTCGTTATCGGACTTCGGCTCTTCATGCTGAAAGTTGATACCCTCAACTTGTTGAGTGTTGTAGACCTTATAGCTTCTAAGTATTTTATATGACTCCTCTTTCTCTTCAACTTCGCCTGTTTCTTGATTGACCTCTTCGATAATTTTTTTCATGTTCTTTAAAAAGAAGATGTCCTTGGCATTTTCAAGCTCCTCTTCTTTGATGGTACCGCCAAGTTTTTCGACTTGTTTAGCTGTAATCCATTTGTTAGAATTATATTGATTTTCGCTCATTAGCGATATGAGATTTATACCTGAATAGTTACCGCCTGTTGTAGCACTCTGTGGCAGTCCATTTTTTAGGTTCCATGATTTTTTCCAAGGTTCTACACCTTGCTCTAAATCTGATATGAACTTTTCGACAAGCTCGTTGTATCTATCCCTTGCTGGATTTGTGTTATTGGTTTGGTTAAGGTTGTTCTCCATAGTAATTTCCTTTTTTAGTTGGTTGTTACTAAGAGTATAAAAGTATTTAAGAAAAAATTAAGTTATTAAGAAACTTATAGAAATTGAGTTGTGAAAGTCTGAAAGAACATAACTCAACAACAACCGCACGGGCGTTAGTTATATATTCATTGTTTTTAGCTATAATATGATTCCAAATATGGGGCTGACTTGGTTTCGACAGGAGCAAGTAGGCTACGGTTGCATGTCGGACTGAGCATTTCCGTTACACGGCTCACAATTGCTTAAACGCAAACAATACAAATTATCGCCCAGCTTTAGCAGTAGCTTAAGTTTTACCCCCTCTTAGAGGACGGGCTGCTTCACCTATGGACTCTGGATAGATAGGATTCGAAGTATAACCCTTATGCAGATATATACTGAGTTTGTCTCGGCTTGGTACGAATTTTGAGGCTCGTTGTGTGTAGCTTTGCAAGTTGTGTGAAGCACAATTAAACACAAACAACTTCTCTAAGCATGTAGACGCCGTGGTTCATTTGTTTTTGGACAAGGGTTCAATTCCCTTCAGCTCCACCATTTAGGGCTTTTTATAACTTTTTACTTATACATATTTTTAATAATTTCTTTGTTCTCATCTTCATCATCATGGGCGTATCTGAGCGTCATTTTTATATCACTGTGGTTCAATAAATTTTTCAGTTTAAAAATTGATGATTTTTCTTGTTTTAAAAAATTATAAGCAAATGAGTGTCTAATAGAATGAATGACTATTCTATTTTTTCGTCTTTTTGCTCTTACTTCTAAATCTTCTTCACTAACAGCCTCATCACTTCTTAAACCTTTTTTTGAATAAAGTAACTGTTTATAACTTTTCACTCTACCCTTACTATCTAATTCCTTTTCATTATCTCTATCTGTATAATTGAAGAGGTCATCTAAAATTCTTTGCAATTTTTTCCGTAATGATGCATATGTTGATTTGATGATTTTTTCATGTGTTTTACAAGTTTCAAACCTTTTTTCAAGTGCATTTCTTGTAATGTCATCAAAGTATGCAGTGTACTCTTTTGTGTCCTCTACTTTCTTTTTAAAATTATGCAATTTGATTGTATGTTTTTCCAAATCTACGTCAAACTTGGTAGCTTTCATGATTGAACCAGCTCTACTTCCTGTTCTTGTTGATAACAATACAAAAAGATGTATATCTTCATTCTCCAATACTCTTTTATCATTTTCAAGCTCTTGAATTTGCTCTTTAGTAAGATATTTTGTTCTCGTATTATCAGGATGAGTTATTTCAATTTCACTTACAAGATTAACGCCAGTATAATAATGATGCTTGATGGCATAGTTGTAATATTTTTTCATCATCAAAATAATATTACCAGCCGTTTTTATTGCTAATTTTTCTTTGAGATTTGCATAAAAAAGTTTTACATCAGACACTTTTATATTTTTAGCATCCTGTGTGCCGAAGACATCTTTAATGTATATTTCATAAGTTCTTTTTTCTCTGTTGATTGTTTTTTTGTCTTGATTGTTATTAAAATAATATTGGGCTAAATCATTAATGGTTTGAACTGAAAACTTTTTTTCTTGTTGAGGAATAGATATAATAGGTTGCTTTTGTCTTGTTCTTCTTGTACGCTTAGTTTTTGACTTGATAGACTCAATAAATTTTTTCTTATTCTCTTGAATTTGCAAAGCTTTTTTTATCGTTAAATCATCCCCTATCTCTTCTTGTTTTCTTTTCCCATCCTCATTTAAAAATCGAAGCGTATATCTCTTTACAGTTTTTTCTCTTGGTCCATATTTACCATCATAGATTATTTTGACATTTTTATAGTACAAATTTTCTGTATCGGGAACTTTGATAAGCTTGTTTGACATCTCATTTACCTTTTAGGGACTTGAGTTCGATTCCCAAAGAGAGAACACAACTCAAATACTTAATTCAACTCATATAAATCTCTATAATTTTACTTAAAACTCACTTAAGTAAATATAATAACTCACTTAAATAGGTAAGTACAGGTAAATAAACATCTGAGCAGTATGTTTCCTTATATAGTCGATATATACCTATATTAAGGGATTATATACTATTTAAAATGACACAAATAGTAATAAATTTATTTTTAGACAAAAGTTCGATCCTCCACAGCTCCACCATTTAACTATCTAATACAATCCAAACAAGCCTTTAAAACTCCCTAAACAACGAACTTCTTAAGCAACTGTTAATCTAATATTGTCTAAACTAATCTTATTGAATGTACCGCCAAAAGGTACATTTTACAGTACATTTTAATTTTTAGTAAAAAAGTACCTCTTAAAATGTACCATTAAAGGATTTGATTTGTCTAAACTAGTAGCAGTTGATTTACCAAAGATAAAACCAAAAGATAAGCCCTACACCCTGAATGACGGGAACGGCTTATCATTACTCATCAAAACAGACGGTACAAAATTATGGGAATTTAGATATACAAGTCCTACGATTTTAAAAAGGCGAAAATCATCATTAGGTAAATATCCTGATGTACCTTTGGCGGATGCAAGAGACAAAGCAAAAGAATATAAAAAGCTTATCGCTCAAGGCATAGACCCGATAGAATACAAAAGAGAGACAAAACAAAAAATACTAGCAGAACAAAAAGGCGTATTTGACAAAGTGATAGATGAGTGGTTTGTCAAGCAAAAAAAAGAACTTGCACATAGTACCTACATCCGAAAGGTAGGACAGTTTGAAAATGATGTAAAGCCATTTTTTAAAGGCAGATTAATATCAACTATCAAACATCCCGAGATTGTTAAGCTGCTTGAGATGAAAGCTATAAAAGCCCCTGAAAGTGCAAGTAGGTTAATGCAGTATCTTAATAATTTATGGCAGTTTGCTACTATGAAAGGCTATTGCGAATTTAACATCATTGCAAATATTCATAAAAAAACTATCCTCACACCACCCAAAAAGAAAAACTATCCAAAGATAACAGACCCTCAAACGCTCAAGGAACTTGCAAGAGCGATTTATGCCTATAAAGGCGATTACAGCACAAAGAACGCTTTAAAATTAGTTTTACACTTACCTTTAAGAGCTGATAACTTAGTTAATCTCAAATGGGAATACATAGACCTTGATAAAAGACTTCTTACTATTCCACGCTCACTAATGAAAGCAAAAGATGAGAATATGCCAGACTTTAGAATGCCGCTCACGCCTCAAGTTATAGAGATACTACAAGAGCAGAAACTTTTTACAAGTGGTACATTTATATTTAAAACAAGCGGTTACGCTGATGTACCAATAAATCCCGAAACCCCGAACAGAGCATTACAAAGAATGGGTTTTAATGATGAAGCAAAAGGCAGAAAAACAAGATTACACGGTTTTAGAGGTACATTTAGAAGTTTGGCAGATACTTATCAATCAGAGCATAATGTTAGCTATGAAGCAAAAGAGAGAGCCTTAGACCATTTACCAAAAAATGCAGTAGAGAGAGCATATACACATAGAGCAGATTATATAAAAGAACTTGAAATGCTGATGCAATGGTGGAGTGATTATCTTGATAATTTGATTAGTGATGAGGTGGTAAGATGAGTGATAAATGCTCACAAATAGAGGCATCTAAAATATTAGGCATATCAAGACAAAGCATAAACAATCTTATAAGAAGAGGCAAAATACATAGATACGATAATAAAGCGGTAAGCTTAGATGAAATAAAAGATTATATAAACAAAACTCCGGAATTAAAAAAAGAAAAAAAAGCTATTATAAGATTAGAATTAACAAAACAAAAGCACTATGAAGCGTGGAACTTAAAAAATATTACAACTGATGATTTTACAGATTTTATAATAGATAAATTTTTTATATTTTTTAGTACTTACAGCGATGATGAAATAATAGAAAAATTATCTACTATCAGTTGGTTAATTTACTATTATCAGCATTCATATGAGAGCATACCCGCCAAAAAAATAAAGCAAAAAAATAATTATAAAATCGGAGCAGATACAAAAACTATTAAAGATGCAACTGATGAAATTTTAAAATTGCTAGATGATTGTTTTAATGAAAAATCTAAACAAGCTAAATTAATAACAGCTATTAAAGATTTGCAAAAAAATCCCTATGATTATATTTATCTGCCGAAAGATTTGCAAGATATTAGAATAACAAAAATCAACCTAGCTGAAAATTTAAAATTGACAATACTTCCAAAAAATTCAAGATTAAAAAGAAAAAATGAAAAAAATCCTCACTTCAACAAAATAGACAAAATTTTAGAAGCACTGCCTTTTGAAAATATAAATTTATCAAAGTAAACAAAACACAAATTTTAGGCTTAAACATTTGAAATCATTACTAGAATGAGTGTGTACAAGCCGCTTGTAGAATTATGTAATCTAATGACGATTAGAGAGTATCAGTAAAATTTAATTCAATACTAAACTGATATTAAAAAATCTTAAAGCTTTAAGTCTCATCATAGTTGAACTATGGGAAAGATTTACAAATGGAAGTAAAATATCTAAGAGCCAAAGCAATGGCTTCATACTTAAATATCGGACTTAGTACCGTTTGGCTATACGCTAAACAAGGAAAGCTCACGCCAAAGAAGTTAAGCGACCGTGTGACACTTTTTAGTGTAGAAGAGGCAGATAAGCTTATCAATGGTTTTGAGGTAGCTTAATATGAAGTTATCCAAAAGAATAGAGAGCATTGTATCTCTCACGGTAGAAGATTTTTATAATAGCGGCAAAAGTACCAATGAAAGTAAAAAGAGCCTTATTAGTTGGGTATCTGATGCACTATTACAAGATGAGGGCATAGAGGATTTATACACTTATCAAATATCTATCTTGATACTTGATAAACTAAAGAGCCTTGACATTGTAGACATCGGTTTTATAATGGAGCTTATGGCTTCAAATTTCACACTGATGGATAATGAATTTTCTTTTAGTGATTTTGATGAGGTGGTATTATGATTAAGAAAATATCTTTAAATAATACAGAAAAAAAGATTTTATCGTTGGCATTAAAAAATGATGATAGGGTGCAAACTCACTACTCAAAAGAGTTGTTTAATTGTCATTATCTGCCAGATATAATACAGCATATTAGAAGAAAATTTGAGTCTTTTTTTGATGTTGCAGACGGTACCGACATACTATCAACTGAAACTCACACCGTCTTGAAAATAGATGGAAGCACGGCACGAATAGGAATATACAGAATTAATTCTGCCTATAAGCAAAAAGTGGCGGAATTATTGAAAGTTATTAGTAAAGAATAAAGAGGTAAAAACCTCTTTAAGCTTGAAAAAAACACCCCTTACAATAAAGTCTAATGTAGTCTACACATTAAGCTACTTTTTGAGGGGTGCAACCTCAACCGCCCACGATAGGCACGGGCTTAGAGATACATAACAAAAACCACTTTAAGAAATGAAGTTCTTAATAGGTATAAAAAAGAGAGACTAAAACACTATGAATATCTTACACGAATTAGAAGATTTTATCAACGAATTTAACCAAAATAATAATGAAGATTTTGCCATAGACACTATAAGAATAGAGTTCCAAAAACAGCATAAATTAGAGAGTTTAAAAGCCATAGGTAGATGGAATAAAATCAACGCCAGAGATAAGCGGATAATGGCGAAATTAAAAAAGCGGCTCACGGCTGATGAGATTACAACCGCTTACCAATTAGAGCGTGAGAACATCTACTATTACAACTCATCTACACCGCCAAAATACAATCAAGCTACTTTAGTAATATTTGGTATAAAGCAATATCACAAAGAGCCGCCACCGTATGAACTCACAAACAGACTTTTAAATATTTTATCATTTGGTACTTCAAAAATAAATATGAATATTGATATTTGCTCCGACACTAAACACCGCCCAAACATAGAAGCACTTAAAAGATTTTTTGATTTAAAACAGTACATTACAAAAGATGGATTGTTTACAGATACTCATTACATTAACCGCCCAGATATACCAATGATAGAAAAAATAATCATCTATAATAAGCAAGTGAAAAACAATTTAGCTTTTATAGTTTGGCGGATAGAAGCGAAAGTTATCATTCCAAACTTTAGAGTTTTAGCTTTACCACTTCACGAACTAAAAGAAGTTACAGACATTGCAAGGGGGAACTAATGAGTAAAGATGATGTAATCAAAAAGATAAAAGAGATACTTGCAAAAGATAAACGCTTCAATAATGCAGATATAAAAGTAATCTTCAAGCAAAAAAAGTCATAGGTACTGTAAGAGCTTTTTTTATATCACGGGTGCTGCAAGCCTCAAAAACTCACTAATTATCATTTTTTTTAAACTATGTTAACTATTATAACTATTATAACTATTATAATTAAATCCTATAATAGGACACTTCAAGCCATTAACCTATTAACCAAAGTATATTAACTAATCAAATATAATTAACCAAAGGCTTATATCTGCCCTACAAGGCACGAACATATCTCAAGCGATAGATTGTAAGGGTAAAATGGTTTTATGCGGTGCTGATGATTAAAGATGATGCCCCCAAGTTTGGGGTGATGTATTACCCCGACATTCATGTCGATGCAGTAGTAAAGAAATTATTAAGTTAATACCCGCCATTTTAGCGACTACGAGAAACCCGTATAAGCAAAAGTTAAATATTTGAAATAGGAACGAATGCCAAAAAAGGAAACCGTTCTTTAATCTTCAATAGCAGAATGAGATTTTAAATATTTGTTTGGTACAATTAAAACTACAAAATGCGATTATAGAAGCCAAGAAAATTTTAAGCGACCGCAAAAAGGTACATTTTAAGGTACATTTTAAAATCTATGAGACCACAAAAACCCTATTTATAGGCTTTAAATAGACCTCACACGGTAGGCCACAGCTCCACCAATCACTTACTTTTAAATAAAAAAAATAATTACCAGTTTAAAGCAGAAGTTTGCTTCCACCAAACTGGCTAAATTTTTGTAAACAAAAAATTTTTAATAATCTGAAAAATTAATCGTCATTTGCTTCTATATTTGAATTTCGATTTTTTTCCTTCTGAGATTTGCGTTGCTCTTTTTCTAACTCTTTTTGAGATTTGCGTTCTTCTTTTTGAGCTTTACGCTCTTCTTTTTCTTGTTTTTTTTGAGCTTTACGCTCTTCCTTTTCTTGCTTTTTCTGAGCTTTGCGTTCTTCTATTTCTTGTTTTTTCTGAGCTTTGCGTTCTTCTATTTCTTGTTTTTTCTGAGCTTTTAAATTCTTTTGTTCCTGTTTTCTGTCATAACTTTGCTCATTTTTTTGAACTCTTTCTTGAGTGTATCCTTCACTATTATTTTTAGAACCTTTGCCGTTTTGGGCAAATAGTGCCGATGGCACAACAATTAATGATGCTACACACAATGCTTTTAAAATGATTTTTTTCATGATAACTTCTCCCGATTTTTATTATATTTTAAAATATAAATCTATTTTTCTAAAAGTTAATTTTATTACTTTAAAAAATTAAAACTTTTACAACATTAATTTTCAAAAATGCTAAATTTTTTCTAGCATTAAACACATTTTACAAAAAATACTTTAAAAACAAAATTAGTAATATTTATTTTTTTGATATTTCTAAGATTTTATCTGCCTATATTGAAAATTCCTTTTATAAAATAGTATAAAACCAAAAGAAAAATTATTGGCAAAAGTATAGTCTGAAACACAAAAACAGTTATCAAATCAACAATATACTGACTGGAATCTTCAGCCGCATCTCTATACTCATCAACTTTTTTGCTGTAATAATCAGAATCAAATTTTTCTACTACTTTATCAAAAAAAGAACTCTGCTGTTTTTGCATAATAGTCTCATTTGTAACTTTACTGACCTCATCTTTGGCTTTAACAATATTTTCATTTAGCTTCTCAATATTATATTCAGGCTTAACAAAATAGTGATATGTCACCTCATTTACAAATCCTATAAAAGGTATTGCAAATCTCAAAAAAACCAAAATAACAGTAACTTTAAAAAATAACGATCGAACTCTTTCATCTTTTTTAAACCTAAGAAATAACCAAATATTTACTACCGTCAAACAAAAGACCAAAACTATATTGAATATTTTGTTTGTCACAAAAGCCATCAATATTTTTTGAATACCCAATGATGTCATGCTTGCAAGCATTATAAGAGAAAATTGTTCAATTAAATCATTAATCGGATCTAAAACTTCGCCTATAGCAACCGTTAAAAAAGGCAGATCCAACTCTGTTCCCTGAGCAAGAGATATAACTGCATTTAGAGCCTTAGCGCTGCCAAATACTACAATTGCTTGAGCCAAAGAGTCATCAATAATTTCTTTTGCCTTTATATCGATAGCAAAAGAGAAAGCCAAAACAACTACAACTATTGAAAAAAAAAGTATCAATATCTTATCCCAATATTTAACTAAAAAATTCATGCTTCCTCTTTTTGTTTAATATAAAAAATACTCCGTCTATAACTCATTCTATTATCTAAAAACTTAAAAAAAGTTAATTTAAGTTTTTTAAAAAACAGTATTTATAAAATAGAGCCAACCTATTACCACCGGAGGCCCAATAAGAGCTGTTACCAGTCCAATAATTAAAAAGTCTCTGGAAATAACTTTATTACTTGCAAACACTATGGCATTTGGAGGAGTTGAAACAGGCAGACTCATAGCAAAAGAGGCACTAAGAGCTACTGCAATTACAGCGAATTGGGATGAAGATGCAGAAATTGTTGCGGCAATTGCTACAACTATCGGAAGAGTTATATTGGTAGCTGCTGTATTACTCATAAAATTTGACACTAAAACCACAAAGTATGAAAATATCAATGCAATCCAAAATAGAGAGAGCCCATCAGTTTCAATAAGCGTTGCAAACCATGCATCTAATCCACTTTTTGAGATGGCAAAACCAAGGCTAAGTCCTCCTATGATTAAAATAATTACATCCCATCGAATTTTACAAATATCATCCGCGTCTATTATTCCAAAAAGAGTAAGTCCTATTATAGGAAGAAAAGATATGGCTGTAGTTGGGATATGATGTAATGGACCGCTTAACCATAAGAGTATAGTTATTATAAAAATCACAATGGTTACTACCCTTTTCCAGCCAGGAAGTATCTCTGTGTTTGAATTTTTTGTTTCACTATCTAGATGTTCAACTTCACCGATACTTTGTAGATTTATAAACTCTTCATTTGAAGGATAAAGTTTTACTATCAAAAATCTAAGAATTATTACGATAAATAACGATGGTACCAAAGCCAGACCCATCCATCCTATAAATGATGGAGCACTCTGCCCCAAAATACCGACAGCTATTGCATTTGGAGGTGTTCCTATTATTGTAGCCATCCCGCCAAGGTTTGCACTTACGGCAACTCCCAGAACTGTAGCTTTAGAAAATGGATTTGATGATTTTATACTTAGCAGCATAGGAGCGATAATAGTCATCATCATAGCAGCCGTAGCAGTATTTGAGATAAACATAGACAAAAAATAAGTAACTGCCATCAGACCTGTAATAATATTATGCGGTTTGTTTCCGACATAAAATAGAACTTTTTTTGCCAGCCATACATCAATCTTTGTTTTTGAGGCGGCTAATGCCATTATAAAACCTGCTAAAAAAAGAAAAATCAAAGGTGAAGACCAGGGGTCTAAGTATATTTCCCACTCATTTGAAGCTGAAAAATCAAAATCACTAAAACCTAAAAGAACTATCTCTAGCGCTACGACCAAAAGCGAAACCGCAAATGCCGGTATTGCCTCGCTTATCCAAAGTCCTGCTGCAAAGATAAGTATAAAAAGTGTATTCACTGCTTCTTTTGATAATCCATATTCAGGAGTATATGCTAATAAAAGTGCTGCAAATAAAGAGGCGAAAAATGAGAGAAATGAAAATTGTGTAAATATTTTATAAGCAGAATTCATGAAATTTTTACCATCTCTTTTAAACTTAAGTATTTATTAATTTTTTTATCATTATATCAAACTAAAAAATTTAAAACGAATAAAGAAATTAAATTTTTTTAAGATTTATTATTTTAACAACTCCTCAGCACTAATTTTGTATAATCTCTTTTAAATTTTTCAAAAGGTATTCTATGCGCGGTTATAAAATTTTCGCTGGTTCTGCCAGCAATCAATTTGCCAAAGAAGTTTGTCAAATTCTAGATGTCCCACTTGCAAAAGCTGATGTTAAAAAATTTAGTGATGGAGAGATCTCTATCCAAATATCAGAAAGTGTTCGCGGGCGTGATGTATTTATTATCCAGTCAACAGGAGCACCCTCAAATGATAATTTAATGGAGCTTCTAATTATGACAGATGCTCTTCGCAGATCAAGTGCTTCTAGTATTACAGCTGTTGTTCCATACTATGGATATGCAAGGCAAGACCGTAAAGCAGCTCCTCGTGTTCCAATTACTGCAAGACTTGTAGCTGACATGTATGAAGCTGCCGGGATAGACAGAGTTGTAACGATAGATTTGCATGCAGGGCAGATCCAAGGCTTTTTCAATATTCCTGTTGACAACCTTTACGGCTCTGTAACCTTTGAAAACTATATTAAAAGTAAAAATCTTAAAAATCCTGTTATAGCATCTCCTGATATCGGCGGTGTTGCAAGAGCAAGATATTTCGCCTCACGCATGGGACTTGATATGGTTATTGTTGATAAACGCCGTGAAAAAGCAAATGAGAGTGAAGTTATGAATATTATCGGTGATGTAAGCGGAAAAGATGTTATTATGATTGATGATATGGTAGATACTGCCGGAACTATGGTAAAAGCGGCAACTGCGCTTAAAAATAAAGGGGCTTCTTCTGTTATGGCGTGTGCTACGCATGCTGTTTTAAGCGGAAAAGCTTACGAAAATATAGAAAACGGTGAACTTGATGAGCTCATTGTTACAAATACATTAGAATCAAAACCGCACGATAAAATTGTAGTTTTAACGGTTGCACCTCTTTTTGCAGAAGTTATTCGCAGAGTTTATCATAACGAAAGCGTAAACTCATTATTTGCATAATCAAGGGAATTAATTGAAAAATATTAGAAACTTTTCTATCATAGCGCATATTGACCACGGTAAAAGTACTTTAGCTGATCGTATCATTCAAGAGTGCGGCTCTGTAACCGAGAGGGAACTAGGCAAACAGATGATGGATACGATGGATATCGAAAAGGAGCGCGGTATTACCATAAAAGCTCAAAGTGTCAGGCTTGATTATGTTAAAGACGGTGAGCACTATATTTTAAATCTTATTGATACTCCGGGTCATGTTGATTTTTCTTATGAAGTTAGTAAGTCCTTGGCTTCAAGTGATGGTGCACTGCTTATCGTTGATGCAGCTCAAGGAGTTGAAGCTCAAACAATTGCAAATGTTTATCTTGCAATGGAAAATAACTTAGAACTTATTCCTGTTATAAACAAGATAGACCTTCCTGCAGCAGATCCCATAAAAGTAGCAGAAGAGATTGAAACAAGCATAGGAATAGATGCAACTGATGCTTGTTTAGTATCCGCAAAAACAGGAGTCGGTATCCGTGAGCTTATAGATGCTATAGTAGAACGAGTTCCGGCTCCTGTTGGAGACCCTGACTCTCCTACAAAAGCTATTATTTACGACTCCTGGTTTGATCCGTACCTTGGTGCATTGGCATTAGTGCGTGTGTTTGATGGAGAGATTAAAAAAAATCAAGTAGTAAAACTTATGAGCAACAACGAGGAGCATCAAGTTCTTGACTTAATGTATCCTCATCCATTAAAGAGACAAAAAACAGCTTCTATAAAAAGTGGCGAAATCGGCATAGTAGTTCTTGGCTTAAAAGATGTAAGCGTTGTAAATGTAGGTGATACTATTACCGATGCAAAAAAACCAACTGCAGAACCTGTAGGAAAGTATGAGCCGGCTAAACCGTTTGTATTTGCAGGTCTCTACCCTATTGATACGGATATGTTTGAAGAGCTTCGTGACGCATTAGACAAACTTCGTTTAAATGACAGCTCTCTCTCTTATGAGCCTGAAACCTCTATAGCTCTTGGTTTTGGATTTCGTGTCGGATTTTTGGGAATGCTTCATATGGAAGTTATCAAGGAGCGTCTTGAAAGAGAGTTTGGGCTTGATTTAATTGCTACTGCACCATCTGTTATTTATAATGTGTATCTAAACAACGGAGATTTGGTAGAGGTTCAAAATCCTTCGGAACTTCCGCCGATAAACCATATAGACAGAATAGAAGAGCCTTACATAAAAGCAACGGTAATAACACCAAGCGAATATCTTGGAAATGTTATAAACCTTCTTATATCCAAAAGAGGTACGCAGGATAAGATGACATATCTAAATGAAGATAGAGTTATGCTTGAGTATTCTCTTCCTATGAACGAGATAGTCGTCGGTTTTTACGATACTTTAAAATCTATCTCGAAAGGTTATGCTTCATTTGACTATGAGCCGATAGAGTTTAGAGAGGGTGACCTTGTAAAACTAGATGTTAAAGTAGCCGGTGAGGTTGTTGATGCATTAAGCGTTATAGTGCCTCGCACATCGGCTTTAACTCGCGGTCGAGCTTTGGTTAAAAACATGAAAGAGCTTATCCCTCGTCAGTTGTTTGAAGTAGCTGTTCAAGCATCTTTGGGCAATCAGGTTATAGCTCGTGAAACAGTAAAATCAATGGGCAAAAATGTTACTGCAAAGTGTTACGGCGGTGACATTACCCGCAAGAGAAAACTGCTTGAAAAACAAAAAGCCGGCAAAAAAAGAATGAAATCTATCGGGAAAGTACAGCTTCCTCAAGAAGCGTTTATGTCCGTATTGAAGATGGACTAAGCAGTATAAATGAGATGTCTAATGTGCGAGAACTTATCACTCTCGCATATCTGCAATAATTGCCAAAACAAATTTTTATCTCCTTCTATCTACAAAAGAAAAATTCTTAACAATATAGAAGTTATCTCTTTTTACAAATACAGCGATATAAAAGATTTGCTTCATACAAAACATACCGATTTAGGCTATTATGTTTACTCCATACTTGCAAAAAATTCTCTAAAAAAATTTGCTGCTGCATTTGACTATCCCGGTATAGTAACTTCAATAGCCATTGATGATTATGTGCAAAACGGTTACTCTCATACAGCAATATTAAATAAATCATTAAAAAGCAAAAGCATAAAGCCGTTTTTTAATAAACTAAGAGCAAAAAACAAAATCTCCTATTCCGGAAAAAGCAGAGAATTTAGAATTTTAAATTCAAGAGATTTTGAACTAAAAAAATTTAAAGAAAAAGAGTTGATTTTAGTAGATGATATAGTCACAACAGGTTCTACTTTTACACAGGCCGTCCAGATTATGCAAAAAAATCAAAAAAAAGTCCTGTTTTGTCTCGCTTTAGCAGATGCAAGTACAAAATAAGCGGCGGCTATGTATAATTGCAGCCGTATTTTCTAAATAATAGGGGTTAAATGTGAAAATATATCTTTTTTTAATATTTTTAACAACTCTGTTGTTTAGTAAAGAAGCAGATATCGATGAATTGCTTTCTCAATATAGAGCGGCAAGTGAACTTTATTTTGAAACAAAAAATGAAGAAGCGGGACATATTATAGTATTTTCTCGCGCAGACTTAGACAAAATGCAGGCTTATACACTAAATGATGTTTTAAAAACATTAAGAATGTTTACACTAAAAACTACAAACTTTGGAATGAGCTCACTTGTAAAAACTCCCTACTCAGAACAGAGTATGTCATCTGTTAAAATATTTATAAATTCTTATGAATTAACATCTGTTACTTCTGGTACAAGCATGGCCCAGTTTGGAAAAATGGGACTCAATCATATAGATCATATAGAAGTTTACCAAGCTTCAAACTCTATCACTTTTAGCGGTGAACCTGGGAATATGATTATTAAACTCTACACTAAAGATTCATCAAGAGAGAGGGCATTTGTATCACAACTCTCGCTTGACTCTGAGGGAGGCTCTAGAGCTCAAATAATAGAAGCTGATACATTTAACGGCTACTCCTGTTTAGCAAATATTGATATCGGTAAAAATGAGTATAAAAAATACAAAAACAACCAAAGTACATTGTCAAGAGATGGATATAGAGGACAATTTTACTTTAACCTCTCAAAAAAAGAGGACTTTATGCTCGAAGCAGGAAGCTCTTCAGAAAAGTATGATCTCTTTAGCGGTATAGGCTCTTCCATAGAAGATGGAGAAGTTGATGTAAAATATCACTACATTCAATTTACAAAATATCTTGATACCTCTTTAAAATTTATTTTTTCAAGTACTTACGAAACTCTGGAAATAGAAAATTCGGATACAACCGGTATATCACTTTTTGATGAAACAATAGCAAATGATTTTATTATGAGAGCAGGTTCGTATACCAACAGTGCAATCTTAGAGAAGAGACACAAATACAAAAACAATAATCTTTTATTTGGCGCACAAGTAAAATTTAAAAGATTTTTTCTTGATGAGTTAAAAAGCAATAGCACAGAAAAACCGATAATTCTCGGTCCAAAAAAGCTTGATATCTACATGGCATATTTTGAAGATATTTACAGTATAAACAAAGATCATAAAATAACACTGGGTCTTAAATTTGATCATTACGACAGCCATTTTGGCACTTCTTCAACACAGGAGACATTTCGCTTGGGTTATATAGGGAGATTAAGTGAAAATTTTTCACTTAAGTCATTTGTTCAAAAAGGTTATATCTACCCGATTTTTGCGCAAACAACATTCTCCCCAATCTACAATCCAAATCCATATTTAAAAAGTTCAAAAACAGCTATTGCCAAAGTTGAACTTGAGTATAAAAAAGAGAGTGTAACTATAACCGCAGGAGCGGGAGGTTCTAAATCTAAAAATGGAATCATATATGATGCTTCAGAAAAAATATATATAAATAATGATAAAAATTCTGATTATAAACATTTTTTTATCAACAGCAGCTATAAATTTAACGCAGATAACAAAATAATTTTTGAGTATTTTAAGGCATATAAAGATAATTTTTATTTTAGCTCAGACGAAGGAGTACTTCTTCAAATTTATAATAGAGTTAATAAGTTTGACATCTATAATGAACTCGTATATCGATCCTCTTACATCGGTGTCGACGGCGTACATATCGATGCAGGCTATGACTATACCGCGGGTATAATCTATCATTACAGCAAAAAACTTGATTTGAAAATAAAAGGCGAGAATATATTTGACAAAGCAATTCAAAACAGCATATCGGGTATAAAAGTGCCTGCTCTTGAGAAGAGAGCCATCTTCACAATGGAGTATATTTTTTAAATGAAAACAGTTGTAAGTATACTTTTTTTAATTATTACTGTTTTTGCTTCAGAAAACAAACATATTATAAAAACGCAAATATTAGAAAAAATTTTTACAAATATTTCTATACAAGATGAGTTAATTATCTGGTCAGACAATAAAAATCTGCTTTTTGAATTTAAAGAAAGCACAAGCCTAAAAACCTCTTCAACTTGCGAAGACTCCTCTTTAATAATTTTAGATAAAAAACAAAACCTAAAAAAGAGTTGCTACAAAAAAACTATTTTTGTACTTGATTATTCACTGCTAAAAGAGATTCCACGCAGTTTTGGCGCAATGTTTTGGAAAAAAGGCAGACCAAATATCGTTATCCTTAAACCAAGAATAAAAGAACAATCCATTAAAGTTTCAAACAAACTAGACAAATATATAGAAGAGAAGATATGGTAAAGAAGAAAGAGATATTTATATTTTTTCTGCTTTTTATTTTAAGTATAGCACTGCTGTATGTTTACAACTATACAAAAAAAACAAGTACAAGTATTTTTGAAAATATACAAAAACATGATATTGAGCATATCTCTTCTATCCTTAAAAATATAGAGCATGATTTTTTAAAATCTCTAAATATACAAAATTCAAAAGATATGCTTTTGGCTTTTAAAAATGAAAATAACAGAAAAAAATATGAAAATATGCTCTCCATGACAATATCGTCAAATATTAAATATACCTATGTTTTATATAAAGACGAGATAGACAGATTTAGATTTATTTTAGATGCTTCAAAAACTGATAAAGCAAATTTTTATCAAAAATTTGATGTTGAAAAGCAGGAGTATATTGACGCATATAAAACAAAAAAGCCTCAAATCATAAAACAGAAAAATATGGAAAATCTTTATATTACCTATCTGCTTCCAATAGTTATAAATAACGAAGTCATAGCTCTGTTTAGTGTTGATATATCAACAGATCTTCAAAAATATCTATTAGAATCCATTGAGCCTCTGGAGAATTTTTTTATTGTTTTAATTTGGCTGATTCTACTCTTTATATTTATAACTCTAATGCAGCTTTTTTACTACTTTGCTACCAAAAAAAGAGTTTTTACCGATCCGCTCACAAATACATTTAATAGAAATTATCTTCAAGAGCTGCCAAATGTTATCAATCTAAATAACTACAGCGTCGCTATGATTGATCTTGATAAATTCAAAGTCATCAATGACACTTATGGGCACGATGCCGGAGACTATGTTCTTGTTCAAGCAAGTGAAATATTTAAAACATCCATTCGCGCGAGTGATATACTTATTAGATACGGAGGGGAAGAGTTTTTACTCTTTATTCATACTAGAAGCGGATCAGCTTTACATATTTGTGAGAGAATCAAAGAGAATATAAATTCAAAAAAATATTTTTATAACAACCATACGATTAATCTTAGTGTTTCTATTGGTTTGCACAATCACCCGGCTTTAGAGAAAAATCTGCATGAAGTTATTAAAAAAGCAGATAATATGCTCTATCTTGCAAAGCAAAACGGGCGAAATCGCATAGAAGTTTATAATGAAAAACTAAATTTTAAGTAAAAATAAAAATTCTTAAAATAATTTTTTAAATAGTTTATCAACTTCTTTCTCTATAGCTTTGTTAACCTTCTCTTCAATAACTTTTCCGGCTTCGGATTTCATAAGTTTTTCAAGGTCTATTGTTACTTTTGGAGAGTTTAAATCCCCTTTTATATCTCCGCTTATTACATTTTTCTTAGCCTGAAATGTTACATCAGTATCTATCTGTTTCGTTTTTGTGTTGAATTTTGTCTCTTGAGTTTTGATGGAGGCCTCTTTGGAGCGAAGGTCCATTGAAGCTAAAATATTCTCCTTTTCTATTTTTGCTTTTACATCACCGTTAAAGTGCTCTCTGTACATATCAAATTTCGTATACTGTTTTATAAGATCAAATGTTTGATTTTTTACAAATATTGCATTTGCAACCTGAGCGTTCATTACTCCTTTGCTTTGTGCTAAATTATAATCTATTTTAGCATTTAACGAAGCATCTGCAATCTCCGGATAAAAGAGCATATGAAGCAGTTTGATTGTTTTTACAGAGTTTAAGTCTGCGTGAAAATCATCATTATGCAGTTTTGCTTCCATATTTCCATCTGCAATATTTGAGTAGATTGTAAAATCCAAATCTTCTGTTTTTGAAATAGTGCCGTTTGCTACAATTTCACCTCTCATATGCTGATTTGTCAAAAAGAAGAGAGAGTCTAAATTTGGTATAGCAATCTTGTAATCACTCTTCAATGAAGCATCTTTGATGTTAAATTTTGCACTCTTTACATCAAGATTTGCTATATTTGAATTAAAATCAACTTTTGTATCTGCAATATTACCGCTTAAATGAGTGGTTGTCACTACATCATAGAGAGTTTTTGGCATAGGAGATGTAAAGGCATATGTTTTTGTGAGATACTTTGAATCTAATAAACCCTTTTTAATTGTTGTGATCACTTTTCCATTTAAACTCTGCGCTTTTGCATCGCTAATATCAACATCCATAGAGAAGAGACCATCACTGTAGTGGGGCTGTTTTACCATGTAGAGAAGTTTTGCAATATCAAGATTTACTACTTTTGCTCTTAGTGAGGCGGGGTTAAACTCTTTTAAAACAGCTTCAAATACCGTATCTGATGAAGCCAAATCGCTCACTCCCTCCACAATCATCTTCTCTTTTGTCCCTTTTACACTTCCCTTGAGCTTAAAAGCACCTCTGACATCTGCCTTTGTTAAAGGCTTTAAAACCTCTAAATCCTCAATATTGAGCGAGTATTTCAAATCAGCTTTTAGAGGTTCTGGAACAATTAGTCCTGATGAGTTGATTTTAAAAAGGTTTGAGAGCAGTTCATATCTATAATCAACATCATCACCTTTTAGTTTTGCATCAAGATTCATAGAGAATGAGGTTTGAGGAATCGTTACATTAAAATCACTTAACATATATTTTGGGTCAATTTTGCCGTTTTTTGTTTTTAGTACAACATCCCCATCCATCTTATGCAATCTTATATCTCTAAAATTTATATCCATATCTATATCTGCACTTGCATAAGGATTTTGAGCAGCCATATAAAGCAGAGATGCTAATTTGGCATCTTTTATATTTGCAATAATAGATGTAGGATTAAAATCAGTTAACTCTATATGATAAGATGTGTCACTCTCGCCCACACTGCTCTTACCATCAATCTGCATAAAAGCAATATCACCTTTTGCACTGCCGTTTGTACTAAAATTGCCTCTAAGCTCAGTTCCTGCTAATGGTTTTAGTGTCTCTAAATTTTTAAAATCCACATTGTAAAAAACAGTAAAAGCCTGAGAGAAGAGAGAGTATTCTCCCTCTGCCTTAATAATATTGCCTTTATTTAATTCTAAAATTACAGAAAAATCACTTATACTTAATGAAAATTCAGAAAGTCTGCTCTCTAGTTTTGTTTGTTCTTTTATCTTTTGCTCTAAAATGGGCTTTAACACACCATTGCCTAATGATGTAAAAAGAACTATAAAAATAGCCAAAACCAGCGTTGCCAAAATTCCGCCAAACCAAACTAAATATTTCATAACATCTCCAATTCATATATATAATATATAATGATACAATAGAAACTATTTTTTTAGCAAATAAAATAGTTGATAGCAATAGACTAAACTTTATTAAGTAAAAAAAATCAACTTTTACTTGACATTATTACACTCAATATGTATAATGATGTCATCTTTTTAGAAAAGGAGCAATTTAACAACTATGCCAAAAGAAAATAATGAAGAGATTGAAAATGAATCTCTTGAAAATATCGAGCTAGATAAAACAACTCTTGAAAAAGAGGCAGAAGAGAAGGCTGAAGCGGAAGCAAAAGCTGAAGCAGATGAAAAATCTGTTGAAAATGAAATTAATCTTTTACAAGAGGAGATAGCTTCTCTAAAAGATAAATATGCTCGTGTACATGCTGATTTTGATAATATCAAAAAAAGATTAGAGAGAGAGAAATATACAGCGGTAGAATATTCAAACGAAAAATTTGCCAAAGACATGATTCCAGTTATGGACGCACTTCAAATGGCACTCTCCTCTACGGAAAATGTAACTGATCCGACAGAGCATTTAGAAAAATTAAAAGAGGGCATTGAACTTACACTCAAACAATTTACAACCTCTTTGCAAAAACATGGTGTAACAATGGTTTCACATGATGAGCCGTTTGATCCAAATATTCACAACGCCATTCAAAGCGTAGATAGCGACACGGTAGAGAGCGGTCAAATCGTTCAGACATTTCAAACCGGTTATAGATATAAAGATAGACCATTAAGGGAAGCAATGGTGGTAGTCGCCAACTAATAGTGCTACTTAAGTAGCAAACGAAAAAAGAGTATGGCGATATAATTTCGCCTGATAAAACAAATTTTTACAAATTAAACAAACAAAGGAAACAAAATTATGTCAAAAGTTATAGGTATAGATTTAGGAACAACAAATTCATGTGTAGCAGTTTATGAGGGCGGCGAAGCAAAGATCATCCCAAATAAAGAAGGGAAAAACACAACTCCTTCGGTTGTTGCATTTACAGACAAAGGTGAGGTTTTAGTAGGAGATCCTGCAAAAAGACAGGCGATTACAAATCCAAACAAAACTATCTCTTCTATTAAGAGAATCATGGGTCTTATGATGAGTGAAGAGAATGCTAAAGCGGCTCACGACAAAGTAACTTACAATATTGTAGACAAAGACGGTATGGCGGCAGTTGATGTTGCAGGAAAGATCTACACTCCTCAAGAGATCTCTGCAAAAATTCTTAGCAAATTAAAAGAGGATGCAGAGGCTTATTTAGGCTCAACTGTAACAGACGCAGTTATCACGGTTCCTGCTTACTTTAACGATGCGCAGAGAAAAGCAACAAAAGATGCAGGAACTATCGCAGGACTTAATGTACTTCGTATCATAAATGAGCCAACAGCTTCTGCGCTTGCATACGGACTTGAGAGCAAAAGCGATGAAAATGTACTTGTTTACGACCTTGGGGGCGGAACATTTGATGTTACTGTTCTAGAGATCAGTGATGGTACTTTTGAGGTTCTATCAACTGATGGTAACGCATTTTTAGGAGGAGACGACTTTGACAACAAAATTGTTGACTACCTAAACAGCGAATTCAAAAATACACACGGCATTGATCTCAAAAATGACAAAATGGCGCTACAGCGTCTAAAAGATGCAGCTGAAAATGCTAAAAAGGAGCTCTCAAGCTCAACTGAAACAGAGATCAATCTGCCATTTATCACTATGACAGAAGCGGGACCTCAACACCTTGTAACAAAACTTACTCGTGCAAAATTCGAGAGTATGATCGAGAAGCTTGTTGAAGAGACTATCAGCCATATTAAAACTGCTATGAAAGATGCTGACCTAAACAACAGTGACATTAAAGAGATTATAATGGTTGGTGGTTCAACGCGTGTTCCATTGGCTCAAAAAATGGTATCTGATTTCTTCGGCGGCAAAAAACTCAACAAAGGTGTAAACCCTGATGAAGTTGTTGCAGCAGGTGCAGCTATCCAAGGCGGTGTTTTAAGAGGAGATGTTAAAGATGTACTTCTTCTAGATGTTACTCCACTATCTCTTGGAATAGAGACTCTAGGCGGTGTTGCAACTAAGATTATTGAAAAAGGTACTACGATACCTGTTAAAAAATCTCAGATCTTCTCAACTGCTGAAGACAACCAGCCTGCTGTTAGTATCTCAGTTGTTCAAGGTGAGAGAGAGTTTGCAAAAGACAACAAATCTTTAGGTCTTTTTGAACTCGGAGATATTCCTGCAGCTCCAAGAGGCGTGCCTCAGATCGAGGTTACTTTTGACATTGATGCAAACGGTATTTTAACTGTTAGCTCAACAGACAAAGGTACAGGTAAATCTCAATCAATCACTATCAGCGGAAGCTCAGGACTAAGCGAAGAAGAGATCAACAAAATGGTTCAAGATGCAGAAGCTCATAAAGCTGAAGATACAAAAAGAAAAGAGCTTGTTGAGCTTAAAAACCAAGCGGATGCGCTTATTGCTCAAACTGAAAAATCTCTTGGCGAAATGGGCGATAAGATCGAAGCTGAGGAGAAAGCAAAAATAGAGAGCGCTATAGCTGAGCTTAAAGAGACTCTAAAAGATGAGAGTGCTACAAAAGAGCAGATCGAAGCAAAAGTAAAAACTCTAACTGAAGCAAGTCATAAAATGGCTGAGCAGATGTACAAAAAAGAGCAAGGCGGTGAAGCGGAAGCTGCTGATACTAAAAAGAAAAAAGATGACGAAGATGTTATCGACGCTGAAATAGAGTAAAAACTATTTCTAAAATACCAGTCAGAGCATTGAGCTCTGACTGATTCTACACTGCATAAACTATAAAAATCCTTATCAAATATCTTCTAAAGCTTTTTGGACTCTTAATGCTTGCACATGTTCTTTTACATCATGCACACGAATAATAGAAGCTCCGTTTTTAGCCGCTTCTAAATGTAAAACTAAAGTTCCTGATAATCTCTCTTTTGGTAGAGATGGGGATATTTTATCTATCATAGATTTTCTTGAAGCACCAACAAGAAGCGGTTTTTTTAGAGTTAAAAAATGCTCTTGATGTTTTATCAGCATTAGATTATGTTCTAGCGTTTTTCCAAATCCAATTCCAACATCCAAAACCATATCTTTAACACCGAATGATTCAGCTTTAGCGACTCTTTGTTCAAAAAAAGAGTATATATCGCCTAAAACATTTTTATATTCAGGACTTTGCTGCATTGTAAACGGATCTTTTTGCATATGCATAATTAGGGCAGTTGCATTATATGCGCTGCAAAGTTTACAAACTTCATCATTTGCCAATCCCGTAATATCATTTACTATTTTAAACCCGCTCTCAAGAGCGTAAGAGACAACTGAAGGCTCGTAGCTGTCGATACTAAATTTTACCTTTTCATATAACTTCTCTTTTTTTATCATATCAAATATCGGTTTTACTCTTCTTAGCTCCTCTTTGGCACCGACATATATGGTGTTAGGAGCAGAAGAAACTCCACCAATATCAATAATATCAGCGCCCTCTTCTGCCATTTTCTCTATCGCTTTTATCGCATCTCTTTCTTTAATTCTTGAGTCTGAAAAAAAGCTGTCATCGTTTGCATTAAGAATACCCATAACTTCTACGCGTGAAGTTTTTTTAACTTTTAAAATATCTTGAAGTTTCTTAGCCAGCTCTTTTAAACCAAATGGTTGAGCCAGCTCTTTTTTACTAAGCAGCTGCAACTGTTTTGTTGTTGCAATCAACATACAATCAACATGCGAAATTTTTGCCACAACAGTTCCGCGAGGCACCGCTAAATCAGCTCCTATGCTAAGAGCATCCTGTTTTAGAATATTTGCTCCGCCTACATGTAACTCTCTTATATAGACAATATGAAGCGCCGCTTTTGATGCAAGTATTTTAATCCCGCCGCTGTCAACTCCCAACTCTTTTAGATATTTTTTTATATTTATACTATTTGATAAAAGTTCAACTTGCATTTTTTTCTCCTGTAAAACTCATAAGAATCATCGCCAACACACTTTGCGGTCTTGCGTTTAACTCTAAAAGTCTATAAGCTTTATCAAAATTTTGAAGAGCCGAAGCGCTTAAAATAAGTTTTTCTACAACAGTTGCTTTGTAGTAGATTGCTTCAACAAGACTTTTTGCTTCATTTTTTTTCACTCTTGCATTTGCTTTTAAAAATTCAAAAACTTCTGCATAATCTATTCTGGAGAGATTAAGATTAATCTCTTGAATCATATGCGTTTTTTCACCTTTTACTATAGGCATTCTTGAGCGGACTGTAGGAAGCAAATTTGATTTTGTGGGAGAAATAATTATAAATTTTATATTTTTAGGAGGCTCTTCTAAAACTTTTAGAAGTGAGTTTTGAGATACTTTATTAAAGTTATTTGCACCTAAAATAATATATTTTGTTTGAGATTCGCTGATATAAGATTCTGCTATTACCGCTTTTGCATGTTCAATTTTAAATTCATCCTCTATAAAACCTGCAACTCTATTAGGTTTTAACTCCTCCTTAAGTCTTTCAAACTCTTTTTCTATGTTAGTGGAGATAAGTATATAGCCCTTTTGAGATTTATGAACTGACATCAACTTCCCCGAACATCGCTGCATTAAGAGAAGCATTAAAAAGACGATAAAGCTGAAGAAGTTTTATATCTAATAGCTTGTCATAAGATTTAAGATGAAATGCGTTGAGATACTCCTCATCAAAAATCCAAAAATAACTTGTATCTTTTCTCTTTGCAAGGTCTGCTCTTTTATCCTCTCCCTTGCCTATATACCAAAAGAAATAGTCCTCTTTATGCGCCAAAGATATCATATCTTCAACTACATCAAGCATCTCTCCACCATTTACACTGTTATAATGCTTATATAAACTATCTATGCTGATAATAGGAAGCAGTGGGCGGTCTAGCTGTGAAGAGTTTAAAAAATCAAGAATATATGTCTCAAGCCATTTTCTTTTTTCATCTGTAATAAGAATAATTGTTTTACCGCTTAATATCTGCTCAAGC
Source organism: Sulfurimonas xiamenensis (assembly GCF_009258045.1). Classification (NCBI taxonomy): domain Bacteria; kingdom Pseudomonadati; phylum Campylobacterota; class Epsilonproteobacteria; order Campylobacterales; family Sulfurimonadaceae; genus Sulfurimonas; species Sulfurimonas xiamenensis. The sequence continues at coordinate 1,519,728 of NZ_CP041166.1, forward strand.
GCCTGTGAAGTTGTAGTGGTCCAGTCAAATCTCTGCTCTTCTAGCCAACTAAAACAGCCACCCTCTTCTCTGATTGCATCCAAACTCCACTGCGCAAAATCCTGCATATCTTTTATTTCTCTTCTATAATATTAAAAAAGTATTTATTTATTAAAGTTGCAAAATATAAAGAAGTATCAATTTTCATTATTTATCTAACTCATAAGCATTATGAAGAGCTCTAACTGCAAGCTCTGCATATTTTTCATCTATTACCATTGAAATTTTTATTTCTGATGTAGAGATCATACCGATATTGATATTCTCTTTTGCCATTGTCGAGAACGCTTTTGCTGCAACACCGGTGTGAGATTTCATACCTACGCCTACTATTGAAACTTTGCAAATGTTTTCATCATAAGAGACCTCATCAACCTCTGCATCTTTGACAAATGTATCAACAACAACTTTAGCATCATTTAAATCACCTACAGGTACTGTAAAATCTATATTTGCTCTGCCGTCATGACCCACATTTTGAACTATCATATCAATATTTACACTATTGTTTGAAAGTTTTGTAAAGATATCCGAAGCAATTCCCGGTCTGTCTTTTACGCCTATTAACGATACACGCGCTTGGTTTTTATCCAGTGCAATTCCGCTTACTAACGGTTTTTCCATAATATTTTCTTCCTTCGTAATTAATGTTCCCTCTTCATCTGAAAAGCTTGTTCTTGTTACTAAATTGACATTTAATTTTTTTGCCAGCTCCACTGAGCGGTTTTGAAGTACTTTTGCACCCAAAGAGGCAAGCTCAAGCATCTCATCATATGAAATTTTTTCAAGTTTTTTCGCTTTTGGCTCAATACGAGGGTCAGTCGTGAAAATTCCGCTGACATCTGTGTAAATCTCACACAAATCTGCTTTGAGCGCTCCCGCGATTGCAACAGCGGAGAGGTCACTTCCTCCGCGTCCGAGCGTTGTTACATTTCCATCTTGCGATATACCCTGAAAACCTGCTACTACTACAATTTTTCCCTCTTTTATAGCATTATGCATAACAACTGGGTTAATCTCTTCAATACGCGCTTTTGTATGAATATTATCCGTAACAATTCCAGCTTTTCTGCCTGTCATTGATATTGCAGGGAATCCCATCTCGCTTAGCGCAATTGCTAAAAGAGCAGCAGTTACTCTCTCACCTGAACTTAGCAGCATATCCATCTCTACTCTTGCAGGATTTTTTGAAAAATGCTCCGCATATCCTATAAGTTTATTGGTCTCCCCACTCATAGCCGAAACCACTACGACTATGTCATGACCGGCTTTTTTGGTAGCGCTTACACGATTTGCCACATTTTGAATACGATCCAAATCACCAACGCTTGTTCCGCCAAATTTTTGAACTATCAACATCTACAATAATCCTTCATCTTTGAAATAATTTATCACACTCTCATATACATCTTTTTTAAAACTTGCACTTAAAGTTAGAGCCTCATCAGCCGTTACAAATTTATAATCAGAAAACTCAGGCTCTTTTGTATCAATATTGATTTTAGCGTTTTTGTGGAGTTTTACTAAAAAATACCTTTGTTTCTGCCCTATAAAAGGTTTCATATTTTGTGCTATTTTTAAAGGAAAATCATAAGATACCCACTCAGGATATTCAGCAATCACCTCAACTCTATTTGTACCTATCTCTTCTTCTAGTTCACGAAAAAGAGCTTCTATGACCTCTTCTCCTTCATCTATTCCGCCTTGAGGAAATTGCCACACATCCCTTAAATCATTTCTCTGCGCCAAAAATATCTCTTTTTTTTGCGGATAAGTGTCGGACACAATAATCATTGCGACATTAGGTCGATATAAATCTTTTTTACTCATAGCTTCACTTAAATATAGATTTTGAGAGATTTGAATTATAAAATTATACAAGACTAGCAATTAAAGTAACCTAATTTTTACTATTTTATAATGCGCTTCTACTTACTCAAAATAATAAAAATCCAACTATTAAAAAAAATCAAATAAAGCTATAATTCTCAACTTAACTAAGGAGGGGTTTGTGCTACTTTATATACATATTCCATTTTGTGATTCTAAATGTTACTATTGCGCTTTTAACTCCTATGTAGACAAGTTTCATCTAAAAGAGCACTACATGGAAGCTCTTTGTACCCAGCTTCAATTTGAATTAAAAAGATTTAACATCACATCCAAAGAGATAGAATCAATTTTTATCGGCGGCGGAACACCCTCTACGGTTGCACCGGCACTGTACAAAAAAATATTTGACGCTCTAAAACCCTACTTAAAAGATAATATTGAGATAACAAGCGAAGCCAATCCAAACAGTGCAACTGCAGAGTGGCTTGAGGGGATGTTTAAACTTGGGGTTAATCGTATAAGTTTTGGGGTACAAAGTTTTGATAAAGATAAACTCAAACTTCTAAATCGTTCACATGGCGCTGTGCAGGCAGTAGAAGCTGTTTTAAATGCCAAAAAGATTGGTTTTAAAAATATCTCAATTGATCTTATTTATGCTACACTCAATGACACAAAAAAGCTTTTAGAAAATGATTTGAGTACCGCTTTTTCTCTGCCGATAAACCATTTAAGTGCTTACGCTTTAACGATTGAAGAGGGTACTTTATTTGAATCAAAACCTTATATGTCAAAAGAGAAACTAGGATTAACATCTTGGTTTTTCAAAAAAATAACTGATTTTGGCTTTAATCAATACGAAATCAGTAACTTTGGCTCTTACCAAAGCACTCACAATCTTGGATACTGGGAGTATAAAGATTATATAGGCCTCGGAAGCGGAGCTGTTGGCAAACTTGGCTTAAAAAGATACTATCCAACCACATGCATTGAAGATTATATAAAAAATCCGCTCGATATTAGAAGCGAATTATTAACACTCGAAGATAAAAAAATTGAACAGATTTTTTTAGGATTGCGTTCGTGTGTAGGAGTTTGTAAAGATCTGCTCAATAAAGAAGAGTTAAAAAAAGCAAAACTTCTAGTTGATGAAAAAAAACTGCTCTTTAAGAATGATACTTTTTATAACATCGACTATCTTTTAGCAGATGAGATTACACTCTTTATATCCTAGTTTAATTATTCTTTAGATAGAATCTTGTTTTTATAATAATTTTGAGGATTTTTTATGTTTGGTATGGGTTTTACTGAGATACTGATTATCGCTGTTATTGCCATTTTGTTCCTTGGTCCGGATAAACTTCCCGATGCAATGGTAGAGATAGCTAAATTTTTCAGAAATGCGAAGAATACTATTGGCACTATGAAAGAGTCTCTAGAAGAAGAGATGAATGTTAAAAGCATGAAAGATGAAGCATTGGCATACAAAAAAGAGTTGCTTAATGCCTCAAATCAAGTAAAAAGCGCAACTGACATAAAAAAGATGGCAGCAAAACTAACAACGCTTGAAGATGGTACATTTGAAGATGACGATCTCTTCAAAGAGTCAAAACAGAGTAATCAATCAGATAACAAAAGTGAAAAAACGCCAAATAAAAGTGATGAAGTAACTCTTGCAAAGAAAAAAAAGAATCCAAATAAAATAGAAGAAGATAGCAAAGATGTTTGATGAAATAAAACCGCATTTAGTTGAACTAAGAAAAAGACTTGGTATCTCTGTCGCCAGCCTTATTGTAATGTTTTTTGTAATGTTTTACTTTCATGAAGCAATTTTAGAGTGGATAGTAGAACCCTTAAATGTCGCTCTTTTAGAAGTTGGCAGAAAATCTCTTCACGCTGCCGATGGAATGGTAACTACAAATCAAGTTGGGGGAGCATTTTTTGTTGCTCTTAAAGTCTCATTTTTTGCAGCCATTTTAGGAGCTCTTCCTATTATTTTAAGTCAAATATGGGCTTTTATAGCACCTGCTCTATACGCAAACGAAAAGAAGATGATTATTCCATTTATCCTCGGCGGAACTATAATGTTTGCTATAGGGGTTATATTTGCCTACTATATAGTTACTCCGTTTGGTTTTGATTTTTTGATTACCTTTGGTAGCTTTAAATTTACTCCTCTGATAAATATAGAAGATTATGTAGGCTTCTTTACAAAAATCATGTTTGGCTTTGGAATAGCTTTTGAACTTCCTGTTTTTGCATACTTTTTAGGACTTCTTGGCATGGTTGACGATAGACAGATGAGAGAGTTTTTTAAGTATGCAATTGTAATTATTTTTATAGTAGCTGCCCTTCTTACTCCGCCGGATGTATTGACACAGCTTTTAATGGCAGGCCCGCTTGTCCTGCTTTATGGAATATCTATTTTAATAGTAAGACTAGTCAACCCTGCTCCTGCGCTTGAAGAAGAGAGCGAGGATGAAGATATAGATCTTCTTGATGAGATAAGAGCGATAAACAAAGACAGTGAATAATAAAGAACTTTTAACATCTAGCTATGACTTCTTTCTTCCAAAGGAGCTTATAGCGACACACCCCGCAAATCCGAGAGACAGCTCAAAACTTCTTGTATATGACAGATCTACAGACAAAATTTCGCATGTAAAATTTTCGGATTTAGAGAAGTTTATCCCAAAAGAGTGTGCGCTGATATTTAACGACACAAAAGTTATAAAAGCAAGACTCTTTGGAAAAAAAGAGAGCGGCGGAAAAATTGAACTTCTTATAAACAGAGCCCTGAATGCGCATGATGTAAATGTTTATATAAGAGGTAAAGTAAAAAAAGATACAAAAATTCTCTTTGATGAGAATCTTTCTGCTATAGTTCAAAAACTTCACGATGACGGAAGCAGAGTCGTCCATTTTTATGAAAATGAAAAACTTTTGCGTTTTGAGGAACTGCTTCCGATAATAGAAAAAATCGGGCATGTTCCTCTTCCCCCTTATATTCAAAGAGAAGACAATAAAGAGGATGAAAATGAGTATCAAAGCGTCTTTGCCAAAGAGGAGGGTGCGGTTGCCGCACCGACTGCATCCCTGCACTTTACAAAAGAGCAGCATGAGAGAGTATGCAAAACATTTGCACATGCATTTGTAACACTTCATGTAGGCAGTGGAACATTTAAGCCAGTTGAGTGTGAGAAAATAACCGAGCATCCTATGCACTCAGAGTACTATGCTATCTCCAAAAAGGCAAAAAAACTTTTAGACTCCGATAGAGCAATTTTAAGCATTGGAACAACTTCTACAAGAACAATAGAGTTTTATGCAAGAAACAAAGATATTTCAAATGGAGAGGCAAACCTCTTTTTGCATCCAAAAAACAGACCCTTAAGAGTAAATCATCTGCTTACAAATTTTCATCTTCCAAAATCCACTCTTTTAATGTTAGTGGCCTCTTTTGTGGGATTGGAAAAAACTCAGGAGCTTTACAGAATTGCCATTGAAAAAGAGTATAGATTCTACTCTTACGGCGATTCAATGTTAATACTATAGAACTAAAACTCTGCCCTTTACTATCTCTATCTCGCCGTTTAACTCTGCTTCAAAAACTCTCTGCGGATATTTTGCCAAAGCCTCATCATATGTTGGATTTGTACTGCAAAACTCTATAAAATCATCTTTGCTAAAGAGTTGAAGATTCTTTGATGGTGTAAATTGAGATACAAACTCATTTATATCATAAATCACCTCTGCTTTAGACTCTTTTACAAGCTGATTTGTGCCGCTGCTCTCACCTAAACGATGCGGAAGCACAAAAATTTTTTTACCCATTTTTAAAGCAAATTCCACACTTCTCATAGTTCCGCTATCCAGATCAGCTTCGCCGACTATTAAAACATCGCCAAGAGCAACTACAAGCTCATTTCTTATAATAAAATTCCAGGGGGTTGCACGAAATCCAAGCTCAAACTGACTAAGCAAAAGCCCGCTGTTTTGTATATCGTTTAATAAATTTTTATTTACAGAGGGATAACGCAGATCTATGCCGCACGGCAAAACAGCAATAGTGTTTGAACTCCCTGCACCCGAGTGGGCTGTTGCATCGATTCCCATTGCGCCGCCGCTTACTACACAGATTCCATTTTTTGATAATGCTAAAGAAATTTTTTGGATATATTCGCGAGAATATTTTGTCGGTTTTCTACTGCCTACGATTGAAACTTTTACTCTCTGTAAAAGTTCAAGATTTCCGTTATAAAAAAGCTGCTTCGGATAACTTTTCATAGAAAAAAGTTCAGGTATTTTATTTTTAACTATTTTCATTTCAATATAGCTTATCTATTAAAACCAATTCAACTTCAGAAAAAAGATGCTTTGACTCACTAATGGCCAAAAGAGTATTTGCATGCGGATGACCTATTGCTATTGCACTTCCATGCACTTTAGCTATTTTGATTGCTTTTTTTATTTGTCCCTTTACATAATCTTTATCAAGTTCATGATCTAAAAAGATATCTCTTGACATATATTTTTTTCCATAACTTTTCATCACCTTTGGTACTTTTGTTGATCCAATTGTCCGACTGTCTATAAAATTAATATTTTCTTTTTCCAGCGCATAAATAAGTCTATTTACTGCCGCTTCATCTGATGTAAATTTACTTCCTGTATGGTTATTGATATATTTGACTTTTGGGAATAGCTTTTTTATTTCTGCAACTCTTTGCAATATTTTTATTTGAGAATCATCCACTTTTAGTGTATAAGGTTCTTCCTTTGTGAAATTTTTTGCTTCCATAGGCAAATGAACCATATAAAACTCCTCTTTTGCAGCCAATTTATGAGAATTTGGTCTGAATTCACTTGGCGGCAGAAAAGACATTGTTATAGGCAGATTAAGGCTCTTGATAGCTTTTATATGAGACTTTACACTCACATCATCTATAATAATTGCCAACTTTGCTTTGGCAGAAGTCTCTACTGTCTTCTCCCGCTCTATTGGTTTTGGCTCTATAGAACTCTCAACCTCATGCGAAGCATCTTCATACTTCTCTTTTGCTTCTTTAGTGCTTTTTTCAATCGTTTCACTCTCTTTTATTTGCTTAACGCTTTTTTTAGCGATTTTGCTCTCTTTTTTAAATAAATCATTTTTTGCATCATCATATCCAACATAATATCCTATACCAAAGGAACTAAAAGCGATAATTATAAAAGTTACAATCCAAGTTATAAAAGTTAAATCTTTTGGTTTTTTCTTAAAACTTGTTTTTCTTTTTCTTGACATAAATTCTCCATAAATTATAATAAAACTATATCCTAAAAAATTAAAATAGAGATTATTTATTGCATAATGACATATTAATATACTCTTTAAAACATTGTTTTTCTTAAGCATTCTTTTTGTATAATTTCGAGTTCCTTTCTCTTTGTATCGAATTTTTTCGATATATATATACATCCGAAAGGGAAACAAAAGCCTGTTTATAGGCGAAATACCAAAGGGAGATTATACTCTATGAGAAATTACGAAAACCTAGTAATCGTAAAACCGACATTAACAGCAGAAGAGATTCAAGCTAGCGTTAATGCTATTGAAGAAGTTATCACTTCTAACGGCGGCGAAATAGCTGCAACAGACGCAATGGGAATGAGAAAATTAGCATATTCTATTGGAAAAAATGAGCGTGGTTATTTCCATGTTATCTATTATACAGCTGCTCCTTCAGCAATCAGCGAAATTGAAAGACGCTTCCGTATTAATGAAGATCTTCTTCGTTTTGTAACTATCAAATATGATACAAATCGTGAAGTGTCAGCTTGGAACCAACTAGTTCAAAAAGCAAACAAAAAAGCTTCATCACCTGCTGAAGAAACTAAAGAAGAAGTTGAAGCAAGCACAGAAGTTCAAGAAGTAGCTGAAGAGACAGCAGAGTAATTGGCTAACGCCTAAACAAAGAAGGAAGATTCATGTATAACAAAGTTATTTTGGTTGGAAACTTAACTAGAGATATAGAACTTAGATACTCTCAAGGCGGAATGGCAATAGCAAACACTGCTATTGCTACAAGCCGCAAATTCACTGTTAACGGTGAAAAAAAAGAGGAAGTTTGCTTTGTAGATATTACATTCTTTGCAAGAAGTGCAGAGATTGCCAACCAGTACCTTAAAAAGGGGAGTAAAATCCTTGTAGAAGGTAGACTTAACTTTGATCAATGGGTAGATCAAAACGGACAGAAACGCTCTAAACACTCTGTTGTTGTTGAAACAATGCAGATGCTAGATTCGAAAAATGATAACCAAAACAGTGGTAATTATCCTGCTCAACAAAATCAAGCAGGACAACAAAATTATCAACAACAAGCACAAAGTTATCAACAGCCGAATCAGCAACAGCAATCCTATTCACAAAACAGAGCTATGCCTGAGAGCAGTTCTGTTCCGGAAATAGACATTGATGAAGATGAAATTCCATTTTAGAAAATAGATAATAAAAGGAAATACCATGGCAGAAAGAAGAAAGTATAAAAAAAGATACTGTAAGTACTGTGAAGCAAAAGTTGACTTCATGGATTATAAAGATGTAGGAGCGCTTCGCTTCTCTCTTTCAGAAAGATATAAAATCATGCCTCGCCGTTTAACAGGTAACTGCAAGCGTCACCAAGACATGATTGCAACTGTTATTAAAAGAGCTCGTGCTGCGGCATTGGTTCCATATACTGTAACAAGAAAAGCAGTTGTAACTGCACCATTTGAAAATTTAAAATAATTTTCAAAACATGCACCAAAATCCTAAAACAGGATTTTGGTTTTAAACTCAATTTTCAATAAAAATAAATTCTTATTTAACTCTTCTACTCTTCTATACTAACTGCTTTAAAACCTAAGCGAACCTTGTCTTGCTTTAATTTTTTATAAAGTTTAAATTTTGCTTTTTCAAGTTCTTCATCATTATAGTTAAATAGAGATTTAATCTCATTATTATCCAAATCAGCACTATCCATAGCAAAAAGTCTTAACTCTTTTTTTGTAAGCTTGGACTTAAGTACTCCATATAAAAGTTTATCATCTTCAATCATATTAATTGCATCTAATTTACAAAATTTCACAAGCATTTCTCTAAAACTATTTTCACTGTTGTACTGTCTCCAGACACTATTTTCTAACATTATAATTTCTCCAATATTTTTCTTAAATCTTTAGTCTCAACTACTATATTTGCTTCTTTGCGTAAAATCTCTCTTGCACAAAAAGCGACTCTTGTTCCTGCATGAGCAAACATTGAGAGGTCATTTGCTCCGTCTCCGCACACCAATGTTTCCTTCTCAGTGACTCCCAAAAGCCCCTGCAAGCGTATTAACATGTCGCCTTTGGAGTAGTTAAACATCATATCTCCGCCGACAAGACCTGTAAGTTTTTGATTTTTATGATGCAGTACATTTGAAAAATCTGCATCGTACCCTAAAATATTTTTTGCATATCCAGTAGCATTTCTAAATCCGCCGCTAAAGCAGACCACTTTCATTCCTCTGCTCTTTAGCTCAGCTATTGTCTCGCGAGCTCCATTCATATATGGCAAATTTTGACTTATTTTTTCAACCACACTATAATCTAAACCTTTTAGCAAACCCGCTCTTTGTTGCAGTGATTCAAAAAAGTCAATCTCTCCGCTCATCGCAGCTTCTGTTATTTTACCAACCTCTTCACCAAGTCCCAACTCTTCAGCAAAAAAATCTATCGTCTCGCCATCCATCAGCGTAGAATCAAAATCAAAAACAGCCAGTTTTAGCATATATTTTTCTCTCTTTAGTTATAATTACGCAATTATACCATTTAGGATGCTTTTTGTTTAATGAACTTATAAATAAACTAAAAAACGATACATATATCACTCTTGAGACGACGCCGGGGCACTCTCCTGTATTTTCTCCTATTATCGATACGATAGCTGAATTAGGGCTTGATAAATTAGTAGATGGTTTTACAACAACAGACAACCCTCTTGCTAAATTAAAATATAACTCTCTCTTTGCTGCAAAAATGCTTCAAGAAAGATTTCATAAGCCAGTAATTGCAACAATGAGCATGCGTGATAGAAACAAAATTGCTCTTCAATCAGACTTGCTGGGAGCAAACGAAATTGACATAAGAGCTATCTTAGCACTTACCGGAGATCCTGCATCTATCTCTGATCAGCCTCATACTAAGGCCGTTTTTGAAGCAGACAGTACGCTTTTGCTTGACATCGTTTCTTGTTTTAACAGCGGCATTGATTACGCAGGCAAACCTCTAACACATAAACCAAAAGAGATTTACCCTTTTGCAGTTGTAAACTCTTATGCAAAAAATCCTAAAACACTACAAAAAAAGATGCAAAAAAAGATAAAACACGGTGCGCTTGGAATCATTACACAGCCGGTTTATGACCTACAAAACGCAAAACTTCTGCTTGAGCTTAAAGAAGCTGCCAACAAAGAGTGTTGTAATGAAAGAAAAGATGCTGAGCTTATTTTAGGAATTTTTCCGATTACAAAACTTAGAACAGCACAATTTTTATCTGCCCATGTTCCAGGAATAAATGTACCAGATGAGTGGATAGAAGCTCTTAAAATTGCAAATGAGCAAGGACCAGAAGAAGAGTATAGAGTTGGATTTGAACTTAGTAAAAATCTCTTTTTAGAGATAAAAGCATTTCATCCCAAGATTCACCTTATGACGGCAAATCAGTTTCAAATAGCAAGAGATATACTATTATAAATTAAGGATAAAGATGATTGATTTAAAACTACTCCAAAAAGATTTTCAAGGCGTCAGCGATAAACTCGTAAGAAAAGGCGTTGATATTAAACTTTTAAATTCTCTAAAAAGAAAAAATGAAGAGCTAAAAGCTGCGAAAGTTGATTATGAAACGCTCCAAGCTGCTCAAAATGCGATGAGCAAAGAGTTTGGCGTCTATAAAAAAGAGGGAAAAGATGTAAGTGAATTAAAAAAGAGAGTAGATGCAAATAAAGTTAAAATTGCAGAAGCGCTTGAAGTTCAAAGAACAAAACAAGAAGAGCTTGAAACTTTAGCTATGTCTATCCCAAATATTCCAGATGATGACACACCTGATGGTGAGGATGAAAATGACAATGTTGAGATTAAAAAAGTTTTAGCTCCAAGACAATTTATATTTACTCCAAAAGAGCACTGGGAACTAGCCGAAAATAACGGATGGATAGATTTTGAGCGAGGAGTGAAACTTGCAACAAGCCGCTTTAGCGTCTCTTTTGGCATGGGTGCAAAACTTGAACGAGCACTTATTAACTTTATGCTGAATTTTAATTCAAAAAGAGGTTTTACGGAGGTCAGTGTGCCTTCTATAGTAAATAGAACTGCATTGGAAGGAACAGGACAGCTTCCAAAATTTGAAGACGACCTTTATAAAATAGAAGATCAAGAGTTGTTTTTAATTCCAACGGCAGAAGTTCCGGTTACAAATCTATATCAAGATGAGATTTTGCCGGCTGATGCACTGCCTATAAAAATGACTGCTTACACATCATGTTTTAGAAAAGAGGCAGGTGCGGCAGGTCGTGATACAAGAGGTATGATAAGACAGCATCAATTTCACAAAGTTGAACTTGTCTCTATAACAAAGCCTGAAGATAGCGATAAAATATTTGATGAAATGGTTCAAACTGCTTCAGATATACTTACCGAACTTGAACTTCCGCATCGTCTTGTCACACTTTGTGCCGGAGACTTAGGATTTGGTGCAGCTAAAACCGTAGACTTGGAAGTTTGGCTTCCGGGTCAAAATAGTTACAGAGAAATAAGCTCAGTCTCAAATACCAGAGAATTTCAAGCTAGACGCGCAAAAATAAGATATAAAGATGGAGATAAAAACTCTTTTGTACACACTCTAAATGGTTCTGCATTGGCAGTGGGAAGAACTATGGTAGCTATTATGGAAAACTTTCAAAATGAAGATGGAAGCATCACTATTCCAAAAGCGCTTGAACCATATATAAATTAATATTATAAAATTCGGAAGTAGCTTATATTTCCGAATTTGTATTTTCTATTTTACTCTCAGTTGTAAAATATCCAATAAGAGATTCTGAAGCTGCAAGCTCATTGCCAACACTAATATTTAATCTAAAGTTAGAAGGCACATAGAGTGCTGTAACGCCGTTTAACATAAATCCGTATCTAGAGCCTTGAAGTATATTTTGAGCTTTTATAATATCTATGTCAATTGCCTTGAAACTTTGTTTTAGTATATGGGTAACTTTTATTTTATTGGATGATTTTTTATCAACAAAAATCAATTCTACATTTTCGTTAATATCTTTTGAGAGAGGATAAATAGAAGATAATCTTGCACCTCTGTAGATCGATATATCTTTTAATAATGATGTAAAAGGGGCTCTAAGAAGAGATACATTTAAATAATTACTCTCTACTTCTATTTTGTATGCGTAACTCTCTTTGCTATCCAACTCTTCTATTGAAACTACTTTTCCATCAACGGGACTAACAACACTGTTTTCCTGATAAAGCATATTTTGTCTCTCTGGATTTCTAAAAACAAAAAGAAAAAAAAGTGTCGTCAAAAAAGCAATAAACTGCAAAAAATCTAAATCAAGCAAAGTAAAAAGAAGAAGCGCTGCAACAGAAAATATTAAATAATTCCACCCCTCTTTTGCAACAGGTAAAAGATTATTCTTCATCTAATCCCTCTTTGTCATCTCTTTCTTTTTTTGAACTCTGTTCATCTTCAACCATTTTTGCATCAGCTTTTAACTCTTCTTCAATATCATCAACAACAAGATTTACTTTAGATTCTAATCCACTCTTTTTTTCAAAGTTTATAATAATTTCTCTAACTTCAGCACCTGTAACGCTCTCTTTTTTATAAAGAAGTTTCACCATATCTTCAATTGCACTTCTATACTCTTGAAGTCTTTGAACAACATGTTGATATCTCTCTTGAAGCGAACTTTTTATAAACTCATCCATGTCCTGCGCCATTTTTTCACTATATTCTCTACTCGCCTGCATACCTCCGCCACTCAAAAAAGATTGTCTACTTTTTTCAAGGACCATTAAACCTGCCACATCACTCATACCGTAAGTTTGAACCATTGATTTAATAATATCTGTCGCTCTTTCTAGATCATTCCCGGCACCCGTAGAAATTTCACCTATAAAAACCTCTTCCGCCGCACGCCCACCTAAAAGTACATCAACTTCTGCCCAAAGCTCATGCTTTTGCATCATAAATTTATTCTCTTCTGGCGTATTGAGCGTATATCCAAGTGCTGCTAAACCGCGAGGTACTATTGAGACTTTTGAAACTTTTTTAGCTCCCGGCGTTGTTTCAGCCATTAAGGCATGTCCGCTTTCATGATATGCAACAATTTTTTTCTCTTTTGGATTTATACGGCGAGATTTTTTAGAAAGTCCTGCTAAAGCTCGTTCCACTGATTCATAAAGATCTTTTTGTGTTACACTTTTTTGACTCTTTCTACCTGCAAGAAGTGCTGCCTCATTAACAATATTTGCCAAATCAGCTCCAGCTAAACCGGCTGTTAAGCGAGCAACTTCTTCGAGATCAACATCCTCATCCATCTTAACGCCTTTAACATGCACTTTCAAAATCTTTATACGACCTTCAAAATCAGGTTTATCCACCAATACCTGTCTATCAAATCGTCCCGGACGCAATAGTGCTTGATCAAGTATTTCAGGTCTATTTGTAGCTGCTAAAATAATAACGGGAGTATCTGTTCCAAATCCGTCCATCTCTGCTAAAAGCTGATTAAGAGTTTGCTCTCTCTCATCATTACCGCCCATATTAGCACCTGCCGCACGGCTTTTACCGATAGCATCGATCTCATCTATAAAAATAATGCTCGGTGCATCTTTTTTAGCCTGTTCAAAAAGGTCACGAACACGAGCCGCTCCGACACCGACAAACATCTCAATAAAACTAGAACCGCTCACCGAAAAAAATGGCACATCAGCTTCGCCTGCAACCGCTTTTGCCAAAAGAGTCTTACCAGTACCAGGGCTTCCTACAAGCAAAACGCCTTTTGGAATTTTTGCCCCGATTTCTACATAACGACCCGGATATTTCAAGAAATCAACAATCTCTTGAACCTCCTCTTTTGCCTCTTCTACCCCTGCTACATCGTCAAATTTAGTTTTAGGTTTTTCAGAGTTGATCATCTTTTTAGAGCCGCCCATCCCCAAAATACCGCTGCCCATACTTTTTTGCATTCGTCCGGCAAAAAACATCCATATTGCAATTATAATTAGAAATGGAAAAAGCCATCCAAACATCTCTGTAAACCAGTTTGTTTCGCTAAAGCCAACATACTCTATATTTTGTTTGTCCAATGATTCTGTTAACTTAGAGTCACCCGGCACAATTCTTGTCGTATATAGAGTTGCATTATCTGTGCCATATGCTTTAATGTAACTTTGCCCTATTTCAACTTTTCTTAGACTTTTAGACTCTATTAAAGATTTAAGTTCTGAGTAACTTATCTGCTTTGTTTTTTTACTGCCTGCTAGTGTTCCATCTGAGACACTATTTTCTCCAATTATGGCTTTAAAAAGCATGATAATTACTACTGAAAATATCGCAAAAGTTATAAGCGGATTTTTATTAAAAAAATTATTATTATTGTTGTCATTTTTATCGTTTTTGTTTTGCATATCTATTTTTTACCTTGCTTTAATATTAATGTAACCCATTCATCTTGAGTTATTTTTTCTTGAATTTCAAAATCTTGATAAAACTTTAAGACTTTTGATTCATATTTATTTAATATTCCTGATAATATAAGCAATCCGCCTGCTTTTAAAACATTTTTTAAATCATTTGCTATAAAAGTCAAAACATCAGCCACTATATTTGCTACAACAATATCATAACTATCTTTTGTCAAACTACAAGAGCCTTCCCATAAGTTTTCAAACTTTACTGAATTAAGTTTAGCATTTACTCTACTGTTTTCTATACACTCCGCATCTGTGTCACAAGCATCAACTATTGCACCAAGTTTAATTGCCGCTATACCGAGTATTCCGCTCCCGCATCCTACATCTAAAACTCTATCACCCTCTTTTACATATTTTGCAATAGCTTTTAGTGATGATGCTGTTGTAGGATGATGCCCTGTGCCAAATGCCAGTGCCGGATCAATAGCTATATTTATCAACTCACTGCTTGGTTCATCCCATGTAGGATGAATATAAAATTTATCAATTTGAATCGGTTGAACACTCTCTTGATACACTTTTATCCAGTCGCTGTTTTTAAGTTTTCTCTGTTTGCATTCAAGTTCAACATCTTTGCCTAAAGCTTTTTGCAAAGCTTCTGCAAACTGCTCAAGTCCCCAAACTATAGTATCAAGCTCTTCTTCGCTTCTAATAATAAAACCATTATCCGTCTCTTCAAAACCAATGGGCAAAGTATCTGTTAAAAAATCCGAAAAAAGCGAATGATAAGAAGATACAGTAACTGTTAATTCAAAATAATACTCCTGCATTAAATTAAAACACCCATAAAAATGCTAGATTTCTTTTTTAAATCTTTTGAAATAAACGGTTTTTCAATATAATCATTAATACCCGTTTTTTTTGCCTTTGCCAATGCACTTTTTATAGCATCAAACACCCTTAAACTATCATCAATAACAAGTAATTTCAAATGAAACCCTTCTCTTTAAATATCTATAAATCAATAAACTATAATAGCTAAATTTTATTTATTTTGCTATTAAGCAAAGCTTAACTAAGCAACTTAAACATTTTTGCTAAATCTAGAGTTCCTTCGTAATATGCTTTGCCTATAATAACACCATCTACCAAATTTGTAGCAATTAAAGCTTCGATATCTTTCTCATCTTTTACGCCACCGCTGGCAATAGTACTAATTCCGCTTGCTTTTGCGATATCTACAGTAAAATCCACATTTACACCACTTAGTGTTCCGTCTTTTGAAACATCAGTACAGATTATGGCTTCTACGCCGGCATTTGCAAATTCACTTGCCAAATCAGTCGCTTTCATAGAGCTTACTTCACCCCATCCTTCAACTGCGACAAATCCGTCAATAGCGTCTATGCCTACAGCAATGGGATATTTCGCCGCCATATCCTTAACAAATTTCGGATTTTTCACGGCAATAGAACCAAGGATTACTCTGTCTATACCGATTTCAAGCATCTTTTTAATTGTCTCTTCATCTCGAATGCCGCCGCCAAGCTCAAGCTTTACATTACAATTTTGTCTAATCTTAATAATCTGCTCTAGATTTTTCGGCTCTCCGGCAAATGCTCCATTTAAATCAACTAAATGTACCCATTTGGCACCCATCTCTTGAAATTTTTTCACAAGTATCCAAGGCTCATCAGAGTATATTTTAGCACTCTCCATAAGACCCTTTGTAAGTCTAACTGCTTTTCCGTCTTTTAAATCAATTGCAGGGTATAGTGTCATGTATATAAATCCTTTTTAATATATTATAACTTTATAAAATTTTCTAATATTTTGAGCCCATTTTTATGACTTTTTTCAGGATGAGGCTGAATTCCCATAACATTCTTATGAGCAACCGCAGAAGCAAACTCATAGCCATAAACAGTTTTACCGATAATGTCTTGCTCATTTTCACATACAGCATGATAAGAGTGAACAAAATATAGATAATGCTGTTCATCTAATCCTTTAAAAAGAGGATGCTCTTTTGTAAAGACTCTATTCCAACCCATATGAGGAATTTTCAATGCTTCACTGAACTTAGATGGGTCAAAAGCAACAACTTTTCCTTTTATAAGACCCAAACCTTCATGACTGCCAAACTCTTCAGAACTCTCAAACAAAAGCTGCATTCCCAAACATATTCCAAGCATATATTTACCGCTTTGCGCAAACTCTTTTATGGCTTCAATCATATTTCGTTCATGCAGATGTTGCATCGCGTCAGGAAAAGCACCAACACCCGGAAGTATCAACTTTTCATACTTTTTAAAATTTTGAGGATTACTCTCAACCACTGTTTTAGCACCTATCTTAGCAAATGCATTCTGAACACTTGCCAAATTCCCCATATTATAATCAACAATTGCTATCATTCATCAATCTTTAATTTTGTAAATTTTATATAAACAGCAAGCCCTATTAAAAGCATTGCAACTCCGCTTATTATATACATAGCATAAACTAATTTTTCCGGGTCCGTTATAGCAAACTTAAACACAAGCATAAGAGCTTCAATGGACAAAGCGATAATAATAGAACCCAAAAATCTAACCATAGTTTTATGTGGTCCTGAAATATTATGATCTCTTTCACGCCCCATTATCTCCTCTTCTATTATTGTTTTTGATAAATCAAAAATAGCCAGAGAGAGCGTTAAAAGAATTGTAGCTTCAAAAACATTTTTAGCATCAAAATGAACAGCTGATATCTCATAAATAAAAAAACTTTGCACGCCATTTATAAAAAGCAGCAAAGCAATAGCTACCAGTGCAAATGCAAAGAGAGCATAAGAGTATTTAAAAAATGTATAAAAAAATGTATCAGAAGTATTTAAACGAGATATTTTTAAAACTTCGTTAAGGGGCATATCCAAACATGCAATATACTTTAAATTGCCATTTTCATCAAAAATTGGCTGCGAAGCTGTTACGCACAATTCGCCTGTTAAAAGTGAAGGATAAGGGTCAGTTACAGTACATCTTCCCTCTCTAACGGCTCTATAGTAGTATGCCCTGTCAGCCAAAATTCTTCCTACATCCTGATCTCTTTGTGAGTGTTCTTGAAATGTCGGACTAATCTGCACCCCTTTGTTATCTAAAAGATAAACACCGTCACAGTTTTCAAGATCTCCTTTGATTTTTAAAAGTCTCGGCAGTATCATCTCTTGACTTATCGAAGGAAGTCTATTAGGAATATTTTTAGAAAAAAGATAACAAAAGTAGGCTCTTGCTTTTGTTCTGCCTCTTGAAAAATCCTGTATATCCGTTGGGACCATTTTTTGCCTTAAATTTTTGTATGATTATACCAAATGCTTTATAACAATTTTATAAGTTACCCTACTTTCATTTGATATAATCTATTTTTAAATTTATAGCTGGAGTTATTGAACAATGGGATTTAAACTATTTTTGCTATTTGAAAAATTTTTAATGATTCTACCGAAAAAAATACGAAAAGGTTTTTTTATTTTTTTGGCAAAAGTTGCATATTACCTCTCTTTTAGATACAGAAATGTTGGATTTGCAAACCTAGATTTTATATTCGGCGATAAACTTACACAAAAAGAGAAAAAAGAAATAATCAAATACAGTTTTAAAAACTTACTCTTAAACTTTTTGCATTTAATGGAAATCAGGCATATGAACAAAGAGAATTTCGCAAAAAAAATAACAGTAAAAAATATAGAAGCTGTAGAGAAAGTGCACGAACAAAAAAGAGCAGCTGTATATATAACTTCCCATTACTGTTCATGGGAGTTAGGCGGGATAGCGGTAGGAATTTTTGCTGAACCAATAGCCGCTGTTTATAAAAAAATGAAAAATCCAAATTATCAGAAGTGGGTACTTGAATCAAGATCAAACTTAGGAAATACATCATTAGAAAAATCTAGTGTAATTAAATCTCTTATAAAACTTGCTAAAAATGGCAAAGCCAGCGGTATTCTAATCGACACGGCTATTAGCTCCAGAGAAGGTGTAGAAGTTGAATTTTTAGGTAAAAAAGTGCATCAAACTGCAACACCATCCTATTTAGCAAGAAAATTCAATGCTGCAATTATTCCAGTTATCATAAAAACAGAAGATGAAGAAAACTATACTCTAACATTTTTTGATGAGATAGAGGTGCCAAAAACAGATAACGAAAAAGAGGATATTCAAAAAGCAACACAGCTTCAAGCTGACTGGCTAACAAAAGTCATAATAGATGACCCAAAATTTTGGTTCTGGATTCATCGTAGATTTAAAAATAGATATCAATATATTTATAAAAAAAAGACTTAAAAACTTTTTTGAGTTTTATGTTATACACTCTTTTGTTCTCGCCTCAAAAAGCTTCATAATAGTTAAGAAAAATGCAGTAATAGCAGGTCCTAAAATCATTCCCCAAAACCCAAAAGTAGTAAGTCCCGCAATAATGGCAAAAAAGATAATAAGCTCATTCATCTTTGCATCATCCTCTTCTAAAAGTCTTAGATTTATCTCTTTAATAATCAAAGGTTTTATAAAAGTATCTGCAACAACTGAAATAACAAGAATAGAATAAAGAGCTATAAATATTGCATTAGAACTATTGCCGACAGAAAATTCATAAAACATAAAAGGAAGCCACATAAGCGCTCCTCCGATTACAGGAATCAATGATGCAAATCCATACATAATTCCAAATAAAAGCCCATTGTACCCCATAAAAGAGATAGCAATCCCAAAAAGTATTCCTTGAAACATCGCATTAACAATTATAGAGTAAAAGACAACACTCATTACAGATGAGAGCTCTTTTGCTAAAAGTGTTGTCTCATCAACTGACATCTGGACAACTCTCTTTAAAAAATCTACTACATAACTCCCATTGTATTGAGCAAAAAAATAAAAAATTATCACTAAAAACGAATTTTTAAGATACCCTGCACTCATTGATCCAATATTTCCCGTTAAAGAGAGAACATAAGAAGCAATCGAATTTACATTAACTTCTTTCATTAAATCATCAGTATAGGGCTTTAAAAATGACAAATATTCAGGCGGATTTAACAAAAATTCCCTAATAAACACTTCTATATTTTTAAAAATTGTAAAATCCATGCTGTTTAATTTTATTGTCAATGTTGCCAAAAAATATCCTAGAGGCACAAAAAAGAGAACTGCCAACAAAAAACTTGAAATCAGTGCTGCAAAAAATTTTGATTTTACTGTTTTTTCAAAAAAATTCTGAATATTTGAGGTAGAAATTGCCAATAGCGCTGCAATAATCATTCCAAGCAAAAATGGAACATACAGAAGATACATCCAGTATAAAGAGGTGGCAAATAGTATGGCTACAAAGTATTGCGGTTTCAAAAGAGAGATCCTTCTTCATATTCAAAATTAACATTTAAAACATCATAAGTGTTTCTTGTTGCTTTTCTGCCCTTTGAAGTTCTCTCCAAATAACCATTTGCAATCAAGTAAGGCTCCAGCACATCCTCTACCGTTCCCTCATCTTCGCTAAGCGAGGCAGCTATCGTACTCAGCCCGATAGCTTTTCCTTTTGCTCCAATAAGAAGGTTTAAAAGCTTAATATCCATCTCATCAAATCCATGAGAGTTTATGCCAAGCTCCTCAAGCGCAAATTTTGTTCTTGAGTGTACAATTTTTTCCTCATTAGCGACATCTGCAAAATCTCTTACACGGCGAAGGAGTCTAAGCGCAATACGCGGTGTTCCACGACTTCTTTTTGCTATTTCAATACATGCCTCATGCACTATCTCTTTATTAAGTTTTACCGAAGCCTGCAAAATAATTTTTGCCAGCTCTTCAGGAGAGTAAAACTGCATTCTAAAATTCATTCCAAATCTATCACGAAGCGGATTAGAAAGCATTCCTGCTCTTGTAGTAGCGCCGATAAGAGTAAAACGCGGCAAATCTATCTTAACTGTTTGCGCAGCCGGTCCGCTTCCGATAATAATATCAATTCGGAAATCCTCCATAGACGAGTAGAGTATCTCTTCAACAGCTGGTGAGAGACGGTGTATCTCATCGATAAAGAGGATATCACCCTCCTCCAAATTTGTAAGAATTGCAGCCAAATCTCCGCTTTTTTCTATCATCGGAGCAGCTGTTACTTTTATATTTGCATTCATCTCGTTGGCGATAATTAGCGCTAATGTTGTTTTTCCCAATCCCGGTGGTCCAAAAAAAAGAACATGATCAAGAGCTTCTCTTCTTTTTTTACTCGCCTCTATAAAAACACCGAGATTTTTTTTAATCTGCTCTTGACCGATATATTCACTCCAGGCACTTGGACGAAGAGTCGTCTCTAAACTCTCTTCATTCTCAAACCTCTCTATCTCAACTAATCTTTCCATACTCTCTCTTAGTAAGTGTGTATTTCTTGAGGAAACTCTCTACTTTTTACCTCATCAGAATAATTTTTCACTGCATTTTTAACTAATAATGCTCCATCCATATATTTTTTTACAAATTTAGGTGTAAATTCTTCAAAAAATCCCAACATATCAGAAAATACGAGAACCTGCCCATCTACATCTTTTCCTGCACCGATGCCAATAACAGGTATTGCTACGCTTTTTGCCACTTCAGCTGCTACTTCAGCTTTTACACCTTCAATAACCATACAAAAAGCACCTGCTCTCTCTACCGCTTTTGCATCTTTAACAAGCTTTGCTTTTTCTTCTTCTGATTTCCCTTTTACTTTATAACCGCCTTCTGAACGAACTGCTTGAGGAAGCAGCCCAATATGTCCACAAACTGCTATTCCGTTAGAACAAAGATGCTTTATAATATGAGCTTTGTCTTCACCACCCTCGATTTTTACAGCATCAGCAGATGTCTCCTGAAAAATTCGTATCGAGTTTTTAAGAGCCTCTTCAGAATTTATATCTGTTCCAAAAGGCATATCACAAATAACAAAACTGTTCTTTGCTCCTTGACAAACTGCATTTGTATGATAAATCATCTGTTCAAGAGTTGCACTCAATGTATCATTTTTACCTGCAAAACTCATATTTAGACTATCACCTACTAAAATCATATCAGAACTTGGTTCCAAAAGTTTCGCAAAAAGAGCATCATAAGCTGTTATCATTACCAAAGGTTGAACACCTTTTGCTTTTTTAATACTGTTTATTGTCATTTTTTTAATCATTTGGCACTCTTTTTTTTCAATAGAAAATTTAATAAAAGAATTTTAACTAAATTAATGTAATAATGAATTAACTTTTATAGCCGACTTATAAATTTTATAAATATAAAAATTTATTTTAACAATAAAGTTAACTTGAAAGGATTTTAGAAAAGTGCTATAATTTAAACTCTATAGAGAAACTTTGTATAAATTTAAAAATATCTTAAATATTAAAAAGATTCTTAATTTAAATAATCTAACTTGGAAAACAATTGAAAAAATTAGTAGCATATATTACAGCTGGTTATCCTGAAAAGTCTTTTAGTGTTGATTTAGCATTTGCCCTTAGTAAGAACGGGGTAGATTTGCTAGAGTTGGGAGTTCCGTTTTCTGACCCTGTTGCAGATGGTCCATTGATAGAAAAAGCAAACTATAAAGCTTTGGAACTTGGTTTTAAATTTGAACATCTTTTAGATATTTCTAAAACAATTGCTCCCAAAGTAGATACATTATGGATGGGATATTTTAACAGTTTTTATCAACATAACCTAAACACATTAATTCCGCTTGCAAAAGAGATAGGAATAAGCGGATTTATCATTCCGGATCTGCCTTATGAAGAGAGTTTGGCATATAAAAATTTATTTGACTCAAATCATATATCAAATATTAGTTTTATCGCTCCAACTGACAGCGAAAGCAGAATTGCAGAGATAGTTAAAGATTCTAAAAAATTTATATATATGGTAGCATATGCAGGAATCACAGGTTCAGGTGCTTCAGAAGATCTTCAATCTGTACTGTCATCTATAAAAAAATATACCCAAACTCCGGTTTATGTGGGTTTTGGAGTTAATAAAAAAACTGCAAAAGATAAAGTAAAAGGTGCTGATGGAGTAATTGTCGGAAGTGCTTTTGTTGAAATACTGCTAGATTATAATTTAAATTATACGCAAAAAATAGCTAAATGCGGCGAACTGGCAAAAATACTAAAGAGTGAAATAAATAGTTAAAACTACTCTCTTAATGTTGCAATAAGCCGCTTTGGATAGATTATTAACTCCAAAGCGTCTAAAATATTTTTACAAACAATATCAGCATTTTTTAAAGTTTTTACCGAACACCCTTCATCACCTATTAAAGCTATAGAGATATTAGCTTCTTGCAACATTAAAGAGTCATTATTTCCATTTCCGATAGCAATAGAATTTTGAGCACCGATAGAGTTTAAAAAATCTTTTTTTTCTACTGTATGGTGAGTGCTCTTTAATACAATAATTTCGATATCAAACCCTTGTAACTCTTTCTGAACGCTTCCAAATGTATCTGCCGTTATCACAAAAACTTTAAAATCTTTTGTCAATTTTTTAAATAATTCGCCGACACCATTAAGCAATTTTCCATCTTTGGCTATGGTTCCATTATAATCACACACAATATTTTTAAGATCAAGAGTTTTATAGTTTGGGATTTCGATGAACATTTTGGTATCCATTGTTTTTTATTTTTTGCTGCTTGTTAAAAGCTAAAATATAAGAAAATATATATAAATTTTAGAAGAGTAAAGAAGTTATTTTAAATACAAAATGGTGCGCCCGACATGATTCGAACATGTGACCGCTGGTACCGCAAACCAGTGCTCTATCCAGCTGAGCTACGAGCGCACACCATCTCTATTAAAGAGAACGAAATTATATCACTCTTACCTTAGATAATAATAAATTCAACTCTTAAATTTCTAATTTTTTTGTGATTTCTTCTATTTTTTGTTCTTGTAAAAATAGTTCATGGTTTTTACGAACATATGCCTGAAGAAGCACTTTTAAATCATTATTTCCCTCAACATTAAAGTCTTTTCTCATCTGCTGTTCTAAAAAATGAGCAAAACCATCTTCTACATCTACATCAAAACGGCGGCCACCTATATTTAAACCAAGTTTTTTACTCATATATTTAAACCATTATTTCTTCTAATTTCTCTACTATTGACTCTATTTCTGAATCTTTCATGGCATTTTGTTCTATCAACTTTTCTATCTCTTGGTTTTTTATTTCACTCTCAGCTTTTAATTTAACCACCTCTAAACGAAGGGTTTCATTCTCCTGTTTAAGCAAATTATACTGTTCCACAACAGCTGATACTTTATCATTTAATTTTGTTAAAGTTGTTTGATTTTGCATAAAACAATCCTACCTCTTTTATATAATCATAATTCTATCATAATTTGATATAGGATATTTAATTATCATATTTTTTGTATGATTTTTTTTATAATATTTATTTTTATATTATTAAAAGCAACTTATATAATATAAATTAAATCTTTGACTTGATATAATGCCCGCGAGAAGCTCTTATAATCTTAAAAATTATTAAAAAATTATTCAAATATGGATAGAGTTTTCTAATGAATATAAAGGAATTATATGAAAAGAATAGTTATAAAAGTCGGTACGGCAGTTTTAACAGAAGATAATAATATCGCCAAAGAGCGAATGCTTAATCTTGTTACATTAATTGTTATGTTAAAGAAAAAATATGATGTTATATTGGTTACTTCTGGTGCGGTTGCTGCAGGATATTCTATACTTAAGCTTGATAAAAGAAAACAAATTGGAAAAAAAGCGCTCGCTGCAACCGGACAGCCAATCTTAATGACTTCTTACAAAAAGAAATTTGATATTTATGATATTACCACAGCTCAAATTTTACTTACTGAGGATGATTTTGACTCAAGAAAAAGAACTAAAATGTTTCAAGAGATTATCGATGCGCATCTAGAAAATGATATTTTGCCTATTGTAAATGAAAACGATATTACTTCTACGCCAGAGCAGCTCTTTGGAGACAATGATCAATTATCGGCAAATGTAGCTTATGCAACGAATGCCGAACTGCTAGTAATACTTAGCGATATTGATGGATACTATGATAAAAATCCTCAAGAATTTAAAGATGCCAAACTTTACAAAACTATAAATGAATTACCGGAAAATGTACTCAATGACACCTCTACTGCAAATAATGAATTTGCAACAGGCGGAATTGTAACAAAACTCAAAGCAGCTGATTTTTTAATAAAGCGAGAAAAAAGAATGTTCTTATGTAACGGCTTTGATTTAAGTGCTGCAAAATCATTTCTTTTAGAGGGTAAACATACTCTAGGAACTCTATTTGAACCAAAACCTAAAACAAAAAAAGAGAAATAAACTCTTCTAATAAAAATTATCGACAACATTTAGCTGTGTTGCCGATACAAACATTACCTATTTTTAATCATAATCTTCTGAAAACTTACTTCTATTTGGAAACTTCTCAATATGATCATAATCATCTTCATCATCATCCCAAGAGTCATCAAACTCATTTTCAAGTACTCTCTCATATCCCATTTTATTGAGCTCATCATCAAGCAGCTCTATATCGATACCATTTTTTTTACTAAAATCTAAGATATAATCAATATCTTCTTTCATCACACCATTTAACTCTAATGCGAATTCTAAATCTTTAAATGTCACATTTGCCCTTTTAACAAATATACTCCACCCCTTTGTTGTGGATCAATGATGCTTTCACATAACTACTACTGGCATTCAAGCCTATTTAACCTACACCTAAATTTTATATAAAATTATACTCTCAAAAAAAAAAAATTTTGCTAAAAATAACTTTAAAATTTTATTTTTTTAAACAATTATTCATCAATAAAATTATAAATTTTTTACTATTATATATGCTATAATTTATATAAAAGATAGGATTTATTTTATGCCGGAAAAAAAAATTATTGGGGCGAAAGAGATCATTTCTATTATTGATTTACAACTTTATGATTTAGATGCAAAAATAGATACTGGTGCAGATTCAAATGCTCTGCATTGTGATGATATATTTGTAGATGAAAATAACATTGTGCATTTTAAACTACTCGATAAAGTTCATGAAGCATATCACGGAAAAAAAATGCAAATACCTCTTTATCAAATGAAAAAGATAAGAAGTTCAAACGGAAAACTTCAGGAGAGACCTTCAATTCGTGTAAAAGTTAATTTTTTTGGAAAAGAGTACACTACTGTTATATCATTAACTAACCGTTCAGATATGAAATATCCTATGTTAATAGGAAGAAAATTTTTAGCTAATAAATTTTTAGTTGATGTTTCAAAAAAATATCTTACAAAATCTAAACAGGAAAAAAAATGAGAGTCTATATATTATCAAGAAACAAAGAGTTATACTCTACTAAAAGATTAGTTGAAGCTGCCGAGGAAAGAGGGTGGGAGGTAAGAGTGATTGACTACCTGAAATGTAGTATTGAAATTATGAAAGATGAACTTAAAATCAACTATTTAGGTAAAGAGCTGCCGACTCCTGACGCTATTATCCCAAGAATTGGAGCAAGCAGAACATTTTATGGTGCTGCAATGGTTAGACACTTTGAAATGATGGATGTTTTTTCCGTTACAGGCTCTTTGGCAATTAAAAGAAGCAGGGACAAACTAAGAAGTCTTCAAATCTTATCTAAAAATGGTGTGGACATGCCAAAAACTGTTTTTGCATCTAATAAATCAAGCGCCAAAGATGTTATAAAACTTAGCGGTGGCGCACCTTTAGTTCTTAAAATACTTGAAGGTACTCAAGGAGTCGGTGTTGTTTTAGTTGACAGTGAAAAAGCTGCTAAATCTGTACTTGATGCATTTTACGGGATGGATGTAAACCTGCTTGTTCAAGAGTATATAGAAGAAGCCGGAGGAGCTGATATAAGAGCCTTAATTGTAGGAGGAGAGGTAGTTGGTGCCATGAAAAGACAAGGAGCAGAAGGTGATTTTAGATCAAATCTGCATCAAGGGGGAAGTGCAACCGCCTATAAACTCTCAAGAAAAGAAAAAGCTATGGCACTAGCTGCTGCAAAAGCCATGGGACTTGGAATTTGCGGAGTTGATATGATACCTTCATCAAGAGGTCCATTGGTAATGGAAGTAAACTCTTCTCCAGGATTAGAAGGAATTGAAAAATCTACAAAAATTGATATAGCCGGAAAAATCATGAGCTATATTGAAAAAAATGTAACTCCTAAAAGTGAAATAAATGCAAAAAAAAGAAAATTAAAAAAAGATAGCATTGGAGCTTAAAAAATGCCCGATACAAGGTTGATTTTAGGTAATCAAGAGATACTTAAAGGTGCTAATTTAACCATAAATCTTGAATTGCCAAAATTATACAATACTCCTACACAGCTTCCTGTTCATGTTATAAGAGGGAGAAAAGAGGGACCTGTTGTATTTATAAGTGCTGCAATACATGGCGATGAGCTAAATGGTATAGAGATAATAAGACGACTGAGAAAATTAGACATTTTAAAAAAAATCAGAGGAACTCTCTTATTGGTTCCTATCGTCAATGTTTATGGAATCATGACACTCTCAAGATATCTACCCGACAGAAGAGATCTAAACCGAAGTTTTCCCGGAAGCATAAAAGGTTCCCTTGCAAGCAGAGTTGCAAAAATTTTTTTTGATGAAATAGTAAAAAAGTGTGATTTGGGAATAGATCTGCATACTGCTTCGATTCATAAATCAAATCTGCCTCAAGTTAGAACAAATATCGAAAATGAGTATACATTCAAACTTGCAAAAGCTTTTGAAGCTCCTGTTGTACTGCACTCTGAATTAAGAGACGGCTCACTTAGAGCTGTGGCTCAAGAAGAAGGTATACCTATACTTCTATATGAGGCAGGCGAAGCTTTACGATTTGATGAAAAATCTATTAGAATTGGAGTGCATGGTATAATAAATGTGCTTAGAGAAAACGGTATGCTTCCCAAAGTAGTAAAAAAAAGAGGTCAAAAAACTCCAATAATCACAAGAAATACTCAATGGATACGCTCAATAGAAAGCGGCATGCTAAGAACAATAAGAGCACTTGGAGATGTGGTGCGCAAAGATGAGATAGTTGCATTCATTGATGAACCCCTGGGAGATAAAAGTTTTGAGTTAAAAGCGCCTTTTGACGGAGTTATAATCGGAAAATCAGAAATCCCTTTAGTGCAGGAGGGAGATGCTATTTTTCATATAGCAAAATTTAGAAATCTTGAAGTTGCAGAAAACAAAATTGAGTACTTTAATGAAAATGTTATTGAATCAAGCGAATTCTTCGAGCTTAATGATGAGGAGATAATAGAATAAAGATGGAACTGTTTTATGATATATTAAAACAACTTATTCGCATACCTAGTGTTGTAGGAGAAGAGCATCCTTTTTTTATGTTTATAAAAAGAGAACTTGAAGAAATTGGTGTAACAGTTGAATACTATGACGGTGTACTTGTAGCAAAAGGGAAAGAGCCTAATAGTGGTTATATCTCCGCTCACGCAGATAGACATGGACTTATTTGCACCGGCCATAATGAGTTTCAGTATGCTGCATTTATTGCAAAAAATAAAGCAGATCTAACCGGTGATTCGAACTCAGAGCAATTGTTGCACAATTTTACGGCAAGATTTGTTGATGAAAAAGTTCAGGCATATGAGCCTTGGTCGGGAAACTATTTAGGGCTTGGCTCTATAAAAGATGCGTATCTTTGTCAAAGAAGAAATAATATTCTTTTTAAAATAGATGGTTTTGATTATCTTTTTCCAGGAACGCCTATAGCCTTTACAGACAAACTTGAAATTAATGGCGATTTAATATCTGCGCAGTTAGATAATGTCATAAGCATTGCTGTTATTATCTATATGTACACTGCTGGCTATCAAGGCACCGCTTTTTTTACTGCTTCTGAAGAGGCAGGCAGAAGCTGGAGATTTTTGATGGAGTGGTTTAAGCGTTTTGATATAAAAACAGATGAGCTGCTTGTGCTTGACACAAGTCCCTACCCTACTTTGGAGGAGATTAAAAATATAGATATAGTTATGAGAAACAGAGATTCAAATGCCGTATTTAGATCACCTCTAAAAAATAAAATCAAGAAAATTGCTATAAAAGAGAAGATAAAATACAATTTTAAAGATAACTATTTAAAAGCTAAAATGGCTAAAAATGGCACAATCAGCTCTCTCGGAACAACAGAACTTGGAAGATTGATTTATGCAACCAAGGGAGAGATTCAAGGAACAACTCTACAAATACCGACAATAGGTTACCATACAGTACATGAAACAACAACAAAAAAATCAGTTGAGAGCATAATTACTATTTTAAAAAAAATATACATAAAATGATATATAAATATTGAGACCTTTAAATATTATGCAAATTATTATTACAATATTTCTAAAATAAACTTCAAATCAATCACAAATAACACTTTTAATAATAAAAATTGATAAATAAAATAAATTTTTAGAAAGTAACTTTTTAGCTCCTTTCAAATCTTGTTTGACAATTTTTTGACATTTTATTGACTTTTGAACATATGTGCGTTATTATTGATGCAATAAATTATAAAAAAGGATTTACTCTCCTTTTTATTCGATTTATTAATTTATAAAACTTTGTTGTCAACTAGAATGTCAAAAAAATCATAACTTGAAGATTTATAGAACTTCTAAGATTATGATCTTATTTAAGCAGCTGGAGACTAAATAAAAAATATCTTAGAAAGTGTTGTATCAAAATTATTAAGCTCTCTAAGTATATTGACTCAAAAAGTTAAAAAATATGAGGTTAAACCATGAGTATCAAGAAGATTTTTAGTTTTTATATCAATGGCTTCAAAAGCATGACAATAGGAAAAACTTTATGGAAAATTATCTTTATAAAACTGGTGGTAATTTTGCTCTTTTTAAACTACTTTATTCATAACAAGAATTTTAAAACAGAGTATAAAACATATGACGAAAAAATAAATTTCGTTTATGAAAACTTGAGATTAAAATAGGAGAAAAAGATGGAAGAATCTTTAATTGACTGGAGTCGTGCACAATTTGCACTTACGGCTATGTATCACTGGATTTTTGTGCCCCTGACTTTGGGACTTGGATTTATAGTAGCAATAATGGAAACAATGTATGTCAAAACCGGAAGTGATTTTTGGAAAAAAACAACCAAATATTGGATGACACTTTTTGCTATTAATTTTGCAATTGGTGTAGCAACCGGAATAATTATGGAATTTGAATTTGGTACAAACTGGGCAAATTATAGCTGGTTTGTAGGTGATATATTTGGTGCGCCGCTGGCTGTAGAGGGAATTTTAGCGTTTTTTATGGAATCGACTTTTTTTGCCGTTATGTTTTTTGGATGGGATAAAGTAGATAAAAAATTTCATCTTTTGTCCACTTGGCTTGTTGCGATTGGTTCAAATCTTTCAGCACTTTGGATTTTAGTGGCAAACGGTTGGATGCAATATCCTGTTGGAATGCACTTCAATCCAAATACTGTAAGAAATGAGATGATGAACTTTTGGGATATACTTTTTTCTCCCGTTGCAGTTAGTAAATTTCTCCATACTCTTGGAAGTGGTTATGTTATGGCTGCCCTTTTTGTAGTAGGAGTCAGTTCTTGGTATCTTCTCAAAAATCGCGATGTAGTATTTGCAAAAAAATCGATGCTTGTAGGTGCCACATTTGGACTAATTACCTCTTTGTTTTTAGCTTTAAGCGGAGATGAATCAGCACATCAAGTAGCGCATAAACAACCCGTAAAACTCGCAGCGATGGAGGGACTATATAAAGGAAAAGAGGGAGCTGGACTTGTTGCAGTTGGTCTGCTTAATCCAAATAAAGCTCTTAACAATGACGAAAATCCATTCCTTTTTGATATAGAGATACCTTATATTCTTTCAATCTTAAGCTACCATAAAACGAATGCTTTTGTACCGGGCTTAGAAGATTTAGTATATGGAAATGAAAAATATAACATAATGGGAGCGGCAGAAAAAATAGAAAAAGGCAAAATTGCTCTTGAAGCACTACAAAGCTATAAAGAGGCAAAAAAAGATGCAAATGAAGAAGCTTCCAAAGCTGCACAGACAACGCTTGAAGAGTATATGCCGTACTTTGGATATGGATATTTAAAAAAACCTGAAGATATAGTAGCACCGGTTGCTACAACTTTTTACGCATTTCATATCATGGTATGGCTTGGCGGTTGGTTTATTATACTTTTTGCTTTTGTACTTTTTTTCCTTACAAAAAAAGAGATTCAAAAATATCCTCTTCTGCTTAAAGCGGCTTTTTGGTCAATTCCACTTGGATATATAGCCGGTGAGGCTGGATGGGTTGTTGCTGAAGTTGGCCGTCAACCATGGGCAATTCAGGATTTAATGCCAGTCGGCATTGCAGCAACACATATATCTACAACAAATGTAATGATAAGTTTCTTTTTATTTGCAACACTTTTCACAACACTGCTTATTGCAGAAATCAAAATTATGACCAAACAAATAAAAATTGGTCCGGATGGAGGACACTAAAATGGTAGGATTCGGTGATTTAGATTTACTTACACTTCAACAATACTGGTGGTTTGTAATCTCGCTTTTAGGTGGTCTTTTTGTTTTTATGATGTTTGTTCAGGGTGGACAAACTCTAATTTACAAACTATCTACAAATGAGACAGAAAAAACAATGTTAATCAACGCTATTGGGCGTAAATGGGAATTGGGATTTACTACTCTTGTTCTTTTTGGTGGGGCACTTTTTGCAGCATTTCCTCTCTTTTACGCAACGAGTTTCGGCGGAGCTTACTGGGTGTGGCTCGCAATACTCTTTTGCTTTATTATTCAAGCAGTAAGTTATGAGTATAGAAGCAAACCGGATAATTTCTTAGGACAAAAAACCTATGAAGTATTTTTATATATAAATGGAACTTTAGGAGTATTTTTACTGGGTGTGGCAATTGCTACTTTTTTTAGCGGCAGTGAATTTAAAATTGATTCAAACTTCTTTTCTCATTGGCAAAATCCACTTCGTGGTTTAGAAGCACTTTTTAATCCAATGAACTATCTTTTAGGGTTTGCATTGGTATTTCTCACTAAAATTACCGGTGCAATGTATTTTATCAACATTATTAATCATAAAGAGATACGAGAAAAAGCACTTTCATCAATAAAAATCAATATGCTTTTATTTCTACTTTTCTTTTTAGTATTTATAGGATGGATTTTTACCAAAGAGGGATTTGCAATAAATGAGAATGGTATTGTTTTTATGCAGCAATATAAATATTTTTATAATTTCTTAGATATGCCAATTCTTTTAACTCTATTTATTATAGGAATAATTATGGTTATTATATCTGTGTTTAATACTGTTTCATTCAAAAAAACATCTTGTATCAAAACAGGTGGTATAGGCGTTGTTTTAACCGTAACAGCACTTTTAACAAGCTTAGGTTTTAATAATACAGCTTATTATCCATCAACTTATGATTTACAAAGTTCTTTGACAATTATGAATAGTTCAGGAAGTCATTATACACTTATGGCAATGAGTTATGTTTCTTTAATGGTGCCATTTGTATTAGCATATATCGCTTATGCATGGTACTTAATGGACAGAGTAAAGATAACCAAAGAGGAGATTGAATCTCCAAATGCACACAACTACTAGGAGACAAGACAATGGAATATACATACGGACTAACATGGTTTAGCCTTTGGCCTATAATAATCTATTTGGGATACAAATTTTCAATTAAAAATGTAATGAAATTTGAAGAAAATGAGGGGTAAAAACGCCCCTCTTTAAAATTTTTATAAAATGAAATAAAAAAATGACAAAATTATGTTATCGTTTATAAGAAGAGATAGTAAAAAAATTATATACTTTTATAATAAGCTTGATTTTATTGCATCTCTTCTATTATGCTTAAGAATTTATATATTTTAAAAGAGAGAAAAATATATAGAAGTAGTTGCGAAACAGTTTTTAAGCCTTAAAAGGCTTTAAGAAGAGGGAGTTGAATTTTATGCGAAATCCGACTAAAAAAATACAATGAGCAATATTTACAATCTAATAGACAATCTTCATTTAGAAGATTTACAAAACGAAACACATCCGTCAATATTTGACGAAAATGAAGGATATGACATGTTAATTGTCAGACTTCCTGTTATTTATAAAGAGCTACAGGTAATTTCCACAGGATTTATAATTACAAATGAGAACAGTTATCTCTACGACAGAGATAATAGAGTCTTTAAAACATTAGAGAGTCGTTTTGAAGCTCCATATAAAATATTAGACAAGATGGTAGATGAACTCTTAGAATCATTTGAAAATTATCGTGATTTGATTGCAGATATGGAAGAGTCTCTATATTTAAACAAAACAACAACTTCTTTTATGAACAACTGGCTAAAACTTAAGCGCAATATAGTAAGAGTTGAAAGAACATTGTTCCATGCATCTTTTACTATGAATAAAGCAATTCAGCATTATGAAAAGAGTGATGATTTTCCTATAAATCATTATATAGATTTACATGAACATATGGAGCGTACATTAAGATCTGCTACGCTGCAACTCTCTAAACTTGATTATCTTTATAGTTTTTACAGTGCACGAACAAATGAAAAAATGAACTCTCTCGTCTACAACCTAACAATGATATCGGCTATATTTTTACCCTTAAATCTGGTTGTAGGATTTTTTGGTATGAATACAAGCGGCTTACCATTTACAGATACAACAGACGGAACAACAAATGTTATGATTCTAATACTCTTCTTATTAGCAATAACTGCAGGAGCTATAAGTTTTTTAAAAAAGAAAGTTTGAGGATAAAAAAGATTATTACTAAAATAGGTTGAAAAAACCTATTTTAGAAGGAGAAATAAATCAGAGTAATTTTATCTTATTTAACTTTTATATTTCTAATTACTTTATAGTTATCTAATATTTTTAAGTCTAATCTAATTTTATATAAAAAACAGCTCAACACAAAAAAGAAGGGCAAGAGAAAGCAACTATCATTATCCATAACATTAAGCTATTCAGATATAATTTCATATGTCAAAATTTAAAATTTATTCAGATTATTCGCCAGCAGGCGACCAGCCTACAGCCATTAAAACCATAAGTGATTCCATTCTTAAGGGTAATCGTTACCAAACCTTAGAAGGTGTTACAGGAAGCGGTAAAACCTATACTATGGCAAGTGTTATAGAAAAAGTGCAGATGCCGACCATTATTATGACGCATAACAAAACTCTTGCTGCTCAGCTTTACAGTGAGTTTCGTCAATTCTTTCCAAAAAATCATGTAGAGTACTTTGTATCATATTATGATTATTATCAGCCAGAGGCGTACATTCCTCGTCAAGATCTGTTTATAGAAAAAGATAGTGCCATTAATGATGAACTTGAGCGTCTTCGCCTCTCTTCAACCGCGAATCTTCTCTCTTACGATGATGTTATTGTCGTAGCTTCAGTTTCAGCAAATTACGGGCTGGGAGACCCCGAGGAGTATGAAAGCATGGTGCAATCCATCGCTGTCGGTGATGAAATAGCACAAAAAAAACTTCTGCTTCGTCTTGTCGAGATGGGTTACAGCCGAAACGACACCTACTTCGACAGCGGGCATATACGCGTAAACGGAGAGAGCTTGGATGTATTTCCGCCCTACTTTGAGCAAGAAGCCATCCGCATAGAGTTTTTCGGCGACGAGATAGAAGCTATCTACACCTTTGATGTAATAGACAACAAAAAGCTTGAAGAGCACAAAAGTTTTACCATCTATGCAACCTCACAGTTTAGCGTAAGTCAAGAGAAAATGGCTGTGGCAATAAAACGCATAGAAGAGGAGCTCGACGAGAGGCTTGCTTACTTTCAAAAAGAGGGCAAACTTGTTGAATATCAGCGTCTAAAACAGAGAGTAGAGTTTGACCTTGAGATGCTTCAAACGACTGGAATGTGCAAAGGGGTTGAGAACTACTCAAGACTGCTTACAAACAAAAAACCGGGTGAAGCTCCATACACTCTGCTTGATTACTTTGCTCTGCACCATAAAGAGTATCTCGTAATTGTTGATGAATCACATGTTTCACTTCCGCAATACCGCGGCATGTATGCAGGAGACAGAGCCAGAAAAGAAGTTTTGGTAGAGTATGGATTTCGTCTGCCAAGTGCGCTTGACAACCGTCCTTTAATGCTTGATGAGTATATTAATAAAGCACCTCACTATCTTTTTGTTTCTGCAACACCTTCGGAGTATGAAATAAAGCTCTCAAGTGTTTGTGCAAAGCAGATTATCCGTCCAACCGGTCTTTTAGACCCGGTGCTAGAAATAAAACCATCTACCAATCAAGTAGAAGATATCCACGATGAGATAAAAAAAATAATCATAAAAAATGAGCGCGTTCTTATAACAGTTCTAACGAAAAAAATGGCAGAAGCACTTACAAAATACTTAGCTGACTTAGGCATAAAAGTACAGTATATGCACTCAGATATAGATACGATTGAAAGAAATCAGATTATTCGTTCACTTCGCCAGGGAGAGTTTGATGTACTTATCGGAATCAATCTTCTTCGTGAAGGTCTAGACCTGCCTGAAGTCAGTTTGGTAGCAATATTAGATGCAGACAAAGAGGGATTTTTAAGAAGCGAAACTGCTCTTATTCAAACAATCGGCCGTGGAGCAAGAAACTCAAACGGAAGAGTTATTTTATACGCAAATAAAATAACCCGTTCAATGCAAAAAGCTATAGATACAACAAATGCCAGAAGAGAAATACAAAAAGCATTTAACAAAAAAAACGGTATAACTCCTACAACGACTATGCGCAAACTTGATGAAAATCTAAAAGTAGAAGATTACGGAAATATTTACCAAAAACATAAAAAAATGGATAAAATACCGCCGTCAGAGAGAAAAGCAATGATTAAAGAGCTCTCTATTAAAATGAAAGAAGCTGCTCGTGAGTTAAATTTTGAAGAAGCAGCAAGACTTCGTGATGAAATAACAAAAATAAAAAAACTTTAGGAAAGCAATATTTAAAATGGAAGATACATTTAGCAATTTAGCAACATATGGATACATTGGACTTTTTCTTTACTCGCTAGGCGGTGGTTTTATAGCCCTTATCGGAGCAGGAGTTTTGTCATTTATGGGTAAAATGGATTTAAGCTTATCCATTTTTATAGCATTTACAGCAAATGCGCTCGGAGATTTTTTACTTTTTTACATGGCAAGATACCAAAAAACAATGATGATGGATGGTCTGCGCAAACATAGAAGAAAACTAGCTCTAGCACATATTATGATGAAAAAAAACGGCTCATGGATAATCTTAATTCAAAAATTTGTCTATGGCATAAAAACACTTATACCGATTGCTATCGGTTTAACAAAATATGACTTTAAAAAATTTGCAATTTTAAATATATTGAGCGCTGCAGCATGGGCTTTAATATTTGGTATTGGAAGTTACTATTCAGGAGGTTTTTTAGTAAAGATGGCAGAGTTAGTCGGAGACAAACCTTGGATAGCGCCTCTTATACTCGTGGTTCTTGGTGGGTCTTTATGGTTGTACATGACACATGCCACAAAGCGTAAGAATTAGCTTCTTTAGAAAGCGTAAGAATTAGCTTCTTTAGAAAACGAAGGAACTGAGTTTCTTTAGAAAGAAAAAAGTTAAATAAGATTCAAAAGTGAATCTCTTCACTTTTGAATCAATGACTAATTTTCTATTTTAGGTCCTGCAGTAGAATAATCAAACTCGCTATCTTCAGTCTGATACTTTTTAAAATTTTCAATAAACATTTTAGCTAAAGTATCTCTTGTTGTATCAAATTCATCTTTATTTTTCCACGCATTGCGAGGATTTAATATCTCTGGATTTATATCACCTAGAGTTGTAGGAACATGAAGTCTAAATGTTTTTGTAGTGTCAAATTCACTGTTTTTAATGCTTCCGTCTAAAATTGCATTGATACACGCGCGAGTGTCTTTGATGCTCATTCTATGTCCCACGCCATACTTTCCACCAGTCCAGCCAGTGTTTACAAGATATACATTTACACCATGCTTATCAATCTTTTCACCTAAAAGCTTCGCATAAACCGTTGGATGAAGTGGTAAAAAAGCCTCTCCAAAACAAGCACTAAATGTTGCAACAGGCTCTGTAATACCGCGCTCAGTTCCTGCAACTTTTGCAGTATATCCGCTTAAGAAGTAGTACATTGCTTGTTCACGAGTAAGTTTTGAGACCGGAGGAAGAACGCCAAAAGCGTCAGCAGTTAAAAAAATTATATTTTCCGGATGCCCGGCACATAAAGAAGATTCATGATTTGGAATATGTTCTATCGGGTAAGAGACGCGGGTATTTTC
This sequence comes from Sulfurimonas xiamenensis, assembly GCF_009258045.1. NCBI lineage: Bacteria > Pseudomonadati > Campylobacterota > Epsilonproteobacteria > Campylobacterales > Sulfurimonadaceae > Sulfurimonas > Sulfurimonas xiamenensis. The sequence continues at coordinate 1,556,756 of NZ_CP041166.1, forward strand.
AGTTTTACTTGAATCTTCATAATCTACTTCACCCTCCTCATCCATTACGATATTTTCAAGAAGCGCGCCAGGCTTTATAGCATTATAAATTTCAGGCTCACTTTTTCCATCAAGGTTAATAACCTTGGCGTAACATCCGCCTTCAAAATTAAACACACCGTCATTATCCCAACCATGCTCATCATCGCCGATAAGTCTTCTATGCGGATCGGTAGAGAGAGTAGTTTTCCCTGTTCCGCTAAGACCGAAGAAAAGTGCAGTATCACCACGCTCTCCAACATTTGCAGAACAGTGCATAGAGAGTTTGCCTTCAAGCGGCAGCCAATAATTCATCATTGAAAAAATTCCTTTTTTCAACTCACCGCCATACCATGTACCACCAATAATTGCCATATTATTTTCAATGTCAAAAAGTACAAACACTTCAGAGTTCAATCCATGCTCTTTCCATCTTTCATTAACAGCCTTGCAAGCGCTTAATACTGTAAACTGCGGTTTAAAACTCTCCAACTCAGTTTCAGTGGGACGAATAAACATATTTTTAACAAAATGAGACTGCCATGCTATTTCAGTTATAAAACGGATTGATTTTTTAGAAGCTTCACTTGCACCGCTATACACATCGGTTACATACAAATCTTTACCTGAGAGCTGCTCTCTTGAAAGTTCCAAAAGTTCATTAAAAATCTCTTCGCTTATTTTTTGGTTAACATCGCCCCATGCTATGTATTGATTTGATGGGTAACGATCTACAAAATATTTGTCTTTTGGGCTACGACCAGTAAAGATACCCGTATCAACGGCACTTGCACCTTTTTTTGTAAAAGTACACTCTTTATTTTCCATCTCATGGTGAATTAATTCATCATAACTAAGGTTATGATAAACTTTACCAACATTTTTTAAACCTATCTCTTCTAACTCTTTTAAGTTCATAACTTACCTTATGCTACTTTTTAATTATGAATGAAATTATACACTTAATAAACATAAATTAAAAGTAAATATACTATATCAATAAAATTTTTAAATAACTTTTCGAAGAACTTAAAATAGAAAATTTACTTTAAGTATTTTTTGGTAAAATTTCGCTCTTGCTCGCATAACTCAGTTGGTAGAGTGTTACCTCGACAAGGTAAAAGTCACTGGTTCGAGTCCAGTTGTGAGCACCATCACTTATTACTTCCAACCACTTATTTTAACTATTTTCAATCTTTTAGTTTTTTTTGTAATAAACACCAATTTAAAATGAAAAAATATCTAAGAATTTTTATAATATGTAAAAGAGTTTGATGAGCAGGTATGCTCATCTTGTAGTTTTATTTTAATAGCTGAGAATTTTTGTATCTTTTTCAAGAATTGTGTC